>CAZCEW010000001.1:0-85667 GCA_964497775.1 uncultured Rhodobacterales bacterium
CAGGGTGTGACAAGTCCTTGCCCGGTATGATGATGGCGATGATCCGGCTGAATACACCGTCCGTCTTCGTTTATGGCGGCTCGATCCTTCCGGGCCGCGCGCCGACCGGTTCTGATGTTCCGGCGGAATATGCCAACCGCGACCTGACCGTCCAGGATATGTTTGAGGCCGTCGGGCGTCATCAAGCGGGTGATCTGTCGGACAGCGCTTTGGACATTCTCGAACGCGTCGCCTGCCCATCGGCGGGCGCCTGTGGCGGCCAGTTCACCGCCAACACTATGGCCTGCGTCTCGGAAGCCATCGGGCTGGCTCTGCCAAACTCGGCCGGAGCACCCGCGCCCTACGAGTCGCGAGATCAATACTCGGTGGCCTCTGGTCAGGCTGTGATGAACTTGATTGAAAAGAACATCCGTGCGCGTGATATCGTGACGCTGGAAAGCCTGCAAAACGCGGCGCGTGTTGTCGCCTGCACCGGTGGGTCGACCAATGCGGGTCTGCACCTGCCTGCGATGGCGCATGAGGCGGGAATTGAGTTCACGCTGGAAGATGTTTGCGACATTTTCCGCGACACGCCTTACTTCGTCGACCTGAAACCCGGCGGGCAATATGTGGCCAAAGATCTTTACGAATCCGGCGGCGTGCCGGTGGTGATGAAAGAACTGCGCAAAGCGGGTCTTATTCACGAGGATTGTATCACAGCGACGGGCTATTCGATTGGCGAAGAGATCGACAAAGTCACTTTGGAAGCCGATGGCAAAGTCATCTATTCCATTGCGGAGCCGCTGTCTAAGACGGGCGGCGTTGTTGGCCTGAAAGGCAATCTCGCGCCTGATGGTGCGATTGTAAAAGTCGCCGGGATGGAAACTCAACATCAGATGTTCACTGGCCCCGCCAATATCTTCGAGAGCGAGGAGGACGCGTTCGAGGCGGTCCAAAAGCGCGACTATGAAGAAGGTCAGGTCATCGTGATCCGCAATGAAGGCCCCGCCGGCGGGCCGGGTATGCGCGAGATGTTGGCCACAACCGCTGCGCTGTCAGGTCAAGGCATGGGTAAGAAAGTGGCGCTGATCACGGATGGGCGTTTTTCGGGTGCGACACGTGGGTTTTGCGTGGGCCATGTCGGGCCTGAAGCCGCACATGGCGGGCCGATTGCTCTGATCGAGAATGGCGATGTGATTACGCTCAACGCGATCACAGGCGAGATCAGCGTCGATCTCAGCGACGAAGAGCTGGCTAAGCGCAAGAAGGCTTGGAAAGGCCCGAAGGAGACGATTTACGCCTCTGGTGCCTTATGGAAATACGCTCAGCTTGTCGGGCGGACCAAGTTTGGCGCCGTGACGCATCCCGGCGCGAATGACGAAAAACACGTCTATATGGACTTGTAGTTGGGTATGCGCGGCGCCGCCGTATTCGTTCTGATCTTAGGGCTTGCGGGATGCGGGAGCACCTTTCCAGCTGGTCTGAATATAGGCTCTAAGGCAGACACGCAGATCACTGTGACGCAAGATGCGGTGCGGCTTGTCGCGCCCAAGGGATTTTGCGTTGATCCGGTTTCAACGAAATCGGGCGCGTCTGATGCGTTTGTTTTGTTTGGCAATTGCGCAGCGATATCTGGATCGCACAGGCAAGCCCAGCCCGATGTGCAAGCCGTGGCCACGGCATCGGTCACGAATGGAGACGGAGCGTCCGCGCCCATTCGGGCAACCGCTAATAAGATCAAGGACTTCTTCATGTCCGATGCGGGCAAACGCACGCTCAGCCGGTCGGGCCAATCTGGTGACCTGACAATCCTTGACGGATTTACGCGCGATGGTGTTGTGTATTTGCGCGCAAAAGATACCAGCCCCGGCGGTTTGTCTGGCGCAGAAGATGTCTATTGGCGCGGCTATTTCGACGTGAATTCATCGGTTGTGGCGGTGTCCGTGCTGGGCCTTGAGGATGCGCCCTTGTCGCGAGATCGAGGTTTAGGCACGTTGCGGGCCTTCGTGGAAGCGACGCAAAAGAATATAGGTTTGACTGAGCCCGCGACCATCGCTGCGCCAAAACAAGCGGCGCCCAAGGGCGAAAATTTACAAATTGGTTTCTTACGTCGTTTATTTAAGTGAAACCATTGTTTGCATTATAGAAACAATGCTACCGCTTTTGTTGGGCCAATAGGATATCCCAAACGAGATGATGAACCGGGTCACAGAATTTTTCAGGCGGCGCCTGCACAGCCGGAGCCTTGCGCGTTGGGAAGACGCAGCGCGCGCGGCTGAGACGGTCGATTTGTCTATGCTGCGACAGATGCGATCTCAGGCGCGCCAATTGCGCCGCAAGGTTGATCAAGTGAACCATATAGCTGATGCACGTCTGACTTTGCCTCGGATCGGGACGAACGCGATCCGCAAGCCTGCGCAATCTGACTGGGCGCATCGCCCCGAGATGTGGCGCGGCCCGATTGTGCCCGTGGGACATTCTGCTGTCGAGAGCCGGTCTCGCATCGGGACCGCAGCGACGCTCTATCATGACTGCAAGATCTCGGAGCTGACACTCAGGCAAGTGCGCAACAAACGCGACGGCGATCTGGCGCCTTTTGGGTTGCGCATGGATGTGTTCAAATTTGACGGCAGTTTCCTGAGCCTTGTTCTGGACCTGCCGGATAGCGCTATTGTCGGGCTGCGGCGCAACCATATTCTGCGCATGGATGCCGAGGTTGAGACCGAGAAGCCTTTGGAAATTTTCGCGCGTTTGAACATCAAATACGGGCCCAATGTCGAACAGGTAGTGCGGGAATTGCCATTGGACGGAACCGAGATGATGGTTGAATTCGATCTTGCCCACACAAAGCTGAGCGAGAAACGTCTCGAGCGGATTTGGCTGGATCTGATTTTTGAGGGCCCCGAATTGAACGAGATCAATATCCGTGACCTGACATTCTCGCGCCGACCGCGAGCGGGTTTTTGAGGGCTAGAGAATGGCTGAACTGACACTCACCAAGACGCGGATACAGGCAGGTATCTACGAGGCGGTCTTGAAATCGGATAGCGCTGATGCGCCCGAGATTGCTGCCTTTCATCTGGAGCAAAAGCTGGACGGCCTGAGCGTCACGGATGATCCGTCGCTGGATCAAACCTGGCATGTGCGTTTGGAGATCCCGTCTGATTTGTTGACCGACGGGGTGCAGACAATTGTTCTGGCGGAGGTCGAGACGGGCGAGACTTTGGGTCGTTTCACGATCATCACGGGCGAGCCATTGGACGATGATCTGCGCGCCGAGATCGATTTGCTGCGCGCGGAGCTGGATATGCTCAAGAAAGCCTTCCGGCGCCATTGCGTGGAAACGAGTTAAGGTTTTGGGGCTCTGCCCCCGTCGCTGACGCTCCTCCCCCGAGGTTATTTTGGAACAATGAAGCCGTCTGACGTGGCGTTGGGAGGTGACGTGGGCGTCACAATCAGGCAGGCTTGAGATGGTTCAGGGAGATTTTCTATGACGCGCTATCCTCATCTTTTGGCCCCACTTGATTTGGGCTTCACCGTTTTGAAGAACCGCGTTTTGATGGGCTCGATGCATACCGGGCTGGAAGAGACGAAAGATTGGAACCGGGTTGCGGAGTTCTACGCCGAGCGCGCGCGGGGCGGTGTGGCGTTGATGGTGACGGGCGGGATGGCTCCGAATATTGAAGGCGGGGTGTTTCCCGGTGCGGCGGGGTTGTTTACGCCTGAGGATATCTCCAACCATAAGATTGTGACCGATCGCGTCCATGAGGCTGGCGGGAAGATCGCGATGCAGATCTTGCATGCCGGGCGCTATGCTTACGGGCCTGAATGTGTGGCGCCGTCTGCGATCAAATCGCCGATCTCACCTTTTCCACCCAAAGAGCTCGATGAGGCCGGTATCGAGAAGCAGATTGCCGATATGGTGACCGCGGCTGTCCGCGCGCGGGACGCCGGGTATGACGGCGTCGAGGTGATGGGCTCCGAAGGGTATTTCCTCAATCAGTTTCTGGTGACGCATACCAATAAGCGCGAGGATCGTTGGGGCGGGTCTTATGAGAACCGGATGCGTCTGCCTGTCGAGGTCGTGACCCGGGTGCGCGAGGCTGTTGGGCCAGATTTCATCGTGATCTATCGGTTGAGCATGATTGATCTGATCCCGAACGGGTCGAGTTGGGACGAGGTTGTTGAGCTTGCCAAACGGATCGAGGCGGCGGGTGCAACGATCATCAATACGGGCATCGGGTGGCATGAAGCGCGGATTCCGACGATTGCGACCTCGGTGCCGCGGCGTGCCTTTACGTGGGTGACGCAGAAGCTGATGGGGGAAGTGTCGATCCCGATTATCACGTCGAACCGGATCAATACGCCATTGGTGGGTGAACAGGTTCTGGCAGACGGTTGCGCTGATATGGTGTCGATGGCGCGGCCATTTCTGGCTGATCCGCATTTTGTAGCCAAAGCCGAGGCTGGGAAAGCCGATGAGATAGCGCCTTGTATCGCGTGCAATCAGGCCTGTCTGGATCACACGTTTAGCGGTAAATTGAGCTCTTGCCTCGTGAACCCGCGCGCTTGTGCGGAGACTGAGCTGGTGATCGCCACCGCGAAGACGCCTAAGAAGATCGCGGTGGTCGGTGCCGGGCCTGCGGGACTTTCAGCGGCTTTGACGGCAGATGCGCGAGGCCATACGGTAACTTTGATCGACAAATCCGACGATATTGGCGGGCAGTTGAACATGGCACGGATGGTGCCGGGCAAGGAAGAGTTCGACGGGCTTGTCTCATGGTATCGCGTGTCGGTTATGCGCTCGGGCATTGATCTGCGGCTCAGCACTGAGGCCACGCCAGAGATGCTCGACGGTTTTGACGAGGTCATCATTGCCACCGGTGTTTTGCCGCGTGATCCGCAGATTGACGGGCAAGATGGGCCGAACGTGCTGTCTTATGTTGACGTGCTGCGCAGCGGTGCCCCAGTTGGCAAACGCGTGGCGATTATTGGAGCAGGTGGGATCGGGTTTGATGTGGCCGAGTTTCTGGTCACTGATGAAAGCCCCACTGAAAATCTGGAAGACTGGTTGGAAGAATGGGGTGTGGCTGACCCAGAAATGAGGCGTGGAGGTGTGGCCGCAGAGGGCCCTCAGCCGGATGCGCCTGTGCGCGAGGTCACGCTGCTGCAACGCAAATCCGAAAAGCTGGGCAAACGTCTGGGTAAGACCACGGGGTGGATTCACCGAGCGGCGTTGAAGATGAAAGGCGTGCAGATGGTCGGCGGTGTGAATTACGAGAAGATCGACGCGAAAGGTCTGCATATCTCTGAAGGTGAAGCGCGCGCGAACCCGCGTGTTCTAGAGGTCGACACAGTTGTTTTATGTGCAGGCCAAGTGCCTCAGCGTGCGCTGGCCGATCAGATAAAGGGATCCGTCCATATCATTGGTGGTGCTGACGTTGCCGCCGAACTGGACGCCAAGCGCGCGATCGATCAAGGCACGCGACTGGCCGCCGAGCTGTAGCATTCTTGGGGCTTTTGCCCTTCAAAAGCGAGGCAAACGGGCTTGGAAACAGCTGTTTCTCTGTTTCCACGACAAGGACGATCCCTATAGAAACCGCTGAATCGTCGCTTTGAAATCGCATTCCTGCCCCATTTAGACGCAATAAGCCTCCAAACGTTATGTTGTATGGGGTGTCCTTTATGGATCGTCTGACCGAAATGGAAGCTTTTGCCACTGTCGTGGACCAAGGCGGATTTACTGACGCTGCTCGCAAGATGGGGATTTCCAAATCTGCCGTCTCAAAGCACGTCTCTGCTTTGGAAAGCAGGCTTGGCGCGCGGCTTTTGAACCGGACGACACGCCGCGTCAGCCCTACTGAGATTGGCCTTGCCTATTATGACCGCGCCCGTCGCGTGTTAAATGATGCGGGCGAAGCCGATGCGCTTGTCTCTTCGATGCAATCTGCACCGTCCGGGCTTTTGCGGATCTCTGTCGCGACTGATTTTGGCGTGAACCATATGTCGCCGATCTTGGGTGACTTTTTGGTCGACTACCCGGATATCACAGTCAATATGGTGCTCAACAACCGCTATGTGGAGCTGATCAGCGAAGGGTTTGACCTTGCGATCCGTATTGGCGAGATGGAAGACAGCTCGCTTCGAGCGCGCAAACTGACCGATACGACGAAACGTCTGATCGCCAGCCCGAAATACTTCGAACAATTCGGCCGCCCCGAAAAGATCGACGAATTGAATGACCATAAGCTTCTGCATTATTCCAACCAATCCGCCGGCAATGTCTGGAAGCTGACCGCACCGTCTGGTGAGAAGCGTCAGGTTCGCACGCAAGGCTGGTTGACGGTCAATGATGGCCAGTCGCTTCTGAATGCCTGCGTGTCAGGCCTTGGGATCGCCTTCCTGCCCAGCTTTCTTTACGCAGATGCGATGAAAGAAGGTCTTGTCGAAGATGCGATGCCAGAATTGCCTGATGAGTATCAAGGCATCTACGCGGTTTACCCACCGGGTCGCTATACGCAGCCTAAGGTCCGGACCTTCATTGATTTCCTTGTCGAGGAATTCAAGAATAAGGGTCCCGACGACTGGTAAGTCGGATTAGAGATTACAGGTGTTTGGCAACACATTACTGGGTCGAGGTGAGAACCACCTCGACCCTTCTGTTTTTGGTGCGCCCTTCTTCTGTCAGGTTCGTGGCGCGCGGCGCAAGATATCCAACGCCGTCGGCGCTGACCTGACCAGCTGGAACGTCATGCACTTCGATCAGACGCTGTGCAGCGGCCTGAGCCCGCTTGCGCGATAATGCGATATTGCCGTCCAGCGCGCCCACGGCATCGGTATGACCAACCAAAGCGATCTGCCGCGACGGATTGGCATTCAGATAGGCGCCAAGATCCTTGAGCGAGTCGAACGGCCCCTTGCCCAACCGCGACGACCCGGTCGCGAAATCAAGATCTTCCAAAACAGCCGCACCATTGGCCTCCAGCGCTTCAATAACTGACCCAAAGCTGCGGGTTGGGATCGCGGGCGTGATCTGCTCCTGGATCGCCACACCGACCCCGTCTTGATCCGCGCCGCCAACAAGGATCATCTGCACAAACGAAAAGTCCGAGCTGCGCGACACAAAGAGGCTGATATATTCCGGCACCGCTTGGCCAAGCCGTTGCGCCGCCAGATAGCGAAAATCTCCGAGGTCGATATGCATCGATGGCTCTGGCAGAACTTCGGTTCCAAAGCGGAAATCGAAGCCGCCACATTCGCGGGTTTCGCATTCGTAAAGCAGCTCAAAGCCTACCTGTTCGAGTTGCTGCCTAAGGCTATCCATGACCCCCAGCGTCGTGGCCCCCGGCGCATTCACCCGCCAAGAGAGCTTTGCCAATGGCCCTTCGGCGACGATCGTTTGGATCACTCCGTCGCTGTAGGGACCCACGGGCAGTTTGTAGCTGTCAAAGCTGGTCGTGTCCGAAAATGTCGCTGTCGCCGAGCCCGGGAAGTTCAGGTTAACCTGCGCAAATGATGCCGACGCGATCAGGCAAAAGGACAATATTGCGGTGAAACAGACCCTCATCTGGCCGCCGAATGATATTCAGGGTTGGGCCGCATATCGACGGCGGACGCCATTCGGTTCGTCATATTGAAGAAGCTTGCAACCGATGCAATGTCCCAGATATCGCGATCCGAGAAACCAACATCTCGCAGGGCTTGGCGGTCAGACTCCTCAATCTTGTAGCTCGCCTCAGTCATCAAAACTGCAAAATCGAGCATCGCACGTTGCCGCGCGTCCAGATCAGCCACTCGGTAATTGATCACCAACATCTCGCCCAGCTCAGGCCTACCGGATAGCTCGCGCACCGCAGCGCCATGCGCGACCAGACAATAGAAGCACCGGTTCACGGCCGAGACGACAACGGCGATCATCTCCCGCTCCAGCTTGCTCAGATTACTATCGGCCAGCATCAAGTCGTTATACATACCCGTGAAGGCATCGAGCTTGTCCGTGTCGAACGCATAGGCTTGCAGCACGTTTGGGATCATCCCCAGCTTTTCGGTGCAGATATCAAAATACTTTTGCGTCGCCTCAGGCAGCGGGTCCTGCATCGGCAGATCAAGGGCGGTGGGCAGCGATTTCTTGGACACAGTCGTAACCTCGGTTCAGGGTTTCACGCGGTAATGATACCGCCCCAGACAAGTCATGCCCAGAGATCTATAGAGTTTCTTCGCGGGCTCATTCGCATCGGTCACAGCCAAAGCGAAATCTGTAGCGCCTTCCCCCAGCGCCCAAAGTGCTGCCGCGCGTATCATGTGACCTGCCATTCCTTGACGACGCAAATGCGGTGCAATCTCGATGGCGTGGATCATCGCGATGCCATTGCTGATCGCCACAAACCCCGCACCCGCCGCGCGCCCATTCGTTCGCCCTAGAATAGATGTCTTGGGCTCACAGGCGCGCTCCATCACTGCCAAACGGTCCCCCGATATGCCCCCCTCCTCCCAGAGATCGCGCATGATCTGAAGAGGCGGCCAGATCGGAAATGTCGAAATTTTCGGAGGCTCTTCGTCGCAAAGAGTCTCAATCGGGCAGTGATAAAGAAGCGATGGGTCGAAGATTTCATAGCCCCTTTTCGCCAGAATAGAGTCTAATTCATCTTCCTCTGGAGTAACTTTGAACAATGGCTCTTGCCCAAGCTCACGCATCTGATCTTCGGCCTGAGATATGTCACCCTCTGTCACTGGGCCATCCGCTGTCGCAGCTGAAACACGCTTGCCGCCGCCTTGCCCGTCTCGGATCGTCCAAGGGCCGGTCCGGCTCGTTTTCGCAGGCGGCCATGTCGCCTCTAATGCGTCAAGAACGGTGCTCGGTTTCACGAAACAGGTACGCCCAGCGCATGCGCAAGATCGCTGCGGGCTTTCTCAAGTATAGACGGATCAGTGCCGCGCAGTACCAGATTTGACCCGTATTTTCCGTCTTTCTGGAACGGATAAGACCCGAAGGAGATATCAGGGAATTTTTCGACCATGTCCGACAACGGCCCCGCGATGTCACCCTCCCCACGATCAACGCGCAAAGTCACAGACAAAAGCGGCTGCCCTCCTGTCATTGTCGGCAAAACCGACGCGACCATTGCTTTGAACACGGAAGGCACGCCTGCCATCACATGAACATTGCCAATCTTGAACCCCGGAGCGACAGAGACCGGATTGTCGATCAACTCCGCCCCATCCGGAATGCGCGCCATCCGCAAACGGGCCTCGTTCAGCTCGGCACCCGTCTTGGCATAATGCGCTGCAAGAAGCGCGCGCGCATCGTCGCGAATGCCTACATTGGCGCCGAAGGCGTCGCCAACCGCATCAGCGGTAATGTCATCATGGGTCGGCCCGATGCCGCCCGACGTAAACACATGATCATAGCGTGCGGAAATCTCGCGCACGGTGGTTGAGATCGTCTTGTGGTCGTCCGAAACCACGCGAACTTCCATCAGATCAATGCCTACTTCCGTCAATTGCCCGGCAAGATAATGGGTATTAGTGTCTTGCGTCCGACCCGACAGGATCTCATCCCCGATCACGATCATAGCAGCAGTTGGGTTGGACATTTAAAGCTCCGGACTGATTTGCATTGATCTATAATCCGCACTGCCACGCTTTCAAAGCAGAACTGCGTTCGCGCCACTGGTGTTAAGGATCAAGGTCTTGTAATTATCCACAAAACAACCAACGAGGCTCGTTTTGGACGACGCGCATAAAGGTCGCATTACCAAGGAAGGCATCCGCATCTATGAGGATGGGGATTTTCAAGGCATGTCCAAGGCCGGAGCACTGGCGGCGCAAATCCTCGACGATATCGCGCCTCAAGTCGTTCCCGGCACCACGACCGAGGCACTGGATGACGCGATCACCGAGATGATCAAACAGGCCGATGCCACCTCGGCAACGATTGGGTACAAGGGCTATAAACATGCCTCTTGCATCAGTGTGAACCATGTCGTGTGCCACGGGATTCCAGGCTCTAAAACGCTGAAAGACGGCGATATCCTGAACATTGATGTGACCGTGATCGTCGATGGTTGGTTCGGCGATACAAGCCGGATGTATGTCGCGGGCAAGCTAGGGCGCAAGGCCGAACGGCTCATCCAAGTGACCCATGACGCGTTGTTTCGAGGGATCGAGCAAGTCAAACCCGGCAATACTTTCGGCGATATCGGCTACGCCATTCAGCGCTATGTCGAAAGCCACCGCATGTCGGTGGTGCGCGATTTCTGCGGTCACGGGCTTGGCCGTGTGTTCCACGCGCCACCAAATGTTTTGCATTACGGCAGGCCGGGGACGGGCGCGCTTTTGGAAGAGGGCATGTTCTTCACAATCGAGCCCATGGTTAACCTTGGCAGGCCCGAGACCAAGGTTCTGGCAGATGACTGGACTGCAGTGACACGCGATAAGTCGCTATCGGCACAGTTTGAGCATTCAGTGGGCGTCACATCTAATGGCTTCGAGATATTCACGCTTTCACCCAGTGGGAAATTTCATCCGACTTACGGCTGACTTAAGACGCAATTAAATCGAATCGTATGATTTGGCGTCATGACGGATCAAAACCCATCGCTGTTCGACGTGCCTGCCACGCGATTTGGTGCCAAGCCACCTATCCCCGATCGCACGAGGCTGCGAGATCGCTTCATGGCGGGCGGTGCCGAGGCGATGCCGGACTATGAGCTGTTAGAACTGGTGCTACTGCGCGCTTCGGCGAAAGACGAGATAGGGCCTTTGGCCAACGCTCTTCTTGAGAAGTTTGGAGATTTCAACAACGTAATCTCAGCTAAACCTGCGCGCCTGCGCGAGATCTCTGGCATCGGGTCCTCTGTCATTGAAGATCTAAAGATTGTTGAGGCTGCCGCACAGCGGATGGCGCGTGGGAGTGTCATGGGCAGGGAGGTGCTTTCATCGTGGGACAGTCTTCTGAGCTATTGCACAACGCGGATGGCCTATTTGGATACAGAGCAGTTTCGGGTTCTGTTTCTGGATCGCAAGAACGTACTCATCGCCGATGAAGCACAACAATCGGGCACCGTTGATCATGTGCCAGTCTATCCGCGCGAAGTCATCAAGAGGGCGCTCGAGCTGAGCGCCTCGGCGCTGATCTTGGTTCATAACCATCCCTCTGGTGATCCGACGCCGTCGCAGGCGGATATCGATATGACAAATCTGATCCGGGATGGCGCATCTATTTTAGGCGTCACCTTGCACGATCATCTGATCATCGGAAAATCCGACAGCTTCTCTTTCCGCAGTGAAGGTCTGATCTAGACCCTATTTCACCCAAATTTCGATGCGATCGTTCAAAGCCCGGCCCCATTCTGATCCGTCGCAAGCCATTGGCAGGGCCTCGCCAAACCCGGCGACATCTAGGTTAATCTGGTCGAAGTTGGCCTCAGTCGCGATATCTTTGATCTGATCCAAAACGATCTGCGCCTTGGCCCTTGATCGTTTTAGATTCTGCGCTCCCGCTCCGCGACCGGAGGTGAATCCTGCGAGTAGAAGGTCTTCGCCATCGAAGGCTCCAACCTCCAAAGCGCGCGCCAATCGCACGAGGTTCTCTCGCGATTGCACATCCAGCTTGGTTGAATTTCCCGCAAAACGAAACGTCGTTGAAAGACGGCTGCGCTGCGACAGACGCGAGACGAGGGCCTGCAGATCGCGCAAGCTGACATCAGAGCCCGCCGTCTTGATCGCTTGTGCCAATCGTCCTCCTTGATAGGTGAAGTCGGTGGCCAATATGGATTGGTCAACAAATCCCATCCGCCGGATGATGACATCCGCTTGACGCGTTTCTGCGAAAGCCAGAAAGTTCCGCGCCATTTTCGGAAGGCGGCGGGTGGGCGAATAGAACATCAATGGGATCGTCAACGGGTAGTCTTCGGCCCTGATGCTCGACAGGGTAGCAGATTGCTCAACCCCGCAGCCATCCGAGATGCGGATCGGTTGCGCATTGTTTAGCTCACTGAGGGTGGTAAGGCCGACCGCAAAGGGATCGGCAGCAACGGCGCTGGTCAATTCGCCAAGTGAGGTGTGAAAAGTTGCATTTGGATCAAAAGCCAAATTTCGCGGCGTCAGAACTTTATCCTGAAATGATTCCGCCAAGCCTGACATCTGATCAGGCAGGTGGATAGCCAGCTTGCGCGCTTCACCGTCGAAAGAGCCGCTATTACCGGCAAAGATATTGGCCAAAAGTTCCAGAGTTAGTGTCTGTATTCCACCACCAACCCCTGTTACTGCGACCATCCCGTCTAGTGCAATCACGCGCGCGCGGCGGCCCTTTGTCAAATCGCCCAATCCTGCGGCCTCCGCCAGCGATATCTCTCGCGCCTGCGGTGGCCGCAGCGCAAGCGCGATATCTGCTTCTTCCGCAATCAAGTCAGCATAACCCTCCGCCGTACTGGTCGTCCGTAGAGAAAGGCGGGCGACAAGCCGCGTGTCGTCGTTTAGCTCAAAGATCGAATGCGTGGCATCGATCGCACGACGACGCACCGAGAATCCTTCGCGATCCGCAAAGGACTGGATCAGTGCTGGAACCAGAACATCCGCCATCTGCCGTGTTCCCGACAAGGTAAATTCCGCAACATAAGCATTCAGATCAGGGCAGCCCGTGCCTTCGCAGGTCACCGCTTTGGCATCAAATGTCAGCGGGCCATAGATCGTTTCGAGGCGGTAGAACTCTCCGTCATAGCCAAGAAGATCCCCCGCGATCGTTAAGGCTCCATCACGCGAAGACAGTCGAATTTCTTGCGCCGCGACGCTAAAGCAAGCGGCGGCACTCAAAAAAATAGACCAAAAATAGACCCTAAATCGGTTCAATACCTTGCCCACAATCATTGCGGGGGCAAGTTTCACGGGGTTTGACGTTATTTTCAACTGCTGAGTTGAAAAGGTTAATTCATCCGAGTTGACCGTGACAGTGCTTGAACTTCTTGCCGCTGCCGCATGGACAGATCGCATTGCGCCCGGGATTGCCCCAAGTTGAGGGGTCATCCTCGACAAAACCTTCAGCCGGAGCGAGCGGTGCAGCAGGTTGCGCGGGCACGGGATCACCCCCGGCAGCGGCCTCTTGCTGAGCCAAGAATTGAGCAAGCATGTTCTGCTGCTCTTCTTCCGAGAGCGGTCGGATTTTCGCCAGTTTCTCGGTCACGTCTTCTCGCAAGCTATCAAGCATGCCTTCAAACAGCTGGAAGCTTTCGGTCTTGTATTCATTCAACGGATCGCGCTGCGCATAGCCGCGGAAGCCCACGACCGACCGCAAGTGTTCCAGCTTCAGCAAGTGGTCACGCCATTTGCCATCGATGGTTTGCAGCAGCAATTGCTTCTCGATATTGCGCATCTGCTCGGGACCAAATTCAACGGCTTTTTTGGCCATCAAATCATCGGAAGCCTCGCAAAGCCTTTCGCTGATTTGTTCGTCATCGACGCCTTCTTCATCGGCCCAATCTATGACCGGGACATCCACACCCAGCTTCTCCATCGAGGCAATATAAAGCCCCTTGGTGTCCCATTGATCGGCATAGGTTTTGGGCGGCATGAATTGATCGACCAGATCGTCGACAACCTGATGGCGCATGTCGCGGGTGATTTCTGCGACGTCTTCCGATTCCATGATTTCCATGCGTTGGCTAAAGATCGCCTTACGCTGGTCATTCATCACATCGTCAAACTTCAAAAGTTGTTTGCGGATATCAAAATTGCGGCCTTCGACCTTGGCTTGTGCCTTTTCCAGCGACTTGTTCACCCAAGGATGCGCAATCGCTTCGCCCTCTTTCATACCAAGCGTCGAGAGCATTTTCTCAAGACGGTCAGAGCCGAAAATACGCATCAGATCATCTTCAAGCGACAAAAAGAAGCTGGAGCGTCCCGGGTCACCTTGGCGCCCAGAACGGCCGCGCAGCTGGTTATCAATCCGGCGGCTCTCATGGCGTTCGGTCGCCAGAACAAACAGACCACCGGCGGCTTTGACCGCATCTTCGTCTTTGTCATGCTCGGCTTCGATCCGCGTGCGAATTTCTTCAGGGTCTGCGTCGGGGCTCGCTTCGATCGCCTCCATGATCTGGAAGTCGACATTGCCGCCCAGTTTAATGTCGGTGCCGCGACCGGCCATGTTGGTGGCAATCGTGACCGACCCTAACGTGCCTGCATTGGCGACAATCTGCGCCTCTTTCTCGTGCTGGCGCGCGTTTAGGACGTTATGTTTGACGCCTGCTTTCTCCAAAAGCTGCGACAGGAACTCGGATTTTTCAATCGAGGTGGTGCCGACCAAAACAGGCTGGCCTTTGCCATTCGCCTCTTTGATCTCTTCGACAATGGCGTCGTATTTTTCGGTCGCGGTACGGTAGATCGCATCATGCTCGTCGATCCGCGCGATAGGCTTGTTGGTGGGGACTTCGACGACACCGAGCCCGTAGATTTCCATAAACTCTTCGGCTTCTGTTGCCGCTGTCCCGGTCATGCCAGCGAGCTTGTTGTAAAGCCGGAAATAGTTCTGGAACGTCACCGAGGCCAATGTGATGTTTTCGGGCTGGATAGCGCAGCCCTCTTTCGCCTCGATCGCTTGGTGCAAACCGCCCGACAGGCGACGACCCGCCATCATCCGGCCCGTAAATTCATCGACCAGCACAACTTCATTGTTGCGCACCATATAGTCCTTGTCCTTCTTGAACGCCTTATGCGCTTTCAGGGCTTCGGTCACATGGTGAACAAGCGTGGTGCTTTCTGGGTCGTACAAAGACTGTTCTTCGGGCAGCAAGTCCATCTGGCGCAAGCGCAGCTCGATGAAATCATTGCCGTCATCCGTGATCGTGACGACGCGGGTTTTCTCGTCGAGTGAGAAATGCTCGTCCGTGATCTCAGGGATCAGCTTGTCGATTGTAATATAGAGCTCGGAGCGATCTTCCGACGGGCCCGAGATAATAAGCGGTGTCCGTGCCTCATCGATCAGGATCGAATCCACCTCATCGACAATCGCGTAATTGTGGCCGCGCTGGCCCATCTCTGCCAATTCGGACCGCATGTTGTCGCGCAGATAGTCGAAGCCCAGCTCGTTGTTGGTTGCGTAGGTAACATCGGCGGCATAGGCGCCTTGTTTCTCGCCATCGGGTTGCTGGGGGTAGACCACACCGCAGGTCATGCCCAGCGCCGTATAGACCTTGCCCATCCATTCCGCGTCGCGTTTTGCAAGGTAGTCATTCACGGTGACGATATGCACACCTTCGCCTGTCAAAGCGTTCAGATAGGCGGGGAAGGTGGCCACAAGGGTCTTCCCTTCGCCGGTCTTCATCTCGGAGATATTGCCTTGGTGCAGAAAGATCCCGCCCATCAATTGCGTGTCAAAGGCGCGAAGGCCCAAAGCGCGGCGCGCAGCTTCGCGGACATTGGCGAAAGCCTCCGGCAGCAGATCATCAAGCTTTTCGCCTGATTGTGCGCGGGTGGCCAAAGCCTCTGTACGGTCTTTGATTTGCTCATCGCTGAGCTTCTCAAACTCGGGCTCCAGCGCGTTGATTTTGTCGACCAGAGGCCGCACAGCTTTGACTTTGCGGTCGTTTGGCGTGCCAAAGACCTTTTTCTTAATGGTTCCAAGACCCAGCATTATGTCTCCGCCGTTTCGCCCGTCAGATACGGGCCTAACATGATCGTGTGTAAGGTTCGCCTTGTCCCTCGCCGCGTCGCACCATATCTCAACTGCAAGGAAAGTTCGTTCCAGACCTTTTTTCGATGTAAGGGGCGGCTAGAATAGTGTCAACGTCACGGACCCCTGTGACCCCCTAGGAGACAGATTTAATGGGCAAGTTTTCAACACTTCTTCGTGCAACGGGCTTGGCCGTCACAGTTGCGATGCCAGCGGTTGCGCAAGATGCGGACACGGTTATGGCGACGGTCAACGGCACCGATATCACTTTGGGCCATATGATCGCGCTGCAAGATCGCCTGCCTGAGCAGTACAAGCAGCTTGAAGATGACGTCCTTTTCAAAGGTATTCTGGATCAACTGATCCAGCAGACGGCGCTGTCTCAGGCGATGGAAAAGGACATGACCAAAGGCGTCACTCTGGGCCAGGAAAACGAAAACCGCGCCTATTTAGCCGGTGAGCTTTTGCAAAAGATCGGCACGGCTGATCTGGAAGAAGGCGCGATCGAGGCCGCTTACGCAGAGCAATTCGCAGGTTTCGAGGCTGAGATGGAGTTCAACGCCTCTCACATTCTGGTTGAGACAGAAGACGAAGCCAAAGCCATCATCGAGATGATCGAGGCTGGAGGCGACTTCGCCGAGATCGCCAAAGAGAAATCCACAGGTCCGAGCGGGCCGGGTGGCGGCTCCCTCGGTTGGTTTGGCAAAGGCGCGATGGTGCCGGAATTTGAAACTGCCGTTTTGGGTCTGGAAGATGGTGCGGTTTCTGCGCCGGTTCAAACTCAGTTCGGCTGGCATGTCGTCAAGCGCAACGAAAGCCGCGCGAAATCGGCACCTGCGCTGGAAGAGGTGCGCGGCGAGATCGAACAGGCGCTTCGTTCCAAGGCCATCGAGGACTCGATCCAAAACATCACGGATACGGCCTCCGTCGACCGCACCGAGATCGAGGTTGATCCGTCCATGATCCGCAATGTAGATTTGCTGTCTGAATAGGACACGCAATCTACCCGAGGCAGTATGGCCAAGACATCGAAGATATCGCCGCTCGCACCTGCGGGTGGCTTTCCTGATCTGCCCGTGATCGACGGCATCGCATTTTCGACGGCTGCGGCGGGCGTTCACTATAAGGGCCGAACGGATGTGATGTTGGCCACGGTCGCTGCGGGTGCCAGCATTGCTGGCGTGTTTACAAAATCTGCGACGCGGTCGGCGCCAGTTTTGGACTGTCAGGCAAAATTGGGCCGGATTGCAGACCCTAACAAGGGCTTCGCGATTGTGGTGAATTCCGGCAACTCAAACGCTTTCACCGGCAAAGGCGGCGTGGCTGCTGTTGAGGCCGTCACGGCCTCCGCCGCGCAGGTCTTAGATTTGCCTGCGGAGCATATCTATACCAGCTCCACCGGCGTGATCGGCGAGCCTTTGGCCCATGACAAGATCACGGCGGCGATGGCGCAGCTTGGCAATTCCACCTCCACGGACGGGATCGAAGCCGCGGCACAGGCGATCATGACAACAGATACGTTTGCCAAAGGAGCCGGGCGTCAAATCGACCTCGGCGGCAAAACAGTGTCTATTGCAGGGATCGCAAAAGGCTCCGGCATGATTGCGCCCGATATGGCGACGATGCTCGTTTATATCTTCACCGACGCCAAAATCGCGCAGGACCGACTGCAAGCGCTTCTGTCGACGCATAACGAGACGACGTTCAATTGCATCACGGTTGATAGCGATACCTCGACCTCTGACACGCTGCTTATCGCTGCCACCGGCAAAGGCCCCGAGATAACTGAGGCGCATGAGACTGCATTCTCGGACGCGCTTCGCGACGTGATGTTGGATCTTGCCCATCAGGTCGTCCGCGACGGTGAAGGGGCCACAAAATTTGTCGAAGTGAAGGTGACCGGGGCGCGCTCGGACACGGATGCCAAACAAGTGGCGTCGGCCATTGCGAACTCGCCTTTGGTCAAAACCGCCATCGCTGGCGAGGATCCCAATTGGGGTCGCATCGTCATGGCCGTCGGCAAATCCGGCGCAGAGGCGGATCGCGACAGGCTTACGATTCGGTTCGGAGATATTCTTGTCGCCGAAAACGGCTGGGTGTCGCCCGACTATAATGAGGAAAGCGCCGCCGCCTATATGAAAGGCGAGAGTTTGGTGATCCAAACTGATCTAGGGCTAGGCGCGGGCAAATGCACGATGTGGACCTGCGATCTGACGCGTGGCTATATCGAGATCAACGCGGATTATCGGTCGTGAAAACGGTGCTCGTCTCGGCCGTCGCGTTGATTGATCCAGACGGGCGCGTGCTTCTGGCCCAGCGCCCTGAGGGGAAATCTATGGCTGGGCTTTGGGAATTTCCGGGTGGCAAAGTGGAGCCGGGCGAAACCCCCGAGGCCGCGCTCATTCGTGAATTACATGAAGAGCTAGGGATCGAGACTTGGTCTAGCTGCCTCGCTCCGCTGACATTTGCCAGCCACAGCTATGACGATTTCCACCTGCTGATGCCGCTTTTCGCTTGCCGCAAGTGGGACGGCATCCCGCAGCCGCGTGAGGGTCAGGTTCTGAAATGGGCGCGCGTGCAAGATCTGAAAGACTATCCAATGCCTGCCGCAGATATTCCCCTCATCGCCGTCCTGCGCGACTGGCTATGAAAGGCGGAAAGTCGCCGATTTTCCCACCTAAAATTGAGCGCGCAGCAATCTTGCAAAAAAGGGCTGGAAACTGAAATTTTCTTGAGTAGTGTGATCTTACCTTGTGGGGAGGCCAAGACCAATGTTGAGAACAGTTACCATCGGAAGCTGCGTGTCCATTCAGGGCATTTTCGTCAAAGCGCTAAACAACGGGCGGATTCGTATTCGCGTCGGGAATCGCTTGTATGAAGGTCTGCCGGTCGAGGCCGTCGCGGCCTGAATCAGACCCAGCCGTTTAGGTTCTCTTCGATCACTTCCGTCAAAGCCGCGATATGCGCATCGTCGTCGTTGAGGCACGGAATATAGGTGAATTGCTCGCCGCCGGCTTCCTCAAAGCTTTCCTTGATCTCTTCGTTGATCTCTTCCAGCGTTTCGATGCAATCGGCTGAAAACGCAGGCGCGATGACGGCGATTTTCTTTTTGCCTTCTTCTTCGGCCAGTCGCGCGACTTCTTTCACAGTGTAAGGCTGCAACCATTCCTCTGGTCCGAAGCGCGATTGGAAGGTCGTCACGATCTCTGTCTCAGGCCAGCCCAAACGGTCGCGCAACAGGCGAGAGGTTTTCTGACACTGGCAGTGATACGGATCGCCCTCCATCAAATAGCGCTTCGGGACCCCGTGATAGGACGCAACCAGAACATCGGGGCGGTCTTCAAGATCGGCATAGGCGCGCTCGACCGATTTTGCCAAAGCATCAATATAGGACGGGTGCTCGTAATAGGCGGGCACGGTGCGAATGTTGGGCTGCCACTTTTCTTCCATCAAAACGCGGAACAATTGATCATTGGCCGTGGCTGACGTGGCCCCCGCATATTGCGGGTAAAGCGGGAAAAATACGATGCGGTCACAGCCGCGCTCGATCATCTGGCGCACCTTGGATTTGGTCGAGGGATTGCCATAGCGCATGCAGAAGTCAACTTCGACCTGATCGCCGTATTTCGCCTTAATAGTCTCTGTTATCTTGGCGGTTTGCGCTTTGGTGATCGTCAAAAGCGGGCTTTCGCCATCCTCATGGTTCCAGATGCTTTTGTAGGCTGCACCGGATGAAAACGGACGTTTTGTCAAAATGATCAGCTGCAACAAAGGTTGCCAAATCCAAGGCGAATAATCGACGACGCGCTTGTCGGACAGAAACTCCCCCAGATAGCGGCGCATTGGCCAATAGGTATAGTCATCAGGCGTGCCGAGATTGGCCAGTAGCACACCAACCCGGCCAAATTTGACCTTCGGGTGATCGCTTGGGGCGTGAGGCAGGTCGGTCATTTTCATCATATTCATTTCATTGTTCCTCATCCCCTTTAACGGGTTTTGCGTCTTGGCCCAACTCAGACGTGCCAAGCGCGTCAGCAAGCCGCGCTTTCGCCGATCCGGGCTTCAAAGGCTGTTGCTGACTTGCATCGGGTTTCCAGCCAGTCAGGAAGATCAGCTCAAACGTCGCATTGATCCGCCCGTCCGCGTCCGAGAAGCTATCACTATAGATACGCGCGGCCTCAGTGATCAGATCGCGCGACAGGAAAGTTTTATTGCGATCTGCCAGCGCATTGGCCTCACCCATCGCACGCAGGTCGTGCATTAATTTCAGCAGTGACGCGTAAGATGCCGTCTGAACAAGACCATCTGCCACCGGCAAAGCGAGCCCCGCACGCTGCAAAAGCGCACCCAGATCCCGTATCTCTCCCATCGGGGAAATGCGCGGCGACAAGCCACCTTTAAGGCTGACCTCCGCCTCGCCCAGCGCGGCGCGCAGCTCGACCAAAGTTTGCCCGCCCAGCATGACGGCAATCATCAACCCATCCGCGCACAAAGCAATGCGCGATTGCGCAAGCTGGCCCACGGGATCATTAGCCCAATGCAGCGCCATCGCGTGGATCACCAAATCATGTGAATCAGGCTCTAACTCAAGCGTTTCGCTGTCTGAAACACAGACTGCCTCAGGAAATTTTGTGCTCCAGAACGCCGGATGACCCGTGACAATCGCCACTGATTTAAACGTCCTGTTAACGTCGATCAGCCTTTCTTGCACTTCAAGCGCTGCGATCTCGTGCAGAAACATCGCGCAGCCATCACGAGGCGTCCGGGCGCGGTGCGCCAGCACTGCATTGCGATCAAAAAGTTTCGGCGAGGGCTGCATGAAACATCCAAAGGTTTCGACCCTGCACGGCTTAAGAGGATGAACATGAAAATGCAATCGCTGCTCAAGGCGCTTTACCCGCCGCAATGTCTGACCTGCTCGACCATTGTCGATGATGATCACATGCTCTGCGGTACCTGCTGGCGTGATGTGACTTATCTGGGGGCCCCTTGTTGCAATAGTTGTGGGTTGCCGATGCTTGGCGTCGAAGATGGCGTCACCTTGCAATGTGATGATTGCCTGAAAATCGCACGTCCTTGGTCGCGTGGCAGATCGGCTATTCTATATAAGGACACGGGCCGCAGATTGGTGATGTCGCTGAAGCATGGCGACCGGACCGAGCTCGCGCGGCCTGCGGCGAAATGGATGGCCAAGGCCGCGCCCGACTATGACCGCGATACTTTGGTTGTGCCTGTCCCGCTTCATTGGCGCAGGCTTTTCAAGCGACGCTACAATCAGGCCGAGCTTCTGGCGAAACATGTCGCCGCTGAATTAGACCTCGATTGGTCGCCAAACGCTTTGATCCGCTTCCGTGCAACTCAATCTCTGGACGGGCAGTCTCGCGACGCTCGCTTTGCGACGCTCAGCGATGCGATCCGGCCGCATCCGAAATATGGTGCAGACCTGAAAGCCCGCGCGGTTGTCGTGGTTGATGATGTGATGACGTCGGGGGCGACTTTGGCCGCCTGCACAGAGGCTTGCAGAGCAGCTGGCGCACGGGAAGTTGATGTGCTGACCCTCGCGCGCGTTGCGAAAGATGCTTAAGTCGGCTTAAAGTCCCGGAAGTCTCAAGGAAATTGCAATATGGCCAAGATCGAAATCTATACCTCGCCCCTATGCGGCTATTGTCATGCCGCCAAACGATTGCTGAATAGCAAAGGCGCGGAATTTATTGAAACGAATGTGATGATCAGCCCTGCAAAAAAGTCCGAGATGATGGAGCGCGCCAATGGTGGTCGCACTGTTCCGCAGATCTTCATCGACGGCGTTCATATCGGTGGCAGTGATGATTTGCATGCGTTGGAGCGCGCCGGAAAGCTCGACGCGTTATTGGCTGCCTGAGCCAAAAGCTCGGAGGTTTTAGAGCCGCGACAGAGTGTCCCTTCACTGAAAGGCGGTCGTGGCTGTAGGGTATTGCTGATGACGAAATCTGACGACACCCTTGCCTCAGCGCTATTCAGCGAGCTTTTCATGGCAGATCAGCTGGCCCGTAGCCGATTGGCCAAAGTCCTGCCCAAGGGTATGGAACTGTCGCATTTCTCGGTTCTTAACTATCTCGCCCAATCGTCCCAGCCACGCACGCCTGCACAATTGGCCCGGACCTTCAATCTGACCAAAGGCGCTATGACCAACACGCTCAGCAAGCTGGAATGGGCCGGTCATATCAATGTCAGCCCCGATTGGGATGATGCGCGGCGCAAGCAGATTACAATCAGTCATGCCGGTCGCAATGCGCGCGATTCTGCGTTGGCCACGATCACACCGATGATCGGCAAAATTGTCGATCACGTGGGCCAAGACGAAGTGCGCGCGACAGTGCCCGTGCTACGCGAATTGCGAAAGCTCTTGAGCGATCAGAGCTAGTCAGGTTTCACACTTGCCGTGACATAGTTCACCGACAAATCCCGATCCGACAAAGACCAGCTCCACGCGACGGGGTTGAACACGAAGCCTTTGCGATCAACAGGCTCTAAACCGGCGGTTTTGATCAATTCGAACAGCTCATCCGGCGTGATGAACTTGGACCATTCATGCGTGCCTTTCGGCAACCAGCGCATGATATGTTCCGCACCAATGATCGCCATCAGATAGCTCTTTGGATTGCGGTTGATCGTCGAACAGACCATCAGCCCGCCCGGCTTCAAAAGCTGCTGGCAGGCCGTTAGATAGGCTTTCGGGTCGGCGACATGCTCGACCACTTCCATATTGAGAACCGCGTCGAACTGTTCGCCTGCCTCGGCCATCGCTTCGGCTGTGGTGTGACGGTAGTCGATCTCTAGCCCCGATTGTTCCGCGTGAACGCGGGCGACGGGGATATTGCGTTCCGCCGCATCCGCGCCGACGACATCTGCGCCAAGGCGCGCCATAGGCTCTGCCAACAAGCCACCGCCGCAGCCGATATCGAGGATACGAAGGCCAGCAAACGGCGTATCGCCATTCAAATCACGGTCAAATTCAGCTGCAATCTGGCTGGTGATATAGTCCAGCCGACACGGGTTGAGCATATGCAGAGGCTTGAACTTGCCGTTCAGATCCCACCATTCGGCGGCCATAGCCTCGAACTTGGCGATTTCGGCGGCATCAACTGTCGTATTCATATGGGTCAACCTTCGAGAATGTTCATTCCGGCGTGGAACTAAAGCGCTTAGACGTTATATAGGGCGCTATGGACAAATCCGCAGGACAAAACCGCGCGGCGGCGCATCTTTACCCTCCGCTTGATCCTTATGATCAGCGGATGCTGGATGTGGGCGACGGTCACCGGGTCTATCTGGAGCAATGCGGCAATCCTGATGGCCAACCGGTTATCGTCTTGCATGGCGGTCCGGGTGGCGGGTGTAGCCCTGCGATGCGGCGCTATTTCGATCCTTCGGTTTACCGTATCATTTTGTTTGATCAGCGCGGCTGCGGGCGATCAAGGCCGCATGCCTCGGTCAAGGACAACACAACTTGGCACCTGATCCGCGATATCGAGCTGATACGGGACAGGCTCGATATTGAGCGTTGGATGGTGTTTGGCGGCAGCTGGGGCGCAACGCTCTCGTTGCTTTATGCGCAAACCCATCCTGATCGCGCCACGCATCTTGTCTTGCGTGGTGTTTTCTTGATGACCCAACGCGAACTCGATTGGTTTTATGGCGGCGGCGCCGGGCAGTTCTTTCCTGATCGCTGGAAAACGTTCTCGGAGATCATTCCCGAAGATGAGCGCGGCGACATGATCGCGGCCTATCACAGGCGGCTGTTTTGTGGCGATACAGCACTAGAGACACGTTTCGCACGGGCTTGGACCGCGTGGGAAAACGCGCTTGCGGCGCTGAATTCCTCCGGCGCGGGTGGCAGCGGGCCCGGCGATTATGCCCGAGCCTTTGCCCGGTTAGAGAACCATTATTTCACCCATCGTGGATTTTTGGAAAAAGACGGCCAGATTTTTGAGAACCGCGATCTGATCGAACATATCCCGACCGTCATCGTGCAAGGCCGCTATGACATGGTCTGCCCGCCAACGTCCGCCTTTCAGCTTGCCGAAGGGTGGGAGCGGGCCGAATTGCGGCTGGTTGCCGCTGCGGGTCACGCTTTGTCCGAGCCCGGAATCACGGCAGAGCTGATCGATGCCACTAACAAGTTTCGCGATATCTAGGGTCTCGAACAGGCTGACCCTTCGTCACAAGGCCAAGCTTTTCTTGCCGAGAGGGCTTTACAGCCGTCCCTCAACCGTTACGCTTGAGATAGCTGGCTGGGGCAAGGGGATAGAAAACACGCTGTGACGGGACTTTTACGTATCATCGTACAGCGACTTCTGTTGGGCCTTGTCACCCTTTTTGTCGTTTCAATCATCATCTTCATTGCGGTCAATGCATTGCCCGGCGATTTCGCTGAGGCGATCTTGGGCCAAGGCGCGACCCCTGAATCTGTTGCCGCCATTCGCGAACAGCTTGGTCTCAATCAAAACGCCTTCTCACGTTATGGCTCGTGGCTGGCGGGTGTCTTGAAGGGCGATTTCGGCATCCCGCTTAGTCAGGCTCTGTTTGCTGGCAACTTTGGCTCCACCGCGATTGGGACTGATGTCACCACGGTCGTCGACCAGATCGTACCGCGCCTGAAGAACACGCTTTATCTGGCCGGCGTGAGCGCCGCGATTGCCGTGCCTTTGTCGCTGATCCTTGGCATTCTGACCGCGCTTTATCGTAACTCTGCCTTTGACAAGGCGATGAATGTCACGACGCTGTCGGCAATCTCTAGCCCTGAGTTTTTCATTGCTTATGTCCTGATCTTGTTTCTTGCCGTTCTGAACCCGCTGCTACCATCGCTGTCGAATGTGAACCCCGATATGGATTGGTGGGGATGGGAGCGGTTAGAGCGTACGCTGCTGCCCGCCCTCGTTCTGACGCTTGCAGTGACCGCGCAAATGATGCGGATGACACGTGCTGCGATCATCAACTTGCTGGCCTCGCCCTATATTGAAATGGCGCGTCTGAAGGGCCTCGGCCCGATGCGCGTGATCGTTAAACATGCTCTGCCGAACGCTCTGGCGCCGATCATCACTGTGATCGCGCTGAACCTTGCGTTTTTGGTTACCGGCGTCGTCGTGGTCGAGGTGGTTTTCGTCTATCCCGGCATCGGCCAGCTTTTCGTCGATAGCGTCAAGATCCGAGATATTCCGGTGGTTCAAGCCTGCTGCCTGATCTTTGCGGCGGTCTATATCTTGCTTAACCTTACGGCCGATATTCTTTCGATTATCTCAAACCCGCGCCTGAGGCACCCGAAATGATGATTGTTCTCTATATCATCGCAGCGCTTTTGCTGATCACAGCGATTGGCTGGGCCTTTCGCTGGTCTGGGCAACAAGGCACCGGCAATGCGCCATTCTTCCGCGATATGTCGCTAAGCGTTGCTTTCGGCTATGCCTTTGCCGCCGCAGCTTTACTGGCCGCTGTCTTATTCTATATCCAGCCCAATTATGTAGATGCGGTCCCGCAAGCAGGCAGAATCTTTTTCAAATGGGCTGTGAACGGATTGATCGCATTTGCGATCGCGGCCTTTGTCTTTCGCTGGCTTGGCCGCAATGTCGGGACGGAAGGCAGCAAGAAGCTCTTTCGGTCGATGCCGCTGACCGCTGCCTTTGGTGTGCTGATCATCATCATCTACGCGATCTTGGCGATTTTCGCGGGCGTCATCGCGCCCCATGGGCAAGAGGAAGTCTTCGCCGCCGCCAATGTTATTCCGGGCGGTGATCCGGCAACGGGCGGCAATCCGGACTTCCCGCTTGGCACCGATCAAATTGGCCGAGATATCCTGAGCCGACTTATTTTTGGCGCACAAAATACTGTCGGCATCGCTTTCGTGACGACATGTCTGGCCTTCTTTATCGGCGGCTCGCTGGGGTTCTTAGCGGCGACGCTTGGCGGTTGGCTAGACCAGCTTTTGTCGCGGGCTGTTGATGCGTTGATGGCCATCCCGGCGCTGATCTTTGCGCTTTTGTTGATCACGATTGCGACGGCTTGGGCGGGCTCTGCCTCTTGGAAAGTCACAATCTATATGGTGTTTATCATTGCCATCATCGATTCCACCCGTGTCTTCCGTTTGTCGCGCGCCGTGGGGCTCAATATCGTCGTGATGGACTACATCGAGGCTGCGAAACTGCGTGGCGAAGGTCTGGGCTATCTTGTGTTCCGTGAAATCCTGCCCAACGCCTACGCGCCGCTGCTGGCCGAGTTTGGTCTGCGCTTTTGCTTCGTGTTTCTCACAATCGCCTCGCTCAGCTTCTTGGGTGTGGGGATCCAGCCGCCTTTGGCCGACTGGGGCACAATGGTTCGCGATCTGGCGCCATTCATCAATTACGCGGGCTTTGCGCCCTATGCGGCCTCCGCGCCTTTGCTGGCGGCTGGCGCCATCGCACTGCTGACCGTTGCGGTGAATTTCGTGGTCGACTGGATGCTGCATAAAACTTCGGGGCTGAAAGAATGAGCGATCCGCTTCTGAAAATCCGAGGCCTCAAGATCGAAGGCCGGTCCGACGAGACATGGAACCCGATCATCAATGGCGTCGATCTGGACCTCAACAAAGGCGAGGTCGTGGGCCTGATCGGCGAATCTGGCGCTGGCAAGTCGACCATTGGTCTGGCCGCGATGGGCTTCACGCGTGATGGCGTGCGTATCTCCGAAGGCTCGGTTGAATTTGACGGGGTCGACCTGGTGAGCGCGCCCGCTGCGGTCAAGCGCGGCCTCTTGGGCAGCCGCATCGCTTATGTCGCGCAATCTGCCGCCGCCAGCTTCAATCCGGCCCATAAGCTGATTGATCAACATACCGAAGGTCCGGTGCAGCATAACGTCTCTAACAAGGCGGAATCGCAAGCTGACGGGATCGAACTTTATGGCCGCTTGCGCCTTCCAAACCCTGCAGAGATCGGTTTTCGTTATCCGCATCAGGTCTCGGGCGGGCAGCTGCAACGCGCGATGACGGCAATGGCGATGGCTTGCCGTCCGGATTTGATTATCTTTGACGAGCCCACCACGGCCTTGGATGTGACAACCCAGATCGAAGTGCTCGCCTCGATCCGCGATATTGTGGAGCAGTTCGACACAGCCGCGATCTACATCACCCATGACTTGGCCGTCGTGGCTCAGATGGCCGATAAGATCAAAGTCCTGCTTAAGGGTGACGAGGTCGAAGAGGCCGATACCCGCACAATGCTGTCTTCCCCGAAAGAGGATTACACCAAATCACTTTGGGCCGTGCGCAGTTTCCAACGCCCCGCCAAGCCCGCGATAAATACGAGGGCCACGCCCGTTGTATCAGTCAGAAACGTCACTGCCGCCTATGGCAAGGTTGACGTTTTGCATGACGTAAGCTTCGACATCCATGAGGGCCGCACCGTTGCGGTTGTGGGCGAGTCTGGCTCCGGCAAATCCACGGCAGCGCGTTGTATTACGGGTCTATTACCGCCCAGAAAGGGCCATATCGAGTTTGACGGCGTGCAATTGCCGCTCGATTACCGTCAACGCGACAAAGCGCAATTGCGTCAGGCGCAGATGATTTATCAGATGGCCGATACCGCGCTGAACCCGCGCAAAACCATCGGGGAGACGATTGGCCGTCCGGTGCAATTCTACATGGGGCTTACAGGGCGGGAGAAGCGCAAACGCGTCGATGAGTTGCTCGAGGAAATCGAGCTTGAGCCCACACAATATCACGACCGTCTTCCGTCCGAGCTTTCAGGCGGGCAAAAGCAGCGCATCGGCATCGCGCGTGCTCTTGCTGCAGAGCCGAAATTCATCATTTGTGACGAGGTCACATCCGCGCTCGATCAACTGGTCGCGGAGGGTATTTTGCGACTTTTGGCTAAGCTGCAAGACGAATTAGGCCTAAGCTATATGTTCATCACGCATGATTTGGCGACAGTGCGTTCGATCTCTGATGAGGTCGTCGTGATGAAGGACGGCAAGGTGGTAGAACAGGGTCCAAAGGTTGAAATGTTCCAACCGCCACACCATCCTTATACTGATCTGTTGCTTAGCTCCGTGCCTGAAATGGACCCCGATTGGCTGTCAGACCTGCTGGAAAAACGCGGAATTGATAACATCGGCGATGCGGCTGTTGATAAGATGTAACACGAATCACCTCTAACGAGGGAACCAAATGGCGGACAAACCGCTGTGAATTTTAATCTAACTGGGAGAATAATGAATGTCACAAATTAGCAGACGCGGACTACTCAAGTCCGGTGTTGCCGCAGGTGTGCTTGCCGCAACCGGCTTGCCCGCAGTCGCGGCGCCGAAAAAAGGCGGCCGCCTTCGTTTGGGTATCGCGGGCGCAAACACGTCCGATAGCTGGGATGGGCGTACGCATTCTGACAGCTTCATGATCATGTGTGGTCACGGGTGTGTTTTTGACTGCCTGACAGAAGTTGGCGCAGACGGTCAGCTGAAAGGCGAATTGGCAGAAAGCTGGGAAGCCAGTGCTGACGCCAAGACTTGGACGTTCAAGCTGCGTCAGGGTGTGACCTTCCATAACGGCAAAGCCTTCACCGCAGATGACGTGATTGCATCGCTGAACATGCACACTGAAGAAGGCGCGAAATCGGCGGCTCAGCCGATCGTTGCGGCTATCTCCGAGATGAAGAAGATCAGCGATCACGAGATCCAGATGACACTGTCAGCTGGCAATGCTGACTTCCCATTCCTTCTGTCTGATTACCACATCCAGATGTTCCCTGCGGGCCAGATTGATGAGGCGATTGCCAAAGGGATCGGTACGGGCCTCTATCAGGTCGAGTCGTTTGATCCGGGCGTTCGTTTCGTTGGTAAGCGCTATGCCGACCACTATAAAGGCGACAGCGCTGGCCACTTTGACGAGATCGAAGTGATTGCGATCAACGACGCGTCAGCTCGTATGAATGCGCTTATGACGGGTCAGGTTGACGCCGTGAACCGCGTTGATTTCAAGACTGAGGCTTTGCTGAAAGCCAACCCAATGGTCGAGATCATGGAAGTGACGGGCAACCAGCACTTTACATTCCCGATGCTGACCGCCGTTGATCCCTTCACCAATCTGAAGGTTCGCCAAGCGCTGAAGCACTCGGTCAACCGTCAGGAAATGGTCGACAAGATCCTGTTGGGCCACGGTAAAGTCGCCAATGACCACCCAATCGGTCCGGCAAACCAATACTTTGCTGATGATCTTGAGCAGAATGCTTACGATCCTGACAAGGCCAAAGCACTTCTGAAAGAAGCCGGCATGGACGGTCTGACTATTGATCTGTCGGCGGCCAACGCAGCCTTCCCAGGTGCGATTGATGCGGCTCAGTTGTATCAGAACTCCGCAAAAGCAGCGGGTATCAACATCAACGTCGTGCAAGAGCCGGATGACGGCTACTGGTCCAACGTCTGGCTGAAGAAGCCTTGGTGTGCATGCTACTGGTCAGGTCGTGCGACCGAGGATTGGATGTTCTCGACCGCCTATGAGAGCGGCGTTCCATGGAACGATACCGGTTGGGAAAACGCACGCTTCCAAGAGCTGCTTTTGACCGCACGCGCGGAACTCGACAGTGCCAAGCGCAAAGACATGTATGGCGAAATGCAGATGCTGATGTCCGCTGAAGGCGGCACAGTTATCCCAATGTATGCCAACTATGTTGACGCACATTCGACCAAACTGGCGAATTCCGGCACCATCGGGAACGTGTTCCAGATGGACAGCTCGCGCATGATGGAACGGTGGTGGTTCGCGTAAGCGCCCACCCGTTCAAAGCAACAAAAAAGCCCCGCATCTCGCGGGGCTTTTTCATTTAGGCCGCTGCTGGTGCAGAAGCCTCAAGATCAGCAAGGCGCTTCTTATAGGTGCGCATCATCACAAGATACATCACCGAAACGCCGCACAAAAAGCCAGCGCCACCGACGCCGAAAATAAGACCAAGTGTCATCAGTTATTCCTTCCCAACTGGTTGATCGCGCTCTGATTAGCCGCGCAGTTGGGCAAGAATGTGGTCGAAGTGAAGCGCAATTAGTGCTTTGCTGGCTCCCAAAGTTCGATCTTATTGCCTTCGGGATCAAACATATGCGCGAAGCGACCGACGCCGGCCATGTCTTCGCGACTTGTGATCTCTAACCCTGCCTTCTCTAGGCCGGCAATCATCCCATCGATGTCATCGACCCGGAAGTTAACCATGAATTGGTTCGTCTCCGGCCCGAAATAGTCCGTATCCTTCGCAAACGGCGCAAAGACCGTAGCGCCTGCCTCTTGCATCCACGGCATATCTTCGGCGCTGGTCGGCGTAGGGTTGATGCCCAGATGCCTGTGATACCAAGCGGCCAGGGCTTTTGGATCTTGGCTGCGAAAGAAAATCCCGCCTATTCCGGTTACTTTTGCCATATCGCGACCTCCTATGTCTGACTCTAGCCTATCACAGGGTTTGCCCCTTGCACCTGCCTCTCATCGCACGTATATCCTCTTCAACAGCGGCGTGTTGGCCTCCACCCCCAACGCTCCACCGAGAAAGACCAACGGGCCGCGCGCCCGTTTTTTTGTGCCTGATACTTAGGAAAATATGTCTGACCTGATCGCCAAAGCTGCTATCGACCGCCGTCTGGCCGAGATCGCCCAGCCCGTTATCGAGGGTATGGGGTTTGAGCTGGTGCGCCTGCGTCTGATGGGCGGCAAAACCGATATTTTGCAGATCATGGCTGAGAAACCCAGCGGCGGGATCGAGGTCGATGATCTGGCGAAGATCAGCACGGAATTGTCCGCCGTTTTGGACGTAGAAGACCCTATTGTTGAGGAATATAACCTCGAAGTGTCCTCCCCCGGCATTGATCGACCTCTGACGCGGCTCAAGGATTTCGACATGTGGCAAGGCTATGAGGCCAAGATCGAGACCGATGAACTGATCGATGGCCGCCGCCGCTTCAAAGGCGAGATTGCCGGCACAGATGGCGATGAAGTGCTGATCAATATTGACGAAGGCACGGTTGGACTGAAATTCGAATGGCTCACCGACGCCAAACTGGTTCTGACGGATGATCTGATCCGTGACGTGCTGAGAAACCGCAAAGATGCGGGCGAAATTGACGAAACCCAATTCGACGAGATCAAAGAGATCGTTGAAGGTGAAGGAGACTAAGATATGGCTATTACATCCGCCAACCAGCTGGAATTGCTGCAAACCGCAGAGGCCGTGGCCCGCGAGAAGATGATCGATCCTGAACTGGTGATCGAAGCGATGGAAGAAAGCCTCGCCCGCGCCGCGAAGTCCCGCTATGGGGCTGAGCTGGATATTCGCGTCTCTATCGACCGCAAAACCGGTAAAGCGACGTTTACCCGCGTGCGCAGCGTTGTCGCTGACGAGATCGAAAATGACCGCGCGGAGCTGTCGCCCGAGCAAGCAGACCAAGCCGTTGCACAATCTGGGCCCTTCTTCGTGACACCCGGCATCGCGGTCTCCGTACCGGTTGAGGAAGATGAAGAGCCCGTATCGCGCAATATCCGCCGCTTCCATTTCCGCAAGCCGACAGAGCTGGATGAAGCGATGATGGCCGATGTCGATCAGAAAGCGAAACCCGTTGATGGCGACGAGTTGGTCGACGAAGTGCCGCCCGTCGAGATGGGCCGCATCGCCGCGCAATCAGCCAAGCAGGTGATCTTGCAGAAGGTCCGCGAAGCCGAGCGGGATCGTCAATATGAGGAATTCAAAGACAAGGCTGGCACAATCATTAACGGTCAGGTCAAGCGCGAAGAGTATGGCAATGTCATCGTCGATATCGGCCGTGGCGAGGCGATCTTGCGCCGCAACGAGAAGATCGGCCGCGAAGCCTATCGTCCAAATGACCGTATTAGGGTCTATATTAAGGATGTTCGCCGCGAACAGCGTGGCCCGCAGATCTTCCTGTCGCGCACGGATCCGCAATTCATGGCGGAGCTTTTCAAAATGGAAGTGCCGGAAATCTATGACGGCATTATCGACATCAAAGCCGTCGCCCGTGACCCCGGTTCGCGCGCGAAGATTGCTGTGATTTCTTATGACAACTCGATTGATCCTGTCGGCGCTTGCGTCGGTATGCGCGGCTCTCGCGTGCAAGCCGTCGTCAATGAGCTTCAGGGCGAGAAAATAGACATCATCCCTTGGAACGAAGACCAACCGACTTTCCTTGTGAACGCGCTTCAGCCCGCTGAAGTTTCCAAAGTTGTTCTCGATGAAGAGGCAGAGCGGATCGAAGTCGTCGTGCCTGAGGAACAACTGTCGCTCGCCATTGGTCGCCGCGGTCAAAACGTGCGTCTCGCGTCTCAGCTGACGGGTCTCGACATCGACATCATGACCGAAGAAGAAGAATCAGCGCGTCGTCAGGCTGAATTTGAAGAGCGCACGAAGCTGTTCATGGATACGCTCGATCTGGACGAATTCTTCGCGCAGCTTCTGGTCTCCGAAGGGTTCACCTCCTTGGAGGAAGTCGCCTATGTCGAAGCCGAAGAGCTTTTGGTCATCGACGGCGTTGATGAAGACACAGCCAGCGAATTGCAGGCGCGCGCCCGCGACTATCTGGAAGCCCAAAACAAGAAAGCGTTGGAGCATGCGCGTGAATTGGGCGCCGAAGACAGCCTGATCACATTTGATGGTCTCACGCCTCAGATGGTCGAAGCGCTGGCCGAAGATGACGTCAAAACACTTGAAGATTTCGCCACATGCGCCGATTGGGAATTGGCTGGCGGCTGGACGACTGTGGATGGCGAGCGCGTCAAAGATGACGGTGTGCTCGAGAAATTTGACGTCTCGCTTGAAGAGGCGCAAACTTTGGTCATGACAGCACGTATCCAATTGGGTTGGGTTGATCCTGCGGATTTGGTAAAAGACGAAGATGCCGAAGACGCGCCCGCAGAAGAAGGGGCCGAGGCCTGATCTCAGGCCTCGAGTTTCCGGGCTATGAGCCGCGGCGGTCGACATAAAGAGACATCCGGTCCGGAGCGAAAATGCATCGCGACCGGAGAGGTGGGACCCACCGATCTGATGATCCGCTTCGTTGTCGGACCAGACAATCAGATCGTGCCCGACATTCGTGGCAAACTGCCGGGTCGTGGTATCTGGGTCAGCGCGGATAAAGCCGCGCTGGAGACCGCGATTACAAAGAAGTTGTTCTCGCGGTCCGCCAAGGCTCAGGTCAACGTACCAGATGATCTGTTCGATCAGGTCGATCAAGGGCTGGCACGCCGTGTGAGCGATATCTTGTCTCTGGCCCGCAAGGCCGGTCAAGCGGTCACCGGATATGAGAAGGTAAAGGGCTTGCTAGAGACCGAACGCGCCCGCGTTTTGTTGCAGGCCAGCGACGGGTCCGAGAGGGGCAAATCAAAGCTCCGCTCACCGCCCGGCAAAGACGTATTTATTGGCTGTATGACCGCTCAGGAATTGGGTTTGGCATTCGGCCGCGAAAGTGTGATACATGGCGCCTTAACGGCGGGTGGACTCAGCAAGCAGATTATTGTTGAAGCCAAACGTCTTAAGGGTCTGCGTGGGAACGCGGGAAAAAAGCCCGCTGATAAGGAATAGACGACGCATGAGCGATAGTGACGGCAAAAAACCATTGGGCCTTAAGGGCGGACGCCCCAGCAATGTGAAGCAAAGCTTCAGCCATGGGCGCACCAAGAATGTGGTGGTGGAAACGAAACGCAAGCGCGTTGTCGTCCCGAAACCCGGTGCTCAAAACGCGCCTGCTCCGAATGCAGCGCCGCGTGCCAGCGATCCGTCGAAACGGCCCGCCGGTATTTCTGACGCCGAAATGGATCGCCGGATGAACGCGCTACAGGCTGCCAAAGCGCAAGAGGCAGAGGATGCCGCGCGCCGCGAAGCCGAAGAGAAAGAACGCGCCGAAAGCCGCGAACGCCGCCGTGCCGAGGCCGAAGAAAAAGATCGTGCCGAGAAAGAGCGTGAAGACGCTTTGCGCCAAAAGGCCGAAGAAGATGCAGCCAAGCTGCGCGAGGCTGAGGAAGCCAAAGCGCGTGCCTCAGCACCTCCTGCCGCCGCAGATCCGGGTGCAGCCCCTGCCCCATCCGGCCCACGTGGTGGCGGCAAAGCCGCGCCCACGTCGCCGCGCCGTGACCGCGATGATGATCGCAACAAGGGCAATAAAGGCCGCGCCGATGATGGTCGCCGTTCTGGCAAGCTGACACTGAACCAAGCGCTGCGTGGCGGCGAAGGTGGTCGTCAGAAGTCCATGGCCGCGATGAAGCGCAAACAAGAGCGCGCCCGTCAAAAAGCAATGGGCGGCAATGTCGAACGCGAGAAGGTAATCCGCGACGTGCAACTGCCCGAAGCCATCGTCGTCTCAGAGCTTGCCAACCGCATGTCCGAGCGTGTGGCCGATGTTGTGAAATCACTCATGCAAAACGGCATGATGGTGACGCAGACCCAAACCATCGACGCCGACACAGCTGAGCTGATCATTGAAGAGTTCGGCCATAACGTCGTGCGCGTCTCTGACTCTGATGTCGAAGACGTCATCACAACGGTTGAAGATGATGACAAAGATCTGCAAGCGCGCCCGCCGGTTATCACGGTTATGGGCCATGTTGATCACGGCAAAACCTCGGTTCTCGACGCCATTCGCAACGCCCGCGTTGTTGCTGGCGAAGCTGGCGGGATCACGCAGCATATCGGTGCCTATCAAGTCGACCAAAACGGTCAGATCCTGACCTTCCTCGACACGCCCGGCCACGCCGCATTCACATCTATGCGTGCACGAGGCGCGCAAGTCACTGATATCGTTGTGCTTGTCGTCGCTGCCGATGATGCGGTCATGCCGCAAACCATCGAGGCTATTAACCACGCGCAAGCGGCTGAAGTGCCGATGATCGTGGCGATCAACAAGATGGATAAGCCTGAGGCCAACCCGGACAAAGTGCGCACCGATCTGCTTCAGCACGAAGTGATCGTTGAGAAAATGTCAGGTGAGGTCCAAGACGTCGAAGTCTCCGCCATCACAGGCGACGGGCTCGACACGCTGCTCGAAGCGATCTCGCTTCAGGCCGAAATTCTTGAACTCAAGGCCAACCCCGACCGCGCCGCAACAGGTGCCGTAATCGAAGCGCAGCTTGATGTCGGCCGTGGCCCGGTCGCGACCGTTCTGGTGCAAACCGGCACATTGCGCCAAGGCGATATCTTCGTTGTGGGTGAGCAATGGGGCCGCGTCCGCGCGATGGAAAACGATCAAGGCAAGCGCGTCAAAGAGGCTGGCCCGTCGGTGCCTGTCGAAGTGCTTGGCCTCAACGGCACGCCCGAAGCAGGCGACGTCTTGAACGTGGTCGAGACAGAAGCGCAAGCCCGCGAGATTGCCGAATATCGCGAGAAAGCCGCCAAAGATAAACGCGCCGCTGCCGGTGCCGCAACCACCCTCGAACAGCTCATGGCCAACGCCAAGGCCGACGAGAACATGTCCGAGATGCCAATTCTGGTGAAGGCGGATGTGCAAGGCTCTGCGGAAGCCATCGTTCAAGCGATGGAAAAGATCGGCAATGAAGAGGTCCGCGTCCGCGTGCTGCATTCCGGTGTCGGTGCGATCACGGAAAGCGATATCGGCTTGGCCGAAGCCTCCGGCGCCCCCGTCTTCGGCTTCAATGTTCGCGCCAATACCTCCGCGCGCAATACCGCAAACCAAAAGGGCATCGAGATCCGCTACTACTCGGTGATCTACGATCTGGTGGATGACGTCAAAGCCGCAGCCTCCGGCCTTTTGTCGGCCGAGATCAAAGAGACATTCATCGGCTACGCATCGATCAAGGAGGTCTTCAAGGTCACAGGCGTCGGCAAGGTCGCGGGTTGTCTGGTCACCGAAGGCGTCGCGCGCCGCTCTGCCGGAGTGCGATTGCTGCGCGACAATGTCGTAATCCACGAAGGCACGCTGAAAACGCTCAAGCGCTTTAAAGACGAAGTGCCAGAGGTGCAGTCCGGCCAAGAATGCGGCATGGCGTTTGAAAACTACGACGACATCCGCGCCGATGATGTGATCGAAATCTTCACCCGCGAAGAGGTCGAACGCACGCTAAGCTAGCTCTCATATCACGAGAATCATCAAAGACGCCCCGTAGACAACTGCGGGGCGTTTCTCGTTCCGCGCCCCCGCCCTGGCTTCGCTTTGGCAAAAATACTCAAATCCCCAAAACAAGCCTCTTGCAGATAGTGGTTAACCTCAGCGCGCCGAATACCTATATTAACGGCACCACATCAGGAGCATTCATCATGGCAGACGATACTTTCCCCGGCTGGCACGGCACCACTATCATCGGCGTCCGCAAAGGCGGCAAAATCGTTATCGCAGGCGACGGGCAGGTCTCGGTCGGCCAAACTGTGATGAAAGGTACCGCCAAGAAGGTCCGCCGTCTTAGCCCCGGCGGTATGGATGTGGTTGCAGGATTTGCAGGATCAACGGCAGATGCGTTCACGCTCCTAGAACGGCTCGAAGCAAAGCTTGAAGCGACGCCGGGTCAGTTGGCGCGCGCGGCGGTGGAACTCGCAAAAGACTGGCGCATGGACAAATATCTTAAGAATCTTGAAGCCATGCTGATCGTTACAGACGGCACCGACCTTTTTGTGATCACAGGTGCCGGTGACGTGCTGGAGCCCGAACATGACGTAACCGCCATCGGGTCTGGCGGCAATTACGCATTGGCCGCCGCACGAGGGCTGATGGACAGCAAGAAAGACGCCGAGACGATCGCGCGTGAGGCTATGGCCATCGCTGCCGATATTTGCGTCTATACCAATGGAAATCTGACGGTAGAGACAATTGGAAAATAGAAAAGCGCGCCCCAGACTGGGACGCGCATTTAGTGCCTAATTCGAGGGTTTAGCCTAGTTTTGCGACGCCCAGCGGGACGTTGAAGCGCTCACACCAGACCCAAACCTCGTTATAATCATCCGGGTTGATGCCCGCAGGGATTTGATATGATGACGCGCCTGTATTTGCCTTCAAGGGGCCCATCAGCGTGTTCTTGTCATAACCATCCTTGCCCAACGCAATTTTCGGGTCAGGCGCGCCGTCAAAGCTGAAATCAGCGAGCAAATTTACTTTGCCATCCGCGATCTCTGCAGTTCCAGTCGTAACGTGATTGCTTGCGCCTTTGAATTTGCCGAGCCGTCCATGGCCTCCAGCAAAAGCTTGTGGAGCCAATGTAAGTGCAGGCACCATAAGGGCCGCCGATTTCAGGAAGTTGCGCCGAGTAGTCATCTTTTTCTCCGATCAAGATTAATTTCCAACAGTATTGTCTGTAAAATTCGCGCTGGATAGCCTTTTCACGCAAACGTAAACAAGCGTGAAGCGCGAGAACGCTTCGACCTTGTGTTTTGCGCTAGGGCGCATAAGTCTGACATATCAAGTTTGAAGGATAGACCCGTGACTGACCTGACCCCGCGCGAAATCGTCTCCGAGCTCGACCGGTTCATTATTGGCCAGAATGACGCCAAACGCGCTGTTGCCGTTGCTTTGCGCAATCGCTGGCGGCGCAAACAGCTTGCCGATGATCTGCGCGATGAAGTCTACCCAAAGAATATTCTGATGATCGGGCCGACGGGCGTAGGCAAAACCGAAATCTCCCGTCGCTTGGCGAAACTGGCGAAAGCGCCTTTCCTTAAGGTCGAGGCCACGAAGTTCACCGAAGTGGGCTATGTTGGTCGCGATGTGGAACAAATCATCCGCGATCTGGTCGATGCGGCGATTCTGATGACCCGCGAACACATGCGCGACGACGTGAAATCCAAAGCCCATGAAGCCGCCGAGCAACGTGTGATTGAAGCGCTTGCCGGCACAGATGCGCGCGAACAAACCCGCGAGATGTTTCGCAAGAAGCTGCGCGACGGGTTGCTTGATGACACAGTGATCGAGCTTGAAGTCGCCGATACCTCTAACCCCTTCCAAGGCTTCGAGATGCCCGGCCAGCCGGGCCAAGGCGGCGGCGGTGGCGCGGGCATGATGAATCTGGGCGATATTTTCGGCAAAGCGATGGGCGGACGCACCACGCGCAAGAAAATGTCTGTCAAAGAAAGCTACGACGTGCTGATCGCGGATGAGGCCGACAAGTTGCTCGACCAAGAAACCGTCACCACCGCGGCGATTGAAGCGGTGGAGCAAAACGGCATCGTCTTCCTAGATGAAATCGACAAAGTCTGCGCCAAGTCGGACGCGCGTGGCGCGGATGTCAGCCGTGAAGGTGTGCAGCGCGATCTGCTGCCTTTGATCGAAGGCACGACCGTCAGCACCAAACATGGGCCCGTCAAAACAGACCATGTGCTGTTCATCGCATCGGGCGCTTTTCACATCGCCAAGCCGTCTGATCTTCTGCCCGAACTCCAAGGCCGCCTGCCGATCCGTGTCGAGCTGCGCGCACTTACCGAAGATGATTTCGTACGCATTCTGACGGAAACCGACAATGCGCTGACCTTGCAATATACCGCGCTGATGGGAACCGAAGATTTGGAAGTCACCTTCACCAAAGACGGCATCGCAGCGCTTGCCAAGATCGCAGCCGAGGTCAATCAGTCGGTCGAAAATATCGGCGCGCGAAGGCTCTATACCGTCATGGAGCGCGTCTTTGAGGAGATGAGCTTCACGGCCCCCGATCGCGCTGGTGAGAAGATCAAGATCGACGCGAAATTCGTCGACAAGAACTTAGGCGAGCTTGCCAGGTCCGCCGATCTCAGCCGCTACGTTCTTTAGACTGGTCGCAGTGTCGCGACCCTGAAAACTGCTGTAACAGGGTCGGATGAACACGCTCCGATTCATCCAAGCCAATGCCCGCTTTCTGGCCGTGGGCGCGTTGCTGACATTTTGCTCTAGTTTCGGGCAAACCTATTTCATCTCTATCTTCGCGGGCGAGATCCAAGCCGAATTCGGCCTTAGCCACGGTGCTTGGGGCGGGATCTATATGATCGGCACGCTGGCCTCTGCCGCTGTGATGGTCTGGGCCGGCGGGCTGACAGATATCTTCCGCGTGCGGGTCTTGGGCGGTGTCGTGTTGGCCTGCCTCGCATTAGCCTGCATTTCTGCCGCCGCCGTGCCAAATGCATGGGCCCTGCCTTTCGTGATTTTCTTTCTGCGTTTGATGGGCCAAGGCATGTCGAGCCATGTGGCCACGGTTGCAATGGCACGTTGGTTTGTCGCCGCGCGGGGGCGCGCGTTGGCGGTGGCGTCTTTTGGTTTCTCCATCGGCGAAGCGCTGTTGCCGATCTTGTTTGTCGCTATCATGGCATGGGTTGGCTGGCGCGGATCTTGGGTCATCGCGGCCCTTCTCGCACTGCTCGCTATTCCGGCCGTCGTCACCATGCTGCGTCAAGAACGTACGCCGCAATCAACCGCGCATGAGAACCAGTCGTTCGGGCTGCAAGGTCGCTTCTGGACCCGCAATCAGGTGCTGAGGCATCCACTCTTCTGGCTGCTTCTCCCGATCCTTCTGGGTCCGTCCGCTTTCGGGACCGCTTTCTTTTTTCAGCAGGTTCATCTGGCTGAAGTGAAGGGCTGGACGCATTTGGAACTCGTGGCGCTTTTCCCGATCTACACCTCTGTTGCTGTTGTCGCGATGGCGATCTCAGGCATCGCGATTGACCGGTTTGGTACAGCACGGCTGATGCCGTTTTTCACACTCCCATTGGCCGTTGGATTCTATCTTTTAGGGGCGGCACAAAACTTAAGCGGGGCGGCAGTTGCCGTTGCATTCATGGGCATTACATCGGGTATTCAGGCAACGTTGCCATCCGCGTTCTGGGCAGAGTTTTTCGGCACGCGTCACTTGGGATCAATCAAAGCGATGGCCACGGCGGTCATGGTCCTTGGCTCGGCCATCGGTCCGGGGCTAACAGGTTGGATCATAGATCGCGGCATCAATTTCCCCGATCAGATGATTTACATTGCGGTCTATTTTTGCCTTGCCGCAACGCTCGCATGGTTGGGAATTTCGCGCGTCAGATCGCAGCTACCTGTGACGCCGTAGATAGACGTAATACGCGCCGGAGCCGCCGTGGTTCTGGCTGGCTTGCGCCACCTGCAGCACAATTGGTTTGAGCGGATGCTGCGACAACCAATGTGGCACTTGATGACGTAACGCCCCGATACGTGCGGGGATTGGCCCGGTATCATCGCGCCGTTTTCCTTTGCCTGTGATCACCAAAACCAAACGGTCGCCTCGACTATGGGCAGACAGCACAAAACCGATCAGCCGGTCATGGGCTTGCGCAATCGTCAGCCCATGCAAGTCGATCCGCGCGTCCGGAGACAGCTTGCCGCGCTTCATCTTGGCGAAAGACTTCTTGTCCATCTGCACGGGCGCGCCTGCGACCTGTTCCGCGATGCTGGGCGTTAGAACATGGCCCTTTGATTTCGGTTTGGCGGTCTCTCCCACACGAAACTGAGGCACGTCAATCTTGCGCGCGGGCTTAGATTTGAACACTGCGCCGGGGTCAAGCGCGCGGCCTCGCGTGGGTTGCATCGGCGTCGCGGTGTCGGTGACGCGCGACCACAGCTTTTCTTCCTCAGGACTAAGGTGTCGCGGTTTGCGAGGCGGCATGATCCCTCACCCCTCGGGCGCCAGCGTGTAGGCGATCTGGATCGGCAGAAGCGTTACCATCCGGCCCGTATCTTTGACCCGGCCCGCTTCACGCCCAGCGCTCGCACCAGTGCCGTAGTAAATATCGGCGCGCTGTGCCCCTTTGATGGCCGAGCCGGTGTCCTGCGCGATCATCAATTGTCGCATCGGTTTCGCGCCGCGTTTCTCGATCCAGACGGGCGCGCCTAAAGGCGTGAATTCGGGATCGACGGCAATAGATCTGAACGGTGTGATCGAGCGGTTCATTGCCCCCAAAGGCCCTTTATCTGACGGCACTTCCGAGACTTCACGGAAGAAGACGTAAGACGGGTTGTGGCGCAAAAGCGCAGGGCCCTCGACGGGATTACGCTTGACCCAATTGCGGATGACTTGTGCCGATACCTGATGCGGCTTGAAGACGCCACGGCGCACAAGCTCTTGCCCGATGGATCGGTATTCATGCCCGTTTTTGCCGCCATATCCCACACGGATCGCGCCGCCTTCAGCCAAGGCAATCCGGCCCGAGCCTTGCACTTGCATGAAGAACACATCGACCGGATCGTCGACATAGGCGATGGCCAGCCCTTTGCCTTCGAGGAGGTTTTCGCTCTCGATCCGCGCGCGCGAATGCCAGCGCACGCCGTCGACCACGCCGTCGGGCTTACGGTACACCGGATATTGAAAATCCCCGCCGCGATAGCGCGAACCTTGAAGCTCGGGTTCAAAATAGCCAGTGAACAGCGTCGCGTTTTCGCCGGTTATTAGGACTGGTTTGAAGAACAGCTCAAAGAAGGCCTTCGCGTCTGGCTCGCTTGTCGCCAAACCGCATAGCTTGGCCCATTCCGGCTCTGCCAGATCAACACAGGTTTCGCGAAAGACGTCTAAAGCGGCTTGATGGTCATCATCGTTCCACCCGCGCAAATCATTGAAATCCAGAATTTCATAGCGGGGCGCGGCAGAGGCCGAGGCAACGCTCATCGCGACACCCAAAACGGCGGCAGCAACGACGCCCGCAAGCCTCATTCCCCAGTGGCGATCAATTGCCAGTTCGGATCGGGCGAGCCCATATCGCGTGCAAATGTCCATACGTCTTTCTGGCGTTTTACATCCGTTGGGCTGCCTTCGATGATGTCGCCCGCGCTGTCGCGCACGGTACTTGTCAACTCGCCCACGAATTTGACTGCCACTTCCGCTTCGAAATTCTCCGCATCCATTTCAGCGCCGTGAAGCGCCATTTCGCGCACGCCGATGAAATTCGCCTCGACAATCAGGCCTTGCGATTTGCGTTGTTCGATCACGCCTTCAAACGCCTCGTAGACGTCATCTGCCAGCAGGTCTTTGATGTCTTCGATCTCGCCGCGCTCAAACGCCATCAAGATCATTTCATATGCACCGCGCGCGCCTTCCAGAAAATCACTTACGCCGAAGTTTGGATCGACCGCTTTCATCGCCGCCAAAGCCTGCGCCGCATCGCTGTCTTCTTCGACATGATCTGTGATGTCGCGATCCGCACCGCCTTCGATCACCTCAAAGCTCTGACGCTTTTTGGTTGGCATATCCGCTGCAGGCGCTTGGGTAGCGGGGGGTTTCTCAAACCCGTCGCGCGTCCCAAGAACATTCTTAAGCCGCAGCACCAGAAAAATGGCAATTCCGGCAAGTACAATTAGTTGGACCATATTGTCGCTCATCAAGACCTCTAGAGGGGGTGGCAATAGTAAATTCGAACTTACGCTCTTATGTAGGTGCTGGGGGGGCACAAGTCCACCAACGCAGCATTCAATTCGAAGGCATCAATTATGTGGCTCTTTTTGGCTTTTGTTACGATCCCGATTGTCGAGATCGCATTGTTCATCCAAGTCGGCGGCTGGCTGGGGCTTTGGCCAACGCTGGGAATCGTCGTTTTGACAGCGATTTTGGGGACTTTTCTCGTCCGTGCACAAGGATTGGCGGCCATTGGGCAAATTCAGTCCAGCTTGCAGAACTTCAAAGACCCGACCGAAGCTTTGGCCCATGGCGCGATGATTCTGGCCTCAGGGCTTTTACTACTGACGCCGGGGTTTTTCACCGACGCAGTTGGGTTTGCGCTTCTGGTGCCCCCGGTGCGTTTGGCACTGTTTCACTGGATCCGCTCCAAAATTAAGGTCCAAAGCTTCGTGCAAACCTCTGAGAGCGCCGATCGCTATGCCCGCACGCCCCAAGGTGACACGATCATTGAGGGCGAATATTCCGAATTAGACCCTGATGACGTAAAAAGCTCTGGCAAGCCTCCATCTGGGTGGACCAACCATTGAGGCGCATTAGCTCCTCTGATATGCACCCCCCTAGCAAATTTATCTGAGGAGATAACTTAATGGCCGAAGCAAACGGCGCGGCGGACACGCCTCCACAACCGAGGATGCAAGTTCTCGCACAATTCATCAAAGACATGTCGTTTGAAAATATCGCGGCCCAAAAGGGTTTGGGCGATGGCGATGCGACGCCAGATATTCAGGTTCAGGTTAATCTCGACGCCAAAAAGCGCCCGGTCGACAATCAGTTTGATGTCACAACGAAGCTGGAAGTTTCTGCCAAAACCAAAGATGGCGGCAATCCGATCTTTCTGATGGAGCTGGAATATACCGGCGTCTTCTTGGTCGAAAACGTGCCAGAAGAACAACTGCACCCGTTCTTGATGATCGAATGCCCGCGCATGATGTTCCCGTTCGTGCGCCGCATTGTCAGTGATGTGACCCGTGACGGTGGGTATCCGCCGCTCAACCTCGAAAACATCGACTACCTTGCGCTATATCGCAGCGAGCTTGCGCGCCGTGCACAGGCCGAAGGGGCCGCTGGCGAGACCGCCAAAACCTAAGCGCGGGTTTTCCAAACTGCGTCGTCGCCCAAAGCTTGCACAAATGCATCATGGGCGGCGCGCTCTGCCTCGGTGATCCGAGGCGCCAAAGGTTCCGGCCGCGGCATAGGTCGCCAGTCACCGCCCGCATCCGTCACAGTTTTCGACGAGTTGCCGCCCAGAACCAGATCAGGCTGACGACCACCGATCAGTTCCAGATACACTTCCGCTAGAATTTCACTGTCGAGCAAAGCCCCGTGTTTTTCGCGTCGTGAATTGTCGATGCCAAAGCGGCGACACAGCGCATCAAGCGAGGCGGGCGAGCCCGGGAATTTCTTGCGTGCAATCGCCAGCGTGTCCAAAGCCTGATCATTGGGCAGCTTGGGTAAGCCGCACCATTCCAGCTCCGCATTTAGAAACTTCATATCGAAGGATGCGTTGTGGATGACCAGTTTTGAATCCTCGACGAAATCCAAGAAAGCCTGTCCCACATGCTTGAACACCGGTTTGTCGCGCAGAAAGTCGTCGCCCAGCCCGTGGACCTCAAACGCGGCATTGGGCATAGCGCGTTCGGGGTTGATATACTGATGGTAGGTCTTGCCAGTCGGCATATGGTTGAACAGCTCAACCGCGCCGATTTCGACAATGCGATCGCCTTCCGACGGCTCAAACCCTGTGGTCTCTGTATCCAAGACTATTTCACGCATCACGCCCCCTGATCTTTGCCACAAGTTTGACCACATCCGCGCGCGTCTGTTCAAGCGAAAGGGTCTCGATCACGTAATCCGCGCGAGCTCGTTTTTCCGCGTCAGGCATTTGTTTGGCGAGGATCATCTGGAAGGTTTCATCGTCCATCGTGCCGCGCGCTAGAACGCGGGCCCTCTGAACCTCTGCGCTGGCAGTCACAACAAGCACCGCATCCAGATCAGCCTCCGCCCCCGTTTCAAATAGAAGCGGGATGTCGAAGAGGATCAGATCAGCGCTGTCATGGGCTTGGGTGAAGTTTTCTCGTGACGCGCGAACCAGCGGGTGCACGACGGCTTCAATATGCGCCAAAAGCTTAGGGTCTTTGGAAATCGCGGCCTTCAAGGCATCGCGATCCACTCGCCCCTCAAGAATTGCATCTGGTGCGATCTTGCCAATCGGCGCAACCGCATCGCCACCTTGATCATAGAGCCGCGCCACCTCTGCATCAGCATCCCATACCGGAACGCCAAGATCCGCAAACATCGCAGCCGTCGTCGATTTGCCCATCCCGATAGAGCCTGTCAGGCCAAGGCGGAACACCATCGCCGCTACCTCAAAACCGCTGCGCGTAGTTGGTCATCAATCTCCGGTTTCTTGCCAAACCAACGATCAAAACCGGGTGCTGCCTGATGCAAAAGCATTCCCAAGCCATCGACTGTCGCACAGCCTTTCGCGCGCGCCTCGGCCAGTAAATTAGTCTCTAATGGTGTGTAGACAATATCAGTCACCAGCGTTGACGGCTTCAAACCACCAAGGGAGATTTTCAGCTCTTCCTTGCCTTCCATGCCCAGCGCCGTCGTATTCACGAGCGTCGTGCAATCAGCGATCAGGCCTGAGGCTTGCGTCCAATCAATCACGGTGATCTTGCCTCCGAAATGCGCCTTTAACGCATCGGCCCGTGCGCGAGTGCGGTTGGCGAGAAGAATTTCCGGCGCGCCTTCATGCAGCAAAGCCGCCACGATCGCGCGCGCAGCGCCGCCCGCGCCAAGCACCAATGCTGGCCCGGTCTTGGCGCTCCAATCTGGCGCTTCTTGTTGCAGGTTCGCAATGAACCCAGCGCCATCCGTGTTATCTGCGTTTAGCTTGCCGTCCTTTTGAAAGGTCAGCGTATTGGCGGCCCCGATCAAGGCCGCGCGATCCGTGATCAGGTCTGCCAGATCCAACACTGCTTCTTTATGTGGGATGGTGACATTGATACCTTTGAAACCCATCTTCGGCATGATGTTGAGCACATGCGGCAGATCGCTGGTTGCCACTTCAATCGGAACATAGTGACCCGGAAGCCCATAGCGCTTTAGCCAATGGGCGTGCAGACGCGGGGAGCGGCTATGGGCAATCGGTTGCCCGATCACGCCGGCCAATGGAATTTTGCTCTGCTTCATCCGTCAATCACGCCTTTGGTCGTTAGGTATCCTAGAACATCCAATAGAGGCATTCCTAAGACAGTGAAATAGTCGCCATCCACCCGCGAGAATAGCCGCGCGCCTTCGGCTTCCAACTGATAGCCGCCGACGCAGTGTCGAATGTCGTCCCAATTGCGGGTGACGTAGTCGTCGATATAGCTCTGCGACAGGTTGCGCATGAACAAGGTCGCTGTGCCGATACTGCGCCATACGGGCTTTGCATCTTCATAGATCACTGCCGCCGATAACAGGACGTGCTTTTTGCCAGACATGGCGCGCAATTGCTCTGCTGCTTGCTCGGGGCTGACAGGTTTCGACAGGATCGCACCCTCAAATCCAAGCACCTGATCGGACCCGATCACCAGCGCGTCCGTCTGCTTTGAGGCCACCCGCCGCGCTTTATATTCAGCCAAAGTATCGGCCACATCGCGCGGTTTCGCCTCTTCCGCGAGAAGGCTCGATTTGATAGCATCCTCATCAACACGAGGCACTTCGACTTCGAAGGTCACGCCGCTATTGCGCAACATATCACGCCGTGCGGCCGAGCCTGATGCCAGAATGATCCTCTTACCCATGTGCATATCCCTGCGCGTAACTCGGGGGACTATAATTGCGCAAAGCCCGAGTTTTCCACCACTCAAAGCTGCGCGATGTCAGTCATCCCCATTATGCAACAATCTACAGACCAGTTCTTCTTTGTGACTAAGCAAATTCACCCCTGTGGAGAACCTGCGCCTCACCTCAACTTATCCATATGCTAAGTGCTGAAAATGAATCGCAAATCTTTGAAAACGCTAGATTCATACCATTTGTCCCCAAGCTTTTGTGAGTCAAAAAGGCAACAGGTCGATTCTGTGCGGGACTCTTTAATCCACATTATCCACCGCACATACAACATCATCATCTCTTTCTTTAAATATATATATATTTAGATAGATTGCCTGAGAACGGAGAAACCATGCTCGATTTTCTGGCAGAGATATATCCTTGGACCAAAGTGCTTCATATCATCTCGGTGATATCTTGGATGGCAGGCTTGTTCTATTTGCCTCGCCTCTTCGTGCACCACACCGAGCGGGTTGAGACAGGCAGCGAGACAGACATGCTGTTTGCGATGATGGAGCGTAAGTTGTTTCTGGTGATCATGAGACCTGCGATGATCGCGACGTGGATCTTTGGCCTTCTTTTGGTGATTACTCCGGGGATCATCGATTGGTCCGAATGGTGGCCTTGGATCAAAGCGATCTCGGTGATTGCAATGACAGTGTTTCATGAATGGCTGGGCGCGCGGCGAAAGGAATTCGCAAGCGGTGCGAACACACTGACAGGTCGCCGCTACCGGCTGATGAACGAAGTCCCAACCGTGCTGATGATCGTCATCGTGGCCTCGGTCATCGCGCGGCCGTTCTGAGCAATAGTTTGACTTGGAACTCAAGGATGTCTAAGTGATCCCTGTCTGGCCGTCCGGCTAAGATTCTTTCCTGAAGACCACATAGCAATACGCGGCGATACGCCGAAAATGGATGACAGCTCATGTCTAATGACCAACTGAACCTTGCCGATCTGAAGAAAACCAGCCCCGCCGATCTGGTGGCGATGGCCGAAGATCTGGAGATCGACAACGCCTCAACCATGCGCAAAGGCGAGCTGATGTTCTCGATCCTTAAAGAGCGCGCCGAGGACGGATGGGAGATTTCAGGCGACGGTGTGTTGGAAGTGTTGCAAGACGGGTTCGGCTTCCTGCGCTCGCCCGAGGCGAACTACCTGCCCGGCCCTGATGATATTTACGTCTCGCCCGAGATGCTGCGCCAACACTCGTTGCGCACCGGCGACACGGTTGAAGGCGTGATGAGCGCTCCTGGTGACAATGAGCGCTATTTTGCGATCACCAAAGTCACGCAGATCAATTTCGAAGATCCTGAGAAAGCGCGCCACAAGGTCAGCTTTGACAACCTGACGCCGCTTTATCCTGACGAGCGTATGACGATGGAGCTGTCTGACCCGACGGTCAAAGACCGCTCAGCGCGGATCATTGATCTGGTCGCCCCAATTGGCAAAGGCCAGCGCTCGCTGATCGTGGCGCCGCCGCGCACGGGTAAAACCGTTCTGCTGCAAAACATCGCCAAGTCGATCGAAGAGAACCATCCTGAATGCTATCTGATCGTTTTGCTGATCGATGAACGCCCTGAGGAGGTCACTGACATGCAGCGCTCCGTTAAGGGTGAGGTTGTGTCCTCGACCTTTGATGAGCCCGCCACGCGCCATGTGGGCGTCTCTGAGATGGTGATCGAGAAAGCCAAGCGGTTGGTCGAGCACAAACGCGACGTTGTGATCCTGCTGGATTCCATCACCCGCCTTGGCCGCGCGTTTAACACGGTCGTGCCGTCCTCGGGCAAGGTGTTGACCGGTGGTGTCGACGCGAACGCTTTGCAGCGCCCCAAGCGCTTCTTTGGTGCTGCGCGTAACATCGAAGAAGGTGGCTCCCTGACTATTATCGCCACAGCCTTGATCGATACCGGCTCGCGCATGGACGAGGTGATCTTCGAGGAATTCAAAGGCACGGGTAACTCCGAGATTGTTCTGGACCGCAAAGTTGCCGACAAACGCGTCTTCCCTGCGATGGACATCCTCAAGTCCGGTACTCGGAAAGAAGAGCTTCTGGTCGACAAGAACGACCTCCAGAAAACCTTCGTTCTGCGCCGTATCCTAAACCCGATGGGCACGACAGATGCGATCGAGTTCCTTATCGGCAAGCTGAAGCAAACCAAGTCGAATTCGGACTTCTTCGATTCAATGAACACCTAATTATTGTTTAAAAACAATGGGATAGGCGGGAGATGGACACGATATTCGCTTTGGCGACTGCCCGAGGCCGCGCAGGTGTAGCTACGATCCGCGTGTCCGGTCCGCAGGCGAAAGCGGCTGGACTTGCCCTATGCGGCACACTGGGCCCAACCCGTCTGGCCAGCCTGCGTACGATCCGAAACTCTGCGGGCGATGTGCTCGATCAAGCGCTGGTCTTGGTCTTTGATAAAGGCGCCAGCTTCACTGGCGAAGACGTCGTTGAATTCCAACTGCACGGCAGTATCGCGATCATTAGCTCTGTGCTTGCGACGCTCGGTGATCTGGACGGCTTGCGTCTGGCTGAGCCTGGCGAGTTCACCCGCCGCGCCTTGGAAAACGGCTGCCTCGATCTGGCGCAAGTGGAAGGCCTCGCTGACCTCATCGATGCGGAAACCGAGGCGCAACGCAAACAAGCGCAGCGTGTGTTTGAGGGCGGTCTGGGCGAGCGGGCCGAGATGTGGCGCAGCCAGCTGATCCGCGCTGCGGCTTTATTGGAAGCCACGATTGACTTCGTCGATGAGGATGTCCCCGTTGATGTCACGCCCGAGGTCAAAACCTTGCTGAGCACTGTACAATCCGAGATCACATCAGAGATCGAAGGCGCCACAGTTGCTGAGCGCATTCGGGACGGGTTCGAGGTTGCCATCATCGGCCCGCCTAATATCGGCAAGTCCACATTGCTAAATGCACTGGCTGGTCGCGATGCCGCCATCACGTCTGAGATCGCAGGCACCACCCGCGATGTGATCGAGGTCCGCATGGATCTTGGCGGTCTGCCGGTCACCGTGCTCGACACAGCGGGTCTGCGCGACACTGATGATGTGGTGGAAGCCATTGGGATCGACCGCGCTGTTAAGCGAGCGGAACGTGCTGACCTGCGTGTGTTCCTGACCGAAAACCCGGACGACACGCCTGCCCTGCCCGTCTTAGCTGATGACATCGTGCTTGTGGCTAAAGGCGATTTGCGTGCCGATATGGCGAGCACGGTATCGGGGTTAACGGGCGACGGCGTGGGCGATTTGATACGCTCCATCCAGCAGGTCCTAGAGACGCGCGCAACGGGCGGCTCACTGGCGATCAGGGAGCGGCACCGCACCGCATTCCTCCACGCGCTTGAGGCTTTGAACACTTGCCAAGATGAGCTATCTCTTGGAATCGAAAGAGCAGAGCTCACTGCCGAAGAGCTCCGCCTCGCAATACGCAGGTTGGAGAGTATTGTCGGCAGAATCGATGTAGAAGCCGTGCTGGACGAAATTTTCGCCAGTTTTTGTTTGGGTAAGTAGGAGTGTTTCACGTGAAACATTCAGATTTCGATGTAATCGTGGTCGGAGGTGGCCATGCGGGCACAGAAGCGGCCCATGCCGCCGCCCGCATGGGCGCGCGAACGGCTTTGGTGACCCAAAAGCAGGCAACAATCGGTGTTATGTCGTGCAATCCGGCCATCGGAGGGCTAGGAAAAGGCCATCTGGTTCGCGAAATCGACGCGTTAGACGGGTTAATGGGCCGCGCCGCTGATGAGGCGGGTATACAGTTTCGTCTACTCAACCGTCGCAAAGGCCCCGCCGTGCAAGGCCCTCGTGCCCAAGCAGACCGCGCGCTCTATCGCGCCGCTATCCAACGTATGATCGCCGACACCGAAGGTTTGCAGGTGATCGAGGGCGAGGTTCAAGACCTTCTCATGCGCGGCGAGACCGTCGCTGGCGTGGTTCTGGCTGACCAGTCGGAGATCACCGCGAAGAGCACAATTCTTACCACCGGCACCTTTCTGCGCGGCGTTATCCATATTGGCGATGTCTCAAAGTCAGGCGGGCGAGTTGGTGATGATCCGTCAGTTAAGCTCGCCGAACGAATAGATAGCTTTGGCCTGCCCCTTGGCCGATTGAAGACCGGGACACCACCGCGTCTGGACGGACGCACGATCAATTGGGACGGTCTGGAAATGCAGCCCGGCGACGACGATCCGACGCTGTTTTCGTTTCTCTCGCAGTCTGTTCAGGCCAAGCAGGTGTCGTGCGGCATTACACATACGAATGAAGAAACTCACGAAATTATTCGCCAAAACCTCAGTAAATCAGCGATGTATGGCGGCCATATCGACGGCGTCGGCCCGCGTTATTGCCCGTCGATTGAGGACAAAGTCGTTCGGTTTGCTGAAAAGAGCTCGCATCAGATCTTCCTTGAGCCCGAGGGCGCCGATGATCCAACAATTTATCCGAACGGGATTTCAACCTCTCTCCCTGTCGCCGTCCAAGAGGCCTATGTACACAGCATCAGGGGCCTCGAGGCGGCGGTGATCACGCAGCCAGGGTACGCGATTGAGTATGATTACGTCGATCCGCGGGCGCTCAGGCATTCGCTGCGGCTAAAGGACGTTGAGGGCTTGTATCTTGCGGGACAAATCAATGGCACAACCGGCTACGAAGAAGCTGGGGCACAAGGTTTGGTCGCGGGCCTGAATGCCGCACGGGCATCTCTAGGGGGCGACGATGTGCAGATTGAACGTTCTGAAGCGTATATTGGCGTGATGATTGATGATCTTGTTACGAGTGGCGTACAGGAGCCCTACCGCATGTTCACCTCTCGGGCAGAGTACAGGCTGTCTCTACGTGCAGACAATGCTGACCAAAGACTAACTGGCTGGGGCCATGAGATCGGTTGTGTTGGTGGAGAGCGGTTTGATGTGTTTGAAGCGAAGATGGACAAGCTGTCACGCGCGAAGACACTGATGACGGGCCTGACCCTTTCGCCGCAACAAGCAGAAGCCTATGGAATACAGGTTAAGAAAGACGGCAAGAAACGCAATGCGATCGAGATTTTGGCCCTACCGGACGTTGAATTCTCGAAGCTCTTGGAGATATGGCCGGAGCTTGCCGAGATTTCTGACGAGATCAGTGACCAGATCGGCCGTGAAGCCTTGTATATAAGCTATATTGGCCGTCAGGATCGCGATGCGGCATCGCTTCGCAAGGACGAAGCCATCAAGATTCCAGCGGATATTTGCTATGCAGACCTTGAGGGGCTTTCGACGGAAGTGCGCTCGAAGCTCTCAAAAGTGCGGCCGGAGACACTTGGGCAAGCAGCTCGGATCGATGGTATCACTCCGGCGGCGCTGACTTTGGTGTTGGGGCATATCCGTAAGCTCCAAAAGAAGTCAGCCTGACTTGGATGATCCGCGCGAAAGGCTCGCTAGGCTAACGGATGTTTCACGTGAAACATTGAGTGGTCTTGATCAGTTTGCCGGGCTTCTAGAAAAATGGAACCCAAAGATCAATCTGGTGTCCCCTGCGACGCTACCAGACCTTTGGAACAGGCACTTTCTCGATTCTGCTCAGCTTTTCCAACATATCGGGCCGAGCGCAACTCGTGTCGCTGATCTTGGGTCTGGTGGCGGGTTTCCGGCAATTGTGCTGAGCATCTTACTGAAAGAAACCGCGCCTGACACTGAGGTGACCATGTTAGAGAGCGATGCGCGCAAGGGCGCCTTTCTACGCACAGCCCAACGGGAACTCGCGCTCAATTGTCATGTGGTGACAGAGCGGATCGAGGCCGCCACTCCGCAGGATGCGCAAGCTGTCACGGCCCGCGCTTTAGCGCCATTGCCGAAATTGCTGTCCTTCGTGGATAGGCATTTGGCGAAGACAGGCACGGCGATCTTGCAAAAGGGCGCCAATTGGGAGGCGGAGGTCGAGGAGGCGCTTGTAAACTGGTCCTTCAAAGTTCAAAACTACACCAGCATCACGGATGACAGCGCTGTTGTCCTGACTCTCACGGATTTGGAGCGACGTTAAGTTCATGCCTGGAAAACTGCCGCGCGTTATCTCGATTGCGAACCAGAAAGGCGGGGTTGGCAAGACAACAACCAGCATCAATCTGGCCGCCGCATTGGCAGCATCCGGGCTGAAAGTCGCGCTGATTGATCTGGACCCTCAAGGCAACGCATCTACTGGCTTAGGCCTCGATCCAGCAAACCGAAAAGCAACAACATACGACCTTCTGCTGAGTGACATGTCCCTACAGGATGTGTTGGTGCCGACCGCGGTACCCAATATGTTGATTTCACCCGCAACAACTGACCTGAGCTCGGCGGACCTTGAGTTGGTATCGGTTGCGCGCCGGGTTTTCCTTTTGCGAGACCGACTGCGCAGTCCGGATGTGGCACGAATGGGGCTGGATTACATCTTGGTCGATTGCCCGCCATCGCTGAACCTGCTGACATTGAATTCGATGGTTGCGTCAGATTCGGTTCTGGTGCCCTTGCAGGCAGAATTCTTCGCGCTTGAAGGCCTGTCGCAACTGATGCTGTCGATCCGCGAAATTCGCGAGACAGCGAACCCCAAGTTGCGGCTCGAAGGCGTGGTTTTGACCATGTATGATAAGCGCAACAACCTGTGCCATCAGGTGGAGCAGGATGCGCGCGCCAATTTGAAATCGCTGGTCTTCGAGACGATGATCCCGCGGAATGTGCGTTTGAGCGAGGCGCCCTCCTACGGGCTGCCGGTGATTAACTACGATCCGACATCGAAAGGATCTGTCGCGTATAAGGCGCTGGCGGCAGAAATCTTGGAGCGTCATAAAATTGAGGAAAGGGCTGAGGCATGAGCGAGCGAAAGACCGAAAAGCGGGGCTTGGGGCGCGGATTGTCCGCCTTGATGGCGGATGTCGATTTGGGTGCTGAGGCGGATCGGGGGGCGCCCGCTGCGAGTGCGGATCGAATGATCCCCGTCGATCAGATTTTCGCGAACCCAGATCAGCCGCGGAAAGATTTCGACAAGGATGATCTTGCGGACTTGGCGGCGTCTATTGCTGAGAAGGGCGTCATTCAACCGCTGATCTTGCGCGAGAACCCTAACGGGCAGGGCTATGAGATCGTCGCAGGCGAGCGGCGTTGGCGTGCCGCGCAGATGGCGCGCGTGCATGAAGTCCCGGCTGTTTTGCGGAGCTTAAACGATACCGAAGTCCTGGAAATTGCGATCATCGAGAACATTCAGCGGGCCGATCTGAACCCAGTTGAAGAGGCGATGGGTTTCCGTCAGCTGCAGGATAAGTTCGGCCATACTCAGGAGCAGCTGTCAAAGGCGCTTGGTAAAAGCCGAAGCCATATTGCGAATTTGATGCGGCTTTTGAGCCTGCCTTCCGAAGTGCTCGGCTGGCTGCGTGAAGGCAAGCTGAGCGCAGGTCATGCGCGGGCATTAATCACGTCGGACGATGCGACAGCGCTGGCGCGTGAGGTGATCAAGAAGGGCCTTTCTGTCCGCGAAACAGAACGGTTGGCGAAGGCAGGCGGAGCACCGGCGCGTAAATCTTCCGGTTCAAAATCGGAGCCCTACAAAAGTCCTGACGTTCGCGAATTGCAGGACGATCTGAGTGCAGCGACGGGCATGCGCGTGTCGATTGACCACAAAGATGGTGGCACGAAAGGGACGATGACAATCGCCTACAAGAACTTCGCAGAACTTGATGAATTGTGCCGCAAACTCTCTGCAACCGATTGAATTTTAGCTCAGCATCTTCGCTAGGATAGCGTTCAAAACTATGCGTTTGTGAGCGGGGACTTTGAGGGCCTCGCCCGAGATCGTAAGAAACCCGCCATCGCATAACTCTTTGATTTTATTATCATATTGATGACCAATGCCGATGTGTTTGAGGTGCGCAATGTCTGCGCCCTGCTCCGTTCGTAGCGCCATCATCAGGTATTCGGTCGCCGTGTCGTCTTGGCTCATACGACTGCGGTTGCTTTCTCCCGAACCTGCTTCGGATTTGTTCAGCCAAGCGCCCGGCGTCAGGTGCGTTTCAGTCGCGAGGCGGGTGCCGCCCAAGGTCAAACGGCCATGAGCGCCGGGGCCAATGCCAAGGTAATCGCCACCGCGCCAATAGATCAAATTGTGCCGTGATGCCTCGCCGGGTTTGGCGTGGTTGGAGACCTCATAGGCGGGAAGGTCTGCTGCTTTTGTCATGTCTTGCGTCAGCTCGAACATCTCGGCGGCGAGATCGTCTGGGGGAAGGCCAGATAGCTTGCCGCGCGCGTGTCTGTCGCCAAACGCGGTGCCGTCCTCGATGGTCAGTTGGTAGGCTGACAGATGATCGGGCTTGAAGCTGAGTGCTTGGGTCAGCTCTGCCTGCCAGTCAGTGAGCGATTGGTCTTGGCGCGCATAGATCAGATCAAAGCTGAAACGCTTGAACGTGGTCCGGGCGACATCAAGAGCGCGCATGGCGTCGTCAAGAGAGTGAAGTCGGCCGAGCCGCTTTAGATCGGTGTCGTTGAGGGCCTGCACACCAAGGGAAACGCGGTTAACGCCTGCACTCGCATAGCTTGCGAAGCGCTGCGCCTCGACGGAGGACGGGTTGGCCTCCAGCGTAATTTCAATTTGGTTGGAGGTGGACCAGAGCGCGGCAACCTTGTCCAAGATTGCCGCGACGGTCTCCGGTTCCATCAGACTGGGGGTGCCGCCACCGAAGAAGACGCTGTCGAGCACCCTGCCCTGCGTTTCTTCTGCCACGCGATCAAGTTCTGACAGATAGGCGTTGCGCCATCTTGTTTGATCGATGCTTTGAGAGACGAAGCTGTTGAAATCACAATACGGGCATTTGGCTTCGCAGAATGGCCAATGGATATAGAGCCCAAAGCCGCCGCGTTGCCAGTTCTCAACGCTCAAAAATGCTCACCAGTTTGTTGAAGGCATCGGCGCGGTGGCTGATCTTATTCTTCTCCCAACGGTCCATTTCGCCGAAGGTGATTTTATAGCCATCGGGCTGGAAAACCGGGTCGTAGCCATGGCCTTGATCACCGCGCATCGGCCAGACCATTTGACCGTCCATCTTGCCTGCGAAAACTTCGTCATGACCGTCGGGCCAAGCTAGTACCAAGGTGGCGCAGAACCGCGCTTTTCGGGGGTGTGGAGCTTTGATCGTTTCAAGCTCATCATGGGCACGCGTCATGGCCATCACAAAGTCACGACCAGAGTCTGTTTCGGCCCAATCTGCCGTATATACACCCGGAGCGCCGTCTAACGCATCAATCTCTAACCCGCTATCATCGGCCAGTGCGGGAAGGCCGGTGGCCTTGCTGGCGGCGTGAGCCTTGATGCGGGCGTTTCCGACGAAAGTAGTCTCGGTCTCCTCCGGTTCTGGCAGGTCCAGATCCTTGGCAGACACGGTCTCGATCCCGTAGGGCTTTAGCAGCGCTGCGATCTCTTCGAGCTTGCCTTGGTTATGCGTGGCGACAAGCAGTTTAGGGTCGGTAAACTTGCGCATCAACTAGCCTGCGACGGCTGCGTTTTGTGCGGCGGTAAGTTCGGTCACGCCCTTCTCGGCCAGATCGAGCAGGATGTTCATCTCGTCTCGGCTGAATGTGCCGCCTTCAGCAGAGGCCTGAACCTCGATCAAAGCTCCCTCCCCCGTCATGACGAAATTGGCATCGGTTCCGGCGTCGCTGTCCTCAATATAGTCGAGATCCAGCACGGGTTGGCCCGCATAGATACCGCAGCTGACCGCGCCGACATTGGCGGTGATCGGATCGGTCGTGATGTCGCCCGCCTTAATCAAAGCGTTAACAGCCATGCGCAGCGCGACCCAACCACCCGTGATCGAGGCGCAGCGCGTGCCGCCATCGGCTTGGATCACATCGCAATCAACGACGATCTGACGCTCCCCAAGCGCGGCACGGTCGACCCCTGCCCTAAGAGACCTTCCAATAAGCCGTTGAATTTCTTGAGTTCTGCCGGACTGACCGTTCTTGGCCTCGCGCCGCATTCTGGTATGTGTCGCGCGTGGCAGCATGCCGTATTCTGCCGTCACCCAGCCCAGCCCAGTGTTTCTGAGAAATGGCGGGACACGTTCGTCGATTGACGCGGTGCATAGAACATGCGTCTCGCCGCATTTGATCAGGCATGAGCCTTCCGCGTATTTCGTGACGCCGGTTTCCATCGAGATCGAGCGCAGTGCGTTTAAGTCGCGGCCAGAGGGGCGCATGAGGCAAATCCTTTTCATGTGGTCGGTTCGTGTTACCCTTGCCCCTCTTGAAGTTGCAAGCAAGATTGGCCACCTTCTCAGTGCCGATGTTGTGAGAAATAGAGCCTATGTCTGACGGTGCAAAACTGCTCGATGAGATGAATGCCCGCAGTCGCGAGGTGTTTCAGCGGATTGTCGAGTCCTATCTAGAAACGGGCGATCCTGTTGGGTCACGGACACTATCGCGGTCATTGAGTGAAAAAGTCAGTGCGGCGACGATCCGAAATGTGATGCAGGATCTCGAGTTCATGGGATTGCTCGATAGTCCTCATATTTCGGCCGGGCGCGTACCGACGCAACAGGGCCTGCGGATGTTTGTCGACGGGCTCTTGGAGGTCGGTGATCTGAAGATGGATGACCGGGAGCGAATTGATGCGACCTTGGGATCAAACGAGCGCGATATGAACACGATGTTTGATCGTGTCGGATCGGCGTTATCGGGTCTAACACAGGGCGCAAGCCTTGTTTTGGCGCCAAAACATGAAGCACCGATCAAACATATTGAGTTCGTTAGCCTTGCGCCTGATCGCGCACTTGTGGTGCTTGTATTTGCCGACGGCCATGTTGAAAACCGCGTGTTCTCGCCCCCTATTGGGCAGACGCCGTCATCGATGCGTGAGGCCGCGAATTTCCTTAACGCGATTGCCGAAGGGCTGACGATTTCGGAGCTCAAAGCGCGCATCGGTATCGAGATCAAGAAGCATCGGCAAGAGCTGGATACGATTGCGGGGGAGCTTGCCGAAACCGGCGTGGCCATCTGGGAAGGCACAGATGAGAATTACGAACGGCTGATTGTTCGGGGTCGCGGAAACTTGCTGGAAGGATCCGATGATAATGAGGATTTGGGCCGCATTCGGACGCTGTTTGACGATCTGGAACGCAAGCGGGACATCGCCGAATTTCTGAACCTGACCGAGGAAGGCGACGGTGTGCGCATTTTTATCGGCTCAGAGAACAAACTCTTTTCACTTTCGGGTTCCTCTTTGGTCGTTTCTCCCTATATGAACTCTGACCGGAAGATTATCGGTGCTGTTGGAGTTATCGGACCGACACGGCTCAATTATGGGCGGATCGTGCCGATTGTGGACTACACAGCGCAGGTGGTCGGCAAATTGATTTCTGATGGTGGATAAAGGTTGGCCATGAGCGACGCAAAAGAAGAAGACGATTTCCAAACCGATCACCTTGAGGCCCTTGCCGAAGAAGAGATCGATATCACGGCCGAGACGGACGAGCTGCAAGAGCTTCTGGACGAGCGTGATCTTCTGAAGGACCGATTGTTGCGGGCTCTGGCTGATGCAGAGAACGCGCGCAAACGTGGTGAACGCGACCGGCGGGAGGCCGAGAATTTCGGCGGATCGAAGCTCGCGAAGGACATGTTGCCTGTCTATGACAATCTGAAGCGTGCGGTTGAAGCGGCGGATGAAAACCAGCGCGAGGCGGCCAAGGCGGTGTTTGAAGGGGTTGAGTTAACCTTGCGCGAACTGATCAATGTTTTTTCAAAACATGGCATCGTGCCTGTGGTGCCCGAAATCGGCGACAAGTTCGATCCGCAGATCCATCAGGCAATGTTTGAAGCGCCCGTACCAGACACTAAAGCAGGGCAAATCATCCAAATCATGGCTGAAGGCTTCACGATCCATGACCGGCTTTTGCGCCCTGCGCAGGTCGGCGTTTCCTCAACTCCGGGATAAATCCTTAAGCTCATAGAGCAGTGCGAGCGCGTCCTTCGGCGTTAGTTCGTCGGGATGAATGTCGTCGAGCTTATCGCTCAGCGCGTCGGATTGTTTTGGCGCGGGCTGGGCCGGGGTCGCGGAAAACAGCGGCAGATCATCGATGAACGACTTTTGACTCGTATCGCCTTCGCGCTCGCCTTGTTCGAGTTTGTCCAAAATAACGCGCGCACGTTCGATCACGGATGAGGGGAGGCCGGCAAGCTTCGCCACCTGCACACCGTAAGACCTGTCGGCGGCGCCTTTGCGAACTTCGTGCAGGAAAATTACTTCGCCGTCCCATTCCTTAACGGCGACAGTTGCGTTCTCGACGCCCTCGAGCTTTCCGGCCAGCGCCGAGAGCTCGTGGTAATGCGTCGCGAAAAGCGCGCGACACGCGTTCGCGGCGTGGAGGTGTTCAAGTGTGGCCCATGCAATCGACAGCCCGTCATATGTCGCGGTGCCCCGTCCGATCTCATCCAAGATCACCAAAGCGCGGTCGTCGGCTTGGTTTAGAATCGCGGCGGTCTCGACCATTTCAACCATGAATGTGGACCGGCCACGTGCCAGGTCATCGGAAGCTCCGACACGGCTGAATAGCTGTGAAACGATGCCGATCTTGGCTGTCGAAGCGGGCACATAAGACCCTATTTGGGCCAAAATGGCGATAATTGCGTTCTGGCGGAGGAAGGTCGACTTACCTGCCATGTTGGGTCCGGTCAGCAACCAAATGCTTGCGGCCGCGTCTTTTGCAGTAAGGTCACAGGCATTGGCCACAAAAGGCGTGCTGGCTTGTGCGCGCAGGGCGCGTTCAACGACGGGATGACGGCCATTCTCGATCTCGAAAGCGCGATCTTCCGAGATGAGGGGGCGAGACCAATTCTCGGCTAGCGCAAGATCGGCGAGGCTGGAGAACAGATCGATAGAGGCGAGGGCCTCCGAGGTCTGGTTAAGACCAGCGGCGCTATCAATGACGGCCTGGCGCAATTGCTCGAATAGCTGTTTCTCGATCTCAAGCGTTCGCCCACCTGCATTTAGGATCCTCGTTTCGATCTCTGACAATTCTACTGTCGTGAACCGCACGGCATTGGCGGTGGTTTGGCGGTGAATGAAGGTTCCTGACAGCGGTTCAGATAACATGCGGTCGGCATGGGTAGCAGGGGTTTCGATGAAGTAGCCCAGCACATTGTTATGCTTAATCTTGAGCGAGTTGATGTCCGCTTGACCTGCGTAGCGCGTCTGCATCTCGCCGATGATCTTGCGACCGTCATCACGCAGCGCACGCGCTTCATCAAGCTCGGCATTGACGCCAGACGCGATGAAACCGCCATCGCGCGTTAGCAAGGGAGGCTCAGCGATCAGCATGGTGTCGAGCATTTCGATCAGGTCAGTATGGCCGGATAGATCGTCTTTGGTCTGTGTCAGTACATCCGGTAGATCAGCAGACTGCAGCGTTTCCTGCAGTGTTAGAGCCTGAATCAGACTGTCCCTGATCGCCACAAGATCGCGCGGACCTCCACGATCAAGGGCGAGACGAGATAAGGCGCGGTCCATATCTGCGGTCTTGCGGAGTGCGTCTCTTGCTGACGTAAGCGCAGCTGATTGATCGAGGAAGAACTGAACACTTGTCAGGCGATCATCGATGGTCGTTTTGTGCGACGATGGGCTAGCGAGGCGGCGCTCCAACAGACGCGCGCCACCAGCGGTGACGGTGCGGTCAATCGTGTCGAGAAGCGACCCTTTACGAGATCCGCTGAGCGTATGGGTGAGCTCAAGGTTTTTGCGCGTGGCGGCGTCGATTTGCATCGCATTTGAGGTGGCCTCGCGGATCGGCGGGCGGATCAGGGGCAAATTGCCTTTCTGTGTGATTTCCAGATAGTCGATGATGGCGCCGATGGCCGAAAGCTCCGCGCGATTGAGCGTACCGAACCCGTCAAGCGAGCTGACATTGAAGAATTTCTCGAGCCGATCCTTGGCGGACCCGCTGTCAAAACTCGCGGGGCTAAGCGGCGTTAGCGCAACGCCAGCCTCGGACGCAAGATCGGTCAGGTCTTCGGCGCGAGTGTCTGAGGCAAGGATCTCTCGTGGAGCGAGGCGGGCAAGTTCGGGGGGAAGCAAAACCATAGGGCAGGGGGCGACGCGCAACTCTCCGGTCGAGATGTCGACCCAAGCCAAAGCCGCTTCGCCATGAATCTCGGAATGCGCGGCAAGAAAGTTGCTTGAGCGCGCTTCCAAGAGCGTGTCTTCTGTCAGTGTTCCGGGGGTGACAAGCCGCACAACATCGCGTTTTACGACTGATTTAGACCCTCTTTTCTTCGCTTCAGTCGGGTTTTCCAATTGCTCGCAGACAGCGACGCGGAACCCTTTGCGGATCAAAGTCAGGAAGTAGTTTTCAGCCGCGTGATGAGGAACCCCGCACATAGGGATGTCTTTGCCTTGGTGCTTGCCGCGCTTTGTTAGAGCTATGTCGAGCGCGGCGGCGGCGGCAACGGCATCGTCGAAGAACATCTCGTAGAAATCGCCCATCCGGTAGAATAACAGCGCGTCCGGGTACTGGGCTTTGATCTCCAGAAATTGCGCCATCATGGGCGTGACTGTTGACGTGGATGCAGACAAGACGGACCCCCAAAGACCACTTGGTGCGCAACTTTACAAATCGAGCGCTCAGGGCGAAAGGCGAAAGTCGGTCTGGTTGTGAGAAAGGATGAAAGCTGCTTAGACTTGGTGTGGATTTGTGCTTGGGAGCCACGTCATGACAGTTTTCAATGTGGGGTCGATCAACGCGGATCATTTCTACTATTTGGATCACTTGCCTCAAGCAGGTGAGACGCTTTTGGCCGGTAGCTATGCGCGCGGTTTAGGTGGCAAGGGGGCGAACCAGTCGATTGCCGCAGCGCTTGGCGGCGCACAGGTTTTTCATGTCGGAGCGATAGGGCCCGATGGCGTTTGGGCGCGAGACCGGATGGTGGAGCGGGGCGTCGATGTGACATATGTCATCGAGAGCGGTGAGCCCACGGGACATGCGATCATCAATGTGGATGCGTTGGGCGAGAATGCGATTGTGGTCTATGCAGGCGCGAACGCATTGATTGGATCAGATCAGCTGAAACAGGGTCTAATAAAGGCTAAAGCGGATGATGTCCTGATGTTGCAGAACGAAACGAACGCATCTTTGGAGGCCGCAAAACTCGCGCGGGAGCTTGGGATGCGGGTGGTCTACTCTGCCGCCCCGTTTGATCCGGAGGCCGTGCGCGCGATTTTGCCGGAGGTGGATCTGCTCTTGATGAATGAGGGGGAAGCGGCGGAAATGGAGCGCGCTTTGGGTGCGGAGCTATCGTCAATTTCCGATTGTCAGATCGTGGTGACGAAAGGTGCGGAGGGGATCGACCTTCTGCAAGACGGTGCGCGAAGCCATGTTGAGGCGGTGGCGGTTGAACCAGTTGATACAACCGGGGCAGGGGATTGTTTTGCCGGGTTCTTGGTAGCAGCCCTAGACCAAGGGGAAAGCCTAGAGGTAGCGGCGCGATTTGCGGCTGGCGCGGCGGCTTTGAAAGTGACGCGGAAAGGGACGTCGGATGCGTTTCCGACACGCGAGGAGGTCGAGACCTTCCTCGCCAGCAGGGCTTAGCTTTTCATATCGTCCCAGAAATTCTTCACTTTGGAGAAGAAGCTAGACAGTTCGGGGTTGTTTTCTTCGCTGAGCTTTTCGAACTCACGGAGCAGCTCTTTCTGCTTTGAAGTGAGGTTGACAGGCGTCTCGACTGCGAGCTCGATAAACATCTCGCCTGCGGTGCCGCCACGAAGGGCGGGCATACCTTTGCCGCGTAGGCGCATTTGACGACCTGATTGGCTTCCGGCAGGGACTTTGACGCGGCTACGACCACCGTCGATTGTGGGGACTTCGACATCGCCGCCGATTGCGGCTGTGATCATCGAGACCGGAACGCGGCAGAACAAATCGGTGCTATCGCGCTGGAATAGACTATGATCGGCTACTTCGATGAAGATGTAGAGATCACCCGATGGACCCCCGCGCATGCCAGCTTCACCTTCGCTGGCGAGACGGATGCGGGTGCCGGTCTCGACGCCGGCGGGAATGTTGACGTTGAGCGAGCGTTCTTTTTGCTGGCGACCTGAGCCGCTGCAGGTGTTGCAGGGGTTCTTGATGATCTGGCCGATGCCGGAACAGGTGGGGCAGGTACGCTCGACCGTGAAGAAGCCTTGTTGCGCGCGAACTTTGCCCATGCCGGAACAGGTCGGGCAGGTTTGCGGCTCTGCCCCGCCTTCGGCGCCGCTGCCTTCGCAGCTTCCGCAAGGGACGGATGTTGGAACAGTGATTGCTTTTTGCAGGCCGGAATAGGCGTCTTCTAGAGAGATGCGCAGATTGTAGCGCAGGTCGGAGCCGCGGGTTGCGCGAGGGCGTCCGCCGCCGCGCGGGCCACCGCCGCCCATGAAATCGCCGAACAAGTCTTCGAACACGTCGGAGAAGGCGCTGGCAAAATCGCCATTGCCTGCGCCGGGGTGCCCGCCACCGCCGCCCATTCCGCCTTCAAAAGCCGCGTGACCGAAGCGATCATAGGCTGCCTTCTTGTCGGCGTCCTTGAGGACCTCATAGGCCTCGTTTGCCTCTTTGAATTGAGACTCGGCGTCGGGGTTGTCGGAATTGCGGTCGGGATGAAGCTCTTTAGCCTTTTGGCGATAGGCCTTTTTCAGCTCGTCGGCGCTGGCCCCTTTAGAGACCCCCAGAACGTCATAGTAATCGCGTTTTGACATTTTGTTGTGCACCTTTCCCGAAAAATGCGTGGACCGGCCTGTTTACCGGGCCGGTCCTGCAAGTTGGGGCATGCGTGATCAGATCACGCGCGTTTGTCGCCATCCAGATCTTCGAAATCCGCATCGACGATATCTTCGTCAACACCGCGCGGACCGTCTTCTGGTGCGTCTTCGCTCGGCTCAGCGGCGGCAGCTTCGTCTTGCTGCGACTTGTAGATCGCTTCGCCAAGTTTCATTGCGGCGTCGGTCAAGTTTTGGATACCGCCTTTGATCTTGCCTGCGTCTTCGGTTTCCAGAGCTTCCTCCAGAGCCTTCATCGCAAGTTCGATCACCTCAACGGTGGATCCGTCGACCTTGTCGCCGTGATCTTCAAGCGACTTTTTGGTGCTGTGGATCAGGCCTTCGGCTTGGTTTGTCGACTCGACCAGTTCCTTGCGTTCCGCATCGGCTTCGGCATTCGCCTCGGCGTCTTGGACCATTTGGTTGATCTCGTCATCGGACAGACCACCAGAGGCTTGGATCGTGATCGCTTGCTCTTTGCCGGTGCCTTTGTCTTTCGCGCCGACCGATACGATGCCGTTGGCGTCGATGTCGAATGTCACCTCGATCTGAGGCAAGCCGCGTGGTGCGGGCGGGATTTCTTCAAGATTGAACTGGCCCAGCATCTTGTTGTCTTGTGCCATCTCACGCTCGCCCTGAAAGACGCGGATCGTCACCGCGTTCTGGTTGTCTTCGGCGGTCGAGAAGATTTGCGACTTCTTCGTCGGGATTGTTGTGTTGCGGTCGATCAGGCGGGTGAACACACCGCCCAAAGTCTCGATCCCGAGGCTGAGCGGTGTGACGTCAAGCAGGACCACGTCTTTGACGTCGCCTTGCAGAACACCAGCCTGAACAGCGGCGCCCATGGCCACAACTTCATCAGGGTTCACGCCTTTATTAGGCTCTTTGCCGAAGAACTTGGAAACCTCTTCCACCACTTTCGGCATGCGGGTCATACCGCCGACCAAGACGATCTCGTCAATGTCGGAGGTGCTGAGGCCTGCATCTTTCAGCGCGGCCTGACAGGGCTTGATCGAGGCTTTGATCAGATCACCGACCAAAGTTTCCAGCTTGGAGCGGGTCAGCTTCATGACCATGTGCAAAGGCTGGCCGCCTTTCGGATCCATGGAAATAAACGGCTGGTTGATCTCTGTTTGCTGCGAGGAAGACAGCTCGATCTTGGCTTTCTCGGCTGCTTCTTTCAGGCGTTGTAGCGCCATCTTGTCTTTGGTCAGATCGACGCCGTTCTCTTTTTTGAACTCGTCGGCGAGGTAGGATACGATACGCATGTCGAAATCTTCACCACCCAGGAACGTGTCGCCATTGGTGGATTTCACTTCGAACAGGCCGTCATCGATCTCGAGGATCGTGATGTCGAAAGTCCCGCCGCCAAGGTCATAGACAGCGATTGTCTTGGTCTCTTTCTTGTCGAGGCCATAGGCCAACGCAGCCGCAGTCGGCTCGTTGATGATACGCAGAACTTCGAGGCCTGCGATCTTGCCTGCGTCTTTCGTGGCCTGACGCTGGGCGTCGTTGAAATAGGCGGGGACAGTGATCACGGCTTGCGTGACGTCTTCGCCGAGATAGCTTTCAGCCGTCTCTTTCATCTTTTGCAGGATGAAGGCAGAGATTTGCGCGGGCGAGTATTTGTCGCCACCGGCGCCGACCCATGCGTCGCCATTGCCGCCATCGACGATGTCAAACGGCATGTTCTTTTTGTCTTTGGCGAGGTCTTTGTCGTCGAAGCGGCGACCGATCAGACGTTTGACGGCGAAGACTGTGTTGGATGGGTTCGTGACGGCCTGCCGTTTGGCGGCCTGTCCGACGAGGCGTTCATCATCTGTGAACGCGACGATTGAAGGTGTTGTGCGTGCGCCTTCGGCGTTTTCGATGACGCGAGGCTGTGCCCCATCCATGATGGCAACACAGGAGTTTGTTGTACCAAGGTCGATACCAATGACTTTAGCCATGAGCTTTGGTCCTTTCTTGCGGCGATGTTGAAGAGAGCTAGACCGTTACGGCTCTGGTTCTCTGATCCCAATTTGTCTGGACGGCAACCCGTTCCAGAGTTCGCTAGGTATATAGGGGCGGGTTTTGGGTGCTGCAAGGCGGGCGAGGGGAAGAATCTCGCGAATTGTTTATCGCGTGTTGCTATCGCCCGGCACTCCAACTGATGGAGGCGCGTTTGCGGGTGTAGAATTCGCCCATGAGCCCGATCATGATCAAAACAATGGAGACGGTCATCGGATAGCTGATCGAGCTAAAATGCGGGTTGTAGTTGATAAACGCGAAGCCGCGGGCTTGATCGATGCAGTGAAACAGCGGGTTCCAGTCGAAGAACGCCAAGATATAGGAGGGCATAGCGTTGGCCACGAACATTTTGCCCGAGGCAATCATGTTGGCGCGGTTATAGACGGTCGATGCAATCTGCGCGAAGCCCGGGAACCAAGGCTTGATGGCCAGAAACAGCATGCCGACCGCCACGCCGGAAAACCATGCCAGCAAGAACATGCCAATGGTGCCAATCGGGTCGTCGATCACAATGGGGCGCCAAGCGACATGGACCACGAATAAGATGAGTGCCGCTGACAGGACTTGTAGGTAGAGCGATGATAGTGCGGCTGAGGCAATAGAGATCGCCGTATTCATTGGCGCGTGTTTCATCATCGCCGATGTCGGGCCTTCCGATGACATGATTGCGCCCACGGCCTTTGTGTGGGTCAGAAACAGGAAGATGCCTGACAATAGATAAAGGATGAAATCGCCGCGAATGGCCGAGCCACGCAAGCCAAGGACCGAGAACATCAAATAGAAGGCCGCCACGAAGACGATGGTTTGCACCATGTTCATCGCCAGCCCGACAACTGCGTTGCGATGCGTCTTGCGCACGCTGCGCACGGTGCTGAAATAGATCAAATCCGCCAGCGCGAGCGCGGAGCGGAAATGGGTGTTGCGTTCTTCGGTTCTGAACATCTGCCTCAGACCTGCCTTGCCTATAGGAGGGTGCGTCTGGTTCTTAGCGCCAGAAAACTTGCCGTTCCGTTAGCGAGACACCATAAGGAGGGCGCTTATGACAATCAATAAACGAGCAGGAGAGCAGGCTTGGACTATAACAAGATAGCAACGGTCTTTCGCGAGCTGGCCATTGAAGGCGGCGATGCGATTATGGAGATTTACAACTCTGACGACTTTGACGTGCGTGCAAAGTCTGATGACAGCCCTGTCACTGCGGCGGATCTTGCCGCCGATAAGGTGATCTCGGCCGGTCTGCGCGCGGCGTTTCCGGATGTGACGCTGATCACGGAAGAACAAGCGGCGACGCATGGCACCAGCTCGGATGTGTTCATCATAGTCGATCCGCTTGACGGCACCAAAGAGTTCATCAAGCGGCGCGGGGATTTCACCGTCAATATCGCGCTTGTTGAGAACGGTGTGCCTGTGCGCGGTGTAGTTTATGCGCCTGCCAAGAACCGTATGTTCTTTACGGGTGCCGATGGTGCCTCGGTCGAAGAAACGGGAAGTTTTGAGAAGGATAAGATCGGCAAGACATCCCCGATCACTGTGCGCAATGCAGATAATTCCAAGCTGGTCGTGGTGGCGTCGAAATCGCACCGCGATCAGGCGACGGATGACTACATCAATCTCTATCAGGTCGATGACATGACGGGCGCGGGCTCGTCTTTGAAGTTCTGCTTGGTTGCAGCGGGGGAGGCGGATTTATATCCGCGTCTTGGCCGCACGATGGAATGGGACACGGCGGCAGGGGACGCGGTGTTGCGCGGCGCGGGCGGCAAGGTTTTGCGCTTTGACGACCATAGCAGTCTGACTTACGGCAAGCCCGGCTATGAGAACCCGTTCTTTATTGCCACAGCCCCAGACGTTGATCTGAAACCCGCGACATGAGCGTTGCGATCGTCATTCCGGCGCGGTTCGCCTCTACGCGGTATCCGGGCAAGCCTTTGGTGATGCTGACAGGTGCGGGTGGTGATGCGAAGTCACTGATTGAACGCTCTTGGGCCGCTGCGATGTCAGTGAGTGGCGTTGACCGCGTGGCAGTGGCCACGGATGACGATACGATCCGCGGGGCCTGTGAGGCTTTTGGGGCCGAGGTTCTGATGACCTCGTCTGATTGTGTCAACGGAACCGAGCGCTGTGCCGAGGCCTGCGACCAGCTTGGCGATGTTGAAATCGTGGTAAATTTGCAAGGCGACGCTCCGCTGACGCCGCATTGGTTTGTCGAAGATCTGGTTGCGGGTCTGCGCGCGGACAAAGACTGCGCCTTGGCCACGCCCGTTTTGCGTTGCGAAGGGGCGATGTTGAGTGATCTGCTAGAAGATCGCAAACAAGGCCGCGTGGGCGGGACGACGGCGGTGTTTGATCGCGACAATCACGGGCTGTATTTCTCGAAAGAAGTGATCCCGTTTACCAGCATAGCCTATGGCGCAGAGGCTCCGACACCCGTGTTCCATCATGTTGGGGTGTATGCATACCGCCCTGAAATACTTAAAGAATATGCCGCGTGGCCCACAGGCCCGCTAGAGCAGCTTGAAGGGCTGGAACAGCTTCGGTTTCTAGAGAACGGCCATAAGGTTCTGTGTGTCGAGGTCGAAGCACGCGGGCGGAAGTTTTGGGAGCTCAACAACCCCGAAGATGTGCCCCGCCTAGAGGCAATGATGCGCGATATGGGTATCGATTGACCCAACGGGTTCAAATCGGCGTGCACGGCCCTGCTTTCCCCGTGACTTAAGGTTTCTAGTACTATTTTGTCACAATCATTGCGTTACAATAGCCACACCCGCACGAATCGCAGCGTTTCAGAGTTGATTGCGCATCATTTGTACGGAAATGGTTAATTGATCTGGTTTTGTGGAACTGGAAATGATGAAGGCTCAAACAATGGCCGCATTTCTGCCGTCAAAACAATCGTAATGAGTGATGACTACTGATCACAAGACGACACCAATGGATGGGGTCACGTGACGTGTCACGGTAATTGGATAGATAGAATATGGAATTGGGGCCACGATGAAGCGCAGAGTTACGAAAGCGGTTTTTCCAGTAGCAGGGTTGGGGACTCGTTTTCTTCCAGCCACAAAATCGATCCCGAAGGAAATCATGACTTTGGTCGATCGTCCGTTGATCCAATATGCGATCGACGAAGCTCGCGCGGCGGGCATCAAGGAATTTATCTTTGTCACATCACGTGGCAAAGGCGCGTTGGAAGATTACTTCGACCACGCCCCGGAGCTGGAAACGGCTCTGCGCAAGAAGGGTAAGAAAGACATCCTGAAAGCGCTAAAGAACACGAATATGGATAGCGGCGCGATTGCCTATATCCGTCAGCATAAAGCGCTGGGCCTCGGCCATGCGGTTTGGTGCGCGCGACGTTTGATCGCTAATGAGCCTTTTGCTGTGATCCTGCCTGATGATGTGATCGCGGCCGAGAAGCCATGCTTGCAACAAATGGTCGAAGCACATGCGGAAACCGGCGGCTGTATGGTGGCTGCGATGGAAGTGCCACCAGAGAAGACATCGTCTTACGGCGTGCTGGATGTCAAAGATGACATGGGCTCGATGGTTTCGGTCAACGGCATGGTTGAAAAGCCCGAGGTTAATGAAGCGCCGTCAAATTTGGCTGTGATTGGGCGCTACATCCTGACACCGCAAGTTTTGCAGAACCTCAATAAAATCAAGCAAGGCGCGGGTGGAGAGATCCAACTGACCGACGCAATTGCGCAAGAAATTGCAGCAGAGCGTGACGTTTTCGGCTTCCGGTTCCGGGGACAGCGTTTTGATTGCGGATCGAAAGCGGGCTATCTTCAGGCGACAGTGGCCTTTGGTTTGGCGCGTGACGAGCTGCGCGAAGAATTTGGCCACTATCTCGACGAGATGTCGACAGTGCGCAAAGCGGCTCAGTAAGTACTGAGCAAAACCTGTGATCCAAGGCGGTCGTCTTGGATCTATTGGGGCCCCACCTCCGCTTTAAAAATTTGTTAACCGGTTGGGCAGAGGCTGCCGGGACGCATGGTGCTGGCATCAAACCGGCAGGTATGCGACATGGAGTAGAGACAGAAGCGTCCCAAAGAAGGATGTCGACATGCTTAGCCCTCGCGAGATGCGCGTGGCCTACAGGCTTAGATGGAAGCGCCGCAGGCTCTTGATGCGCGCGCTTCGCTCGCGTCGTCAGCTTAACTCGGTGATGGACCGCACCAAGGCGATTGTGCCTGGTCAGGTCTTGGCGTTCTCGACCATCCGCAATGAAATCGACCGCCTTCCGTTTTTTCTAAATCACTACCGCGCGCTGGGCGTGGATCATTTCCTGATGATCGACAATGCCAGCGATGACGCTTCAGCAGAGTATCTGCGCGACCAAGATGATGTGTCGCTGTGGCAGACAGATGCCAGCTACAAGGCGTCGCGGTTCGGGGTCGATTGGACGACGTGGCTGCAAATCAAATACGGGCACGGGCATTGGACCCTGACGCTCGATGCCGATGAGTTGCTGATCTATCCCTATTGGGACACGCGTGATCTGGGCGCTTTGACGCGGGAGTTGGACCGCGACGGAGTGAGCTCTTTCGGGGCGATGATGCTGGATCTCTATCCACAAGGCCGTTTGTCGGATGCGCATTGTGCGGCAGGCGATGATCCGTCGGCGGTGCTTAATTGGTTTGATGCGGGCAATTACACGATCCAGAAGCAAGCGCCGATGGGTAATCTGTGGATCCAGGGCGGGCCACGCGCGCGGAGCTTCTTTGCAAGCGATCCACGCCGCGCGCCGACGCTGAACAAAGTGCCATTGGTGAAATGGTCGCGCCGGTTTGCTTATGTCAATTCCACCCATTCAATTCTGCCCCGGCGGCTGAATGAGGTTTACGCCCAAGATGGGGGCGAGCGGTTAAGTGGTATCTTGCTGCACACGAAATTCCTGAGTGCCGTGATCGAGAAATCGAAGGAAGAGAAACAGCGCCAAGAGCATTTCTCGAATTCGGTCGCCTATGATGACTATTACGATGCAGTCGCAGATGATCCGGTGCTTTGGACGCCGAAATCGACGCAATATCGCGGCTGGCGGCACCTGGAATCCATCGGCTTGATGTCGCGGGGATCGTGGATGTGAAGAGCACAAAAATTGAGGCTGCGTTGCAACTCTATTTACCAACACTGCGCAACTATCTAGTTTGTCCGAAACGGCCCAAAGCGGCCCAAGAAAGAGCAGGGCGGCCAATCGGAAAGATTTGGCACGTCAGAGAGGACCTTAATTGGGCCTGTTAGAGTCATATGGAATGCGCCTGAGGCGTAAGCGGAGCCAGATACGCGCGTTCCGCAAAAGGCGTGAATTGCAGGCATTGTCGGATCGGACAGCTGCGATTTCGCCAGATGACGTCTTGCTGTTTTCGACCATGCGCAATGAGCGCATTCGGATGCCGTATTTCCTGCAATATTATCGCGGCCTCGGGATTGATCATTTTGTGATCGTCGACAACGCCTCCGATGACGGCACGGCGGAATATCTGGCCGATCAGATGGATGTGTCGGTGTTTCATACCGATCACGGCTATAAGGGCTCGCGCTTCGGGATCGATTGGCTGAACTGGCTGCAACGCAAACACGCGCATGGTCATTGGACGCTTGTTGTCGATGCCGATGAATTTCTGGTCTATCCGTTTTGCGATACGCGTCCGATCCGCGCTTTGACCGATTGGCTCGACGCGTCGGGGGTGAAGTCCTTTGGCGCGATGCTGTTGGATATGTATCCCAAAGGGCCGATTGGCACGGCGACGCTGGACGAAGGCAAAGACCCATTCGAGGTCGCGCATTGGTTTGATAGCGGCAATTACACGATCGAGAAGAACCACAAATACTGGAACCTCTGGATTCAAGGCGGCCCGCGCGCGCGGATGTTTTTTGCCGATAAACCGAAGGGCGCGCCGGCGCTCAATAAGGTGCCGTTGGTGAAATGGGATCGACGTTACACGTATGTCAGCTCGACCCATATGCTTTTGCCGCGCGGTCTGAACCTTGTTTATGACGAGATGGGTGGCGAAAAGACGTCGGGCTGTTTGCTGCACGCGAAATTCCTCGACACGTTTGTTGAAAAGTCGGCTGAAGAGCTGGAACGCAATCAGCACTTTGCCAATAGCCACGAATACAAGGCCTATGATGATGGGATCTCGGCCAATCCTGATCTGTGGTGTGGCTGGTCGGAGAAATATATCAACTGGCGGCAGTTGGAAATTCTGGGCCTCTTGTCGAAAGGCAATTGGGCATGAGCGTCGGGTTCATCATGCTGGTCCACGAGGCGCTCGACCGCGCTACGCAAGTCGCGCGTCATCTGGCGGAGCATGGCAAACCGGTCGTCATCCATGTCGACAAACGCGTCGGTGAAACCGCGTTTCGGCGCTTCACTGACAAGATGGCCGAGTTCGATCATGTTGCCTTTTCCAAACGTCATTCTTGCGATTGGGGCAGTTGGTCTATCGTTGCGGCGACGCAATCTGCCAGTGAGTTGATGCTGGAGAATTTCACCGAAGTCTCGCATGTCTATCTGTCGAGCGGGTCGTGCATGCCACTGCGCCCAATTGATGAATTGCAAACCTATCTTGATGAACGCCCCCGCACGGACTTCATCGAGTCTGTCACGACCGATGAGGTTGATTGGACAATTGGCGGCCTCGATCAAGAGCGGTTTACTTTGCGTTTCCCGTTCTCTTGGAAGAAGCAGCGCCGCCTGTTTGACGCCTATGTGGAACTTCAGCGACGGTTTAAGTTTCAACGCACAATTCCTGACGGGCTGGTGCCGCATCTGGGCTCGCAATGGTGGTGCCTGACGCGCCAGACCCTGTCGGCGATTTTGCAGGACCCGAAACGTCAGAAGTTTGATCGCTATTTTGAGCGGGTCTGGATTCCCGATGAGAGCTATTTTCAGACGCTTGCGCGGCTTTATTCGACGCAGATTGAAAGCCGGTCGCTGACCCTGTCGAAGTTTGATTTTCAGGGGAAGCCGCATGTGTTCTATGATGACCACTTGCAGCTCTTGCGCCGCTCGGATTGTTTTGTTGCACGCAAGATTTGGCCCGAGGCAGAGCGGCTTTACCGAGAGTTTCTGATGCCAAGTGATCGCGCAATCTCGATGGTGGAGCCGAACCCGCTGAAGATCGACCGTCTGTTCAGTCGCGCGACCGAGCGGCGCGTGCGCGGTCGCTCAGGGCTCTATATGCAGGGGCGCTTTCCGCGCAACGGGTTCGAGAATGGAAAAACCAGTGGGCGCTACACTGTGTTTGAGGGGTTCGACGATCTGTTTGATGAGTTCCCGGATTGGTTGAGCCGGCGCACCGGCAACCGGGTACACGGGCATCTATTTGCGCAAGATCGGGTGCATTATGCCAATGGTGATGCGGTTTATAATGGCTGTCTTTCCGACAGCGCCGCCTTGCGTGACTATGACTCTAAGGCGTTTCTGACCAACCTGATCTGGAACACGCGCGGCGAGCATCAGTGCTTTCAGTTCGGCCCTGCAGACGCGCAAAAGATCACTGATCTGATTTGCGCGGATCGCAATGCCAATATCAATGTGATCTCTGGCGCCTGGGCGATCCCTCTGTTTCACTCGAACCGCAACTTCGCGGACCTGCGCAAAGAGGCGGCCTATTTGCAGCGCGTCGAAGCGCGTTTTCTAGAGATGTTGCGATCCAGTCAAACCAAAGCACGCGTTCGGATCTGGAGCCTTGCCGAATTTGTCGAAACTCCGATGGAACACCTGCAAACCGTATTAGATGAACTTGGCGGCTCTGCCCAGCGCAGGCTGACCGAGGTGCCGCTGATGTCGGACTTAGAGGGCTTCGGGAAGTTTCTACAGAACCTCAAAAACCAAGGTATGAGCCCGCATCTGATGGGTGATTTCCCGGCCCATGAAGAACAAAATATCAGCACGCCAGAAACTGGCCCCTATCTGGTGAAGAAATAGATGAGCAACCGGTTTGAGTATTTCGTCGTGCTTGCAGAGATGCGCACAGGGTCGAATTTTCTTGAGGCGAACCTCAACGCGTTTGACGATCTGGAATGCCATGGCGAGTTGTTCAATCCAGTGTTTATCGGATCACGCAAGAAGTCGGAAAAATTTGGCGTGGACATGGCCGCACGCGAAAATGAGCCGTTGGTGTTGCTGGAGAAGATGAGGGCGCAAAGCAAGGGTATGCCGGGCTTGCGGTTTTTCAATGACCATGACCCTCGGATTTTGGGGCACATGCTGGCCGATCCGAGCTGTGCCAAGATCATCCTGACGCGCAATCCATTGGACAGTTATGTGTCCTTGAAAATTGCCGCGAAGACGGATCAATGGAAGCTGGCCGATGTTACGAAGCGCAAATCTGCGAAGGCGGATTTTGATCTGGGTGAGTTCGAAGACCATCTTGCTGCGCGGCAGGCATTTCAGCTGATGATCCTGAAGGCGTTGCAGCGCAGCGGGCAGACTGGATTCTATATCGCCTATGAGGACATTCAGGACATTGATGTGATCAATGGGCTGGGCAAGTTCTTGGGCTCGGAGCACAGTATTGAGGCGACGCCAAAAGCGACCAAGAAGCAGAATGCGGGATCGCTGGAAGATCTTGTCGAGAACCATACCGATATGGTCAAAGGTCTGGCGTCAATCGATATTTTTGATCTTGGTCGTACGCCAAATTTTGAGCCACGCCGCGGCCCACGTGTGCCGTCTTTTGTTATGGCTTCTGATGCGCCGCTTCTGTTTATCCCGGTTGCGGGTCAAGATGATGGGCCGGTGCGCGACTGGATGGCCGAGCTTGATGGCGCTACGCTTGACAAGTTGCGTGTGAACCCGACGCAGAAGGTTCTGAAAGACTGGCAGCGCCAGAGGCCGAACCACCGAAGCTTCACAGTGATCGAGCATCCTGTCGCGCGGGCCTATGCGGTGTTTTGTGATAAGATCCTTGACCGCTCGGACGAAAATTTCGACGAGCCGCGTCGTGTGATGGCGGCCAAGTTTGACATCGTGATCCCTGATGATTTGGCAGATTGGAACGACAGCGACATGCGCAAGGCGTTCATCAGCTTTCTGCGCTTTTTGAAGCTGAACCTTGCCGATCAGACCAGCGTGCGGATCGATCCGGTTTGGGCATCGCAAACGGCACTTTTGGAAGGCGTGTGTCAGATCACGCTGCCCGACATGATCATCCGCCAATCTGAGCTACAGACGAAGCTGGATCAGATCGCGACGGATCTGGGCAAGCCATCCGCACAGCTCAAGCCTGCGCGCGATATATCCAAACTGGCAGAAATCTACGACGAGACGATCGAAAAACTATGCCGCGACGCGTATCGGCGGGACTATCTGGGGTTTGGATTTTCAGACTGGTCGGCGCAGGCTTAGGCTGCCTGACTGGACGGGCCTTCGGTCAAGATCGCATGCAGCGCGGCCGGGTCGCCATTGGCGCGCAGCTTTGCACAGACATCGCTGTTGCGCATCGTGCGCGACACAAGCGCCAGCGCCTTTAAGTGATCGACGCCCGCATCTGCAGGTGCAAATAGCGCGAAAAACAGATCAACCGGCTGGCGGTCTGCGGCCTCAAATTCAATCGCTTTCTCGACCCGCATGAATACTGCAACAACGTGGTCCAGACAATCGAGCCGCGCATGCGGCAAGGCCACGCCATGACCCACACCGGTTGGCCCTAGATTTTCACGCTCCTGTAAGGCGTCAAAAATCAGGTCAGAAGGCAATTCGTTACTGGAAGCCGCAAGGTCTGCGATCTCTTGAAAGAGCCGCTTCTTGCTTGAAACAGTTGCAATAGTTTTTACAGCCTCTGGCAAGAGGATCTCAGTAATATGCATGGCAGTATCTCTAACCGCGGCGCGCGGATGCACGCCTTTTTCTAAGTAGCAGGGTCAATCCAGCCAATGTTGTCATCTTCGCGTTTGTAGACAACATTCAACCTCTTGTTTCCTTCGTTGCGAAACACCAAAACCGGCGCCCCCGCGATTTCCATCTGCATTACAGCCTCGCCAACCGAAAGGGAAGGAATCTTCGTTTCCATTTCGGCCACAATTATGGGTTGCAGCGTCTCGGGTTCCGCTTCCGTTGCGTCATCGTTACCGGCGAGGATATAAGACGAGGCTTCCATAAGTTCAACCGGGTGCGCGCGATCTTTGTGATGATCTTTTAGACGGCGCTTATAGCGGCGCAATTGCTTTTCCATCTTCTCACCGCATTGATCGAACGCGGCATAAATCTCGGTACTATGAGCTTTGGCCTGCGTTGTAAGGCCGGTGCTGAGGTGGACGGTTGCCTCGCAGACAAATTCATGCGCATCACGCGAAAAGATCACAGAAGCGTCGGTCGGTCGTTCCGCATATTTGGCGATAATGTCGCCAAGTTCTGTCTCAACATGCGTTTGAAGGGCTTCGCCGATATCGATCTGTTTTCCGCTGATTTGATAGCGCATAGATGCTCCATGTCTTTGTTTTGGTTGAAAAATGATAGTGCCAAGAGGTGTTATGTCCTCTCGCTTGCCTGCGCCCGTAACCGATAGGTCGCGGGAAATATTGGACAAGCCGTAAAAGGATCTCGGTGGCTATCATTGCTGTAATTTGGCGCTGAATCGGGGTCTTGTGTCAACCTGAACCGCGAATTTGGCTGGGTCTTGGCATTAGATTAGGGGGCAATTTGTGAACAATTTACGAAATTCGGAAGTTTTGCCCAAGATATACGCGTCTTACGTTTTCATCTTTGACGACTTCCTCTGCCGTGCCGCTCATCAGCACATGGCCATCATGTAAAATATAGGCGCGGTCGACGATTTCTAGGGTTTCGCGGACGTTGTGATCGGTGATCAGCACACCGATTCCCCGTTTCTTGAGATCAGCGACCAGATTTCTAATCTCACCCACGGCAATGGGGTCGACGCCCGCAAATGGCTCGTCAAGCAGCAGATATTTCGGATCGGCGGCTAGGCAGCGGGCAATTTCTGCGCGGCGGCGCTCCCCGCCCGAAAGCGACAGAGCAGGGGCGCGGCGCAGGTGGCCGATGGAAAATTCATTGAGCAGTTCTTCGAGCCGTTCGCGACGCTTGCTTCTATCGCGGATCGAGATTTCGAGGATCGCGCGGATATTGTCTTCGACGCTGAGACCCCGAAAGATCGACATCTCTTGAGGCAGATACCCAATGCCCAGCTTGGCGCGGCGATACATCGGCAAGAGCGTCACGTCGCGCCCGTCGATTGTGACCGTGCCGGCCTCGGGCGTCACAAGTCCGGCGATGGAGTAAAAGCAGGTGGTCTTGCCAGAGCCGTTAGGACCCAGAAGAGCTACGACCTCGCCGCGTGCCAGATCAAGGCTGACATCGCGAATGACGGGGCGGCGTTTGTAATTCTTGCGCAGCCCATGAACTTTGAGGCCAGACGATCCTTCGCGCAGCTCTAGGTCCGGGCTGTCGTTCATTGATTAGTCCCGGTCTGGAAAATGGTCTTCACGCGCCCGACCATTTGGCCGCTGCCAGTTGTCAGATCAACGATCAGCTTTTCACCGGCCAAGGCGTTGCGGCCTTGGGTCAAAAGAACCTCGCCTGTCATGACGATCTGCGAAGAACCCACGACATAAACCGCCTCCTTCGCTTCGGCCTGTTCGGAGCCATTGACCAATGTCACGCCACCGCTTGCAATCAGCTTGTCGATCTGCCCGCCGGTTTGCGCATATTCGACACGGACTTTACCCGCGCTCAGCCGCATTTCACCCTGACCTGCGACGACATTACCGGAGAAGACGGCGGAGCCCGTGGCCTGATCGACGGTCAATTCGTCGGCGGTGATCTCGACGGGTTGGGAGGCATCATGCGTCACCTTACCGAACGCGACATTCGCGTTTTGTGCCAAGGACATGGCCGGGATGAGGGCCAGAGAGGCAGTAATTGCAAGGGTTCGGATCAAGATGCGCATAAGTGTCCCAAATCTACTGAGCCTCGTATATCAGCTTCACGCCATTTTTGAAAACAAGAACCTGTGTCCCGTCTTTCGTCATCAGTCGCATGTTACCGGCCTCAAAAATGCCGCCCGGTGCGCGGCCTGTGACGGGTGTTGGGGCGAAAAAGCTGGTTTCTTGCAGCGCGGCTGTGACCTGCTCTGTCTTGAGCGCGTAACCGGAGGTGGTGGTGATCGACACGGTTCCGGTCAGTTCAAGCGTTTCGGCAGATCCGTCAAACAAAGCCAGATCGGCAGCAATCTCGTAATTCGCGCCGCTTGTGGTTTCGATCAGTGCTTTGACGTTCTTAGCGGATAATCTGCGGGGATCATTTTGGTCAGGCGTGGCAGACAGGGCCGAGACTGACACAGCGGATCCGTCAGAGGTGACGCCGGAAAATTTCGGTGCGGCCAAACGCTGTTCGCGGGCGATCTTTTCGACATCGATTTCCGCAAACGGGATCGCGTCGTTCGGGTCGAGCCGTTTAGAGAACAGGAAAAGCGTCGACAAAAGTGCCAGTGCCAAAATGGGTAAGACGACCTTCGCGAACTGAACGAAGCGCGAATATCTGTTATCCGCGACAGCCATGTTCAGGCAGCACCGGCGCGCAGGCAGTCATGGATATGAATGATGCCCAAAGGTGGGCCCTTCTTGCCGCCCTCGGTGACAAAGAGACAGGTGATCTTACGCTCATTCATCACGGCGACTGCGTGTTCGGCCAATGAGTCACGCGCGATTGTCGAAGGTGCTTTGGTCATCACGTCCTCAGCTTTATACGACAAAAGCCCATCCATATGACGGCGTAAATCACCATCGGTGATGATCCCGATCAGATCACCTTTCGCGTCGGTTATACCTGCCACACCAAAACCCTTCTGGGAGATGACCAAAAGAGCCTCCGACATTTCCAGCGAAGCAGGGACCAGTGGCATTTCGGCTCCGCTATGCATTAGATCGCCAACTTTCGACAGGCGGGAGCCCAAGCTGCCGCCGGGGTGGAAGTCGCGGAAGTTCTCGGGCGTGAATTTGCGATGTTCCATCATCGCAATCGCCAAAGCGTCACCCAGAGCGAGTGTCATTGTGGTTGATGTCGTGGGCACGACACCGGTGCCGCAGGCTTCCTCGGCGGGGGGCAAAAGCAGGGCGACATCGGCCTGTTTGAGGAGCGTGCTGGTCTTGCGGCTGGCAATCCCGATCAGCGGGATCGAAAAGCGGCGGGTATAGGCGATGACATCTGCAAGCTCGGGCGTTTCGCCGGAATTCGACAAGACAAGCGCGACATCGCCAATCGCCATCATGCCCAGATCGCCGTGACTGGCCTCGGCTGGATGGACAAAATGCGCGGGCGTGCCTGTAGAGGCCAAGGTCGCAGCGATCTTGCGCGCCACATGGCCAGATTTGCCCATGCCACTGACAATCACACGGCCTTTTGCGGCCAGCATGATATCGACGGCCTGCGCGAAGTTTTCATCCAATGCGGCCCCAAGCGATTGCAGCGCATCAGCTTCGCGCGCGATGACGCGGCGGGCGGCGGAGAGGAAATCATCGTGGCTCATGAAACGGGCCCCTCTGGGCTAATGCGCGAAGATGTCGATCTCGGGCCAACCGGCCAGATCAAGTGCGGCGCGCGTCGGCAGGAAGTCAAAGCAGGTTTGCGCAAGATCGGTGCGACCTTCGCGTGCAAGGCGGGTGTTGAGCTCTTCGCGCAACTTGTGCAGGTAGAGCACGTCAGAGGCGGCATAATCGAGCTGCGCATCGCTGAGATTTTCCGTGCCCCAATCGCTCGATTGTTGCTGTTTGGAAATGTCGACGCCGAGCAACTCTTGCAGCAGGTATTTCAGCCCATGTCGGTCGGTATAAGTGCGGATCAGCTTCGACGCGATCTTGGTGCAATAGACCGGCGCGGTTTGCACACCGAATGCATTTTGCAAAGCAGCGATGTCGAAGCGGCCGAAATGGAAAAGCTTCAGCACATCAGGATTGGCGAGCATCGCCTCAAGATTGGGTGCGCTGGTTTGGCCTTGGGAGACCTGCACCATATGCGCATGCCCGTCGCCGCCAGACATTTGCACCAGACAAAGCCTGTCGCGATGCGGATGTAGCCCCATGGTTTCACAGTCGATTGCGACGATAGGGCCAAGGTCAAGCCCATCTGGAAGGTCGCCTTTGTAGAGATGATTTGCCACGGTGAGATGCGCTTTCTGTTTTCTGTCAGATAGAGGGTTTGGCCGCACAGTTCAACGTTACTTGCTATCAGATAGGGCTGGCAGCACGGCGTGCTATGTCGCACTTAGTAGGTCGGGCGCGGCCGCGTCTCGCGATCTGATCCCAAATCCTGTGCAAGGTTAATCTAGATTGAAACCATGCGCTTTGATGAACGCCCCGAAATCCGCGCGCTCAGGCACGCCGTATTGACGGGTCTTCTCCTCCGACCATGAATAGGTTTCAGCCGTTCCGAAAAGGTCAGTGTTGCGCTGGGCCTTGTAGGGGTGAACGGCCTGTCGATGGGCATCGTAGTTCGCGACATGGGTGGCGATGTCTGTGTCGTTAAACTGGTCCACATGAACGGTCGCCTCGATAGACAGGCGAGGCGAAACTCTTGGCGTCTCGTGCTTGGGGTGGCCGATTGCGAGCCCCGCGATTGGAAAGACATAATCCGGCAAGTTCAACAGATCGCAAACCTCTTTCGAGCGGTTGCGTAATGCGCTGATCGGGCAGCACCCCAAGCCTGCGGCTTCTGCGGTGATGACGAGTGTCGACAGCAGGATGCCCGCGTCAACGCTTGCGTTAAAGAAGGCGTCGAGGTGGTCGTTGACGAAGGAGCGGTCGTGCAACTCGTGAAGCTGGCGCTGCCTTCGATTGTTAGCGCAGATCACCAGAAGGTTCGGCGCGCCCTTGATCCAGTCTTGCTCTGGCACAAGTGCAGTCAGTTTCGCCTTTAGCGCCAAATCCGAGACAATCACTACATCGCGTTGTTGCAAGTCGCTTTTGGATGGTGCGGCCAGAGCGATAGTGCAGAGGGTTCTGAGGGTTTCAACCGGCACAGGTTCCTCGCGAAACCAACGGCAGGACCCGCGCGACGCGATTGCAGTGAGCGTTGGATTGTCTTTCAGATTCTGTGGCACATCGCCCGCATCAAGGAAGCGACGAGAAAGCGCGTCTTGCAGTGAGGGTTTCATGGGCGGCTCCGTTTGGCGGGGTTACTGCCCTCAAACTTGGCGCAGCATCACGGTATTGGAAAGGGCAATTGTATCATTCCCTTCTGTCTGAAAAGCTGCATTGTAGGGAGAGCGACCAGAGGAATTGCAACCGATCCGGAGCAACGCATTGGAAGAGACAAGAGTGATGAAAGTCTCGGTTTGGCGTGGTGGAGAAACGGGTGGCGCGTTTGAGAAATTCGACGTGCCCTTGCAGGAAAACCAGACCGTCTTGGATGTGGTCGCGTGGATACAGCAATATGCCGACCCGACGCTAAGCTACCGCTATGCCTGCCGCGTGGGCATGTGCGGGTCTTGCGCGATGATGGTTAATGGCACGCCGCGCTGGACGTGCCGCACGCATGTCAACAAAGTGCTGGAGGGGGCTGAAATAGAGATCGCTCCGCTGCGCAACTTGCCGGTGATCAAGGATCTCGCGACCAATATGGATCCGTTCTTCGACAAGTGGGTGGCGGCAGAAGGCCTGCATCACCCGACGCAAACGCGCCATGATCCTATTGAGGCGATTGATCCTGAAACCTCTGGGCGCGTGGAAGCCAATGAAGGGATCGAATGTATCAATTGTTCAGTCTGTTACGCGGCGTGTGACACTGTTGCGGGCAATCCTGACTATCTGGGACCGGCCGCGCTTCAGCGCGCTTGGACGGTTTACAATGATGCGAAGGATGCGGATCGGTTGGCGATCCTAGATGCTGTTTCGGGTGAGGGTGGCTGCCACAATTGCCATAGCCAAGGCAGTTGCGCGGTGCATTGCCCCAATGAGCTGAACCCGATGACAGCGATTGCCGGGTTAAAGCGCGAAACTGCGCGGAACTTCTTTCGGAGACGCGGATGAACCTGCGGCTCTACTTGGCACAGAGGATCTCGGCCTTGATTATGGCGCCTTTGGTCTTGGGCCATATCGCGGTGATGATCTACGCGATCCAAGGCGGGCTTTCGGCGGCTGAAATTCTGGGCCGCACGCAAGGCAGCATCGCTTGGGCACTGTTCTACGGATTGTTCGTCGTGGCGGTAGCAGTGCATGCGGCGATTGGCTTGCGCAGTGTCTTGGCAGAATGGGCGGGCTTGCGCGGCGCTTTGTTGAATGGCGCAGCGGGGATGATCGGCTTGGGGCTTTTGGTCTTGGGACTGGTCGCCGTTTATGGCGTCACGGCGACATGATGCGCGGGTACCGGTCTCATACGCTTTGGGTCGCATACCTGCTGCACCGCGTCTCGGGTATTGCTTTGGCCCTGTTCTTGCCGGTGCATTTCTGGCTGCTGTCTTACGCGTTGAACAAGCCAGAGGTGCTGGACGGCTTTCTGGCTTGGACCGATCTGGCAATCGTGAAACTGGCCGAGTTCGGTTTGGTGTTTTTACTGGCTGTCCATATGTTCGGCGGGTTGCGCTTGATGGCGCTTGAGTTTCTGCCGTGGAGCTCTGGCCAGAAGACAGCGGCTGCGGGGGCCATTGCTGTATCTACGCTGGTTGCGGGCGCGTTTTTCTTGAGGGCTGTGTAATGGACATTGAGCGCCACGACACCGATATTTTGATCCTTGGCACGGGTGGTGCAGGAATGTTTGCGGCACTTCACGCGCAGCAATCCGCGCCCGAAGGCACGAAGATTACGATTGCGGTCAAAGGGCTGATCGGCAAATGCGGCTGCACACGGATGGTGCAGGGCGGCTATAACGTCGCGCTGGGCGGCGGTGACACGGTCGAGCGGCATTTCATGGACACGATCCAAGGCGGCAAATGGCTGCCCAATCAGGACATGGCGTGGAAGCTATGTGAGCAGGCCGTGGTGCGTATCCGCGAATTGGAAAACGAGATCGGCTGCTTCTTTGATCGCAACGCTGATGGCAGTTTGCATCAGAAAGCCTTTGCGGGTCAGACGGCGGACCGGACCGTGCATAAGGGCGATCTGACCGGCATCGAGATCATCAATCGCTTGATGGAACAGGTCCTGTCGCGCCCGGTTGAAAAGTTGCAAGAGCATCGCGCGATTGGGCTGATCCCAACGAAAGACGGCGCGAGCCTTGCGGGCGTCTTGATGATCGACATGCGCACAGGCAAGTTTCGTTTCGTGCGCGCCAAGGCGGTTTTGATGGCCACCGGCGGCGGGCCGACCATGTATAAGTATCACACGCCCTCGGGCGACAAGACGATGGACGGGTTGGCGATGGCTCTGCGCGCAGGCCTGCCTCTGCGCGATATGGAGATGGTGCAGTTTCACCCAACAGGCCTTCTGGCCGGCGCGCATACCAAGATGACGGGTACGGTCTTGGAAGAAGGTCTGCGCGGCGCGGGCGGGCAGCTTTTGAACGGGGCTGAGCAGCGGTTCATGTTTGACTATGACGCCAAGGGCGAACGTGCGACGCGCGATGTGGTCAGCCGTGGCATCTTTGCCGAGATGCGCAAGTCGAACACGACCGAGAATGGCGGCGTCTATATCTCGATGTCGCATCTTGGCCCCGACAATGTGCGCGCGAAATTCCCGGGTATGGTGAAGCGCTGCGCGGATAGCGGGTTTGATCTGGCCGCAGGCAAGGTCGAGGTCGTGCCGACCGCGCATTACTTCATGGGCGGTGTCGTCGTCGATGCGGATACGCGCACGGCGATGGAAGGGCTCTATGTCGCGGGTGAGGATGCGGGTGGTGCGCATGGCTCGAACCGCTTGGGCGGCAATGGTGTAGCGAACTCGACTGTTTATGGCGGTGTTGCGGGCGATGTGATGGGTGCGGACATTCGCAATATGGGCGCGTTGCGCGACCCTGATGAGACGGTACTTGAGGCCGAGATCGCGAGGGCGATGCAGCCTTTGTCCAGCAAGGTCGCGCCCATTCAACCGCTGCGCGACCGCCTGCAAGATGCGATGTGGGAAGACGTGGGCGTGATGCGGACGCAAGCCGGGATGCAGCGCGGGTTGCATCGAGTGGATGAGATCCGCACGGAGCTTCTTTCAGTCGGCGTCGCGGGTGATAATCTGGCATTCAACCTGACATGGCATGACTGGCTGAACATGGCCTCGCTGTGCGATATTTCCGAAGTGATCACGCAGGCCGGTCTGGCGCGCGAGAACTCTCGCGGCGCGCATTACCGCGAAGACTTCCCCGAGGCAGGCTCGATCGAGCATAGCTATTTCACGGTCGCACGCCAAAGCAGAGACGGGCTGGATGTGACGCGCGAAGATGTGGCCTTTACGATTGTAAAACCCGGAGAGACAATCTTGCCTGAGGGTGAGCCCGAGACATTGGTGGAGGCTGTTTGAAATGATCCCAATCGACATAATCGAAGCGACCGCAGAGCGCTTGATGGACAAGGCTGCGATTGAGATACCGCAGGATTATCTGGACGGGTTGCAGGCGGCGGCGGATGTGGAGGATGGGGATTTATCGTCTTTCGTCTTGCAAGCCATGTTGGAGAATTACGAGGCCGCGAAAGAAGATCGCCGCGCGATGTGCGGTGATACCGGGACGCCGCGTTGGTATGTGAAAATGGGCAATGAGACGCAGATTGAAGGCGGACCCATTGCGTTGGAGGCTGCACTTCGGCGCGCCACGGCGAGTTCGACCAACGGGGTGCCTTTGCGCCCAAACCGCGTGCATCCGCTATGGCGGACGGATCACGACAACAACGTAGGCATCGGCGCGCCGGAGATTGAATATGGCTATGAGCCGGGCGGCGAGTGGATCGACTTGATCACCGTTCACAAGGGCGGGTTGTTTGGCACGGATTACCGCATGCTTTTCCCGTCTGATGGGATTGAGGGGATCAAGCGGTTTTACCTCGATAGTCTTGTAGCTTTCGGCAAGCGCGGCTTGGCCTGTCAGCCAGCGATCATCGGAATCGGGCTTGGCGGATGTAAAGACACATGCATGGTGCTGGGCAAACGCGCGGCGTGTTTGCGGGTTGTGGGCTCCGAGAATACGGATCCGAAGATCGCCGCTTTGGAACAAGAATTCAAAGAGCTCGGCAATTCCATCGGCATGGGTGCGATGGGGTTTGTCGGCAAATCTATGGTGGTCGATTGCAATATCGAGGTCGGCTATTGCCACACGGGTGGCATGCAAATGTCGGTGCATGCGTTCTGCTTGTCATCGCGGCGCGCTGTGGCGCGGGTCTATGCGGATGGGCGGGTTGAATACCGTACTGATCCTGATTGGTTCACTGATTACCAACGCCGCGAAACCGTCGAATGGGACGCAGCGCTCGAGGCCGCCGAATGAGCGGGCCGCGCAAGATCACGCTGAGCACAACGCCCAGCCAAGAGGCGCTGGACGATCTGCAATTGGGCGATGTCGTCTACTTGGATGGGCTGATGTATACGGCGCGCGAAGGTGTCTATATCCGTGCGCTCGAAGACAAGGCCAATATCCCGATGGAACTGCCACACTCATCTGCTGCGAATTTCCATTGCTCTCCGGCAGCGCGGATCAATGCGGATGGCTCGTTTGATATGGGCGCGGTGACGGCGACTGCGTCTTTCCGCTTTGCCAAGTGGCTGCCCGAATGGATGGAGAAATCCGGCGCCAAGCTGATCGTTGGCAAGGGCGGGATGAGCTCTAAGGACTATAAGGCCTTCTTCGTGCCCAATGGCGCGATTTACTTGTCGACCGTTGGCTATGGCACCGGCGCACTTTTGGGGCGCGGCGTCGAGAAGGTCGAGGCGGTTCATTGGAATAAAGAGCTGGGCCTTGCGCAAGCGATGTGGGTGATCCGCTGCAATCAGATGGGGCCGTTTATTGTGGCCTCTGACAAGCATGGCAATTGCCTGTTCGAGCGTGAGAACGCCAAGATCGCGGAGAACCTGCACCGCGTCTATGAAGGCACGCGGCCTGCGACTTTGAAGCGGTATGGCGAGACGGATGACCGATCAGACGAGGTGATCTAGGCGCGCCCGACTAGCCCAAAATCTGTCGCGACAGCAAGATCAGGCCTGAGACGAACATCATTGCTATAAGAAGCCTGCGGAATTGATCGTCGCTGAGGCGTTTGAACACTGCGATGCCAATCTGGGCAAAGATCATCGTGACCGGAAGTGCGATTGCGATGAGCAACAGGGTTTCCGATGTGTAGACCCCCTTGAACGCAAAGAGCGCTGTGGCAAGCGCCAAGATCACCACGTTGAAGGGTTGTAGCACGGCGCGGGTCTCGGCTTTTGGCCAAGGTCGCATGGAACACCACATGGTGGGCAACGCTCCTGATAGCGACGCAGCCCCTCCCAAGATGCCACCAAAGAAGCCGACGATGCTGTCAATGATCGGTGTGGGGCGGGTGAGTTTTGGCAGCGCCGTCCTAAACGTGAAGAAGCCGCCATAGAGGATCAGGAACATGGCGATGACCAGCTTCAAAGTACCTGCATCCAAATATGCTAGTGCTGCGACGCCAAGTGGGATGCCGATGATACCGGGGATCAAAAACCGCGCCAGTCTGCGCGGTTGATCAAGGATCGATTTGCGCACGAGCCAGACGCCTTGCAGGCCAGAGATCACCGACATGACGACGACGATAGATACCGCTTGAGTTGGGGGCATAATGTTGAGCCAGAAGCCCAGCGCAAACAGCGCGGTTCCAAAGCCTGCGAGCCCGTTGATGAACCCGCCTGTTGCCGCACCCAAGGCGAGGAAGATGAGGAATTCAGTGCTCATGGTTTGGTAGCAGGATCGAGCTGACGTAAGCGCTCTCTTCGATCGGGGTCTTGAACATACGGATCGACATGGGCCTACCGGCAAAAATGTTGGAGGAACTTTCGGGAGCTGTGGTCAACTCTCACTTCGTCGAAGAATGACTTAGCGGTCGGTATTGTCAAGGATCGCCAAAGTTGAGCTGCGCGCGGGTGTCTATGGGTAAGGTAGCGCAAGCAGAGGGCGCTGCTTGGCGGTCGGATAAGTTGCTCTTTCTGCGAAATA
>CAZCEW010000001.1:85767-108370 GCA_964497775.1 uncultured Rhodobacterales bacterium
GAGGGCGCTGCTTGGCGGTCGGATAAGTTGCTCTTTCTGCGAAATAATTTCTTGAGAGTCGCGGAAATGCCATTCTTGGTATAGTCATATGTAGGGGCGCTCAAGAATCTGACCGCTAGACAAAGGGAATCGGAATGACAGAGAACGATCTTGCTGATCGACCAGATTTCCTATCGGATGATGCGCTGCATGCTTTAGGCCAAGGGCAGCACCCCGCACCCTACGACATTCTTGGACCGCATAAGAGCGTTGGCAAGCGCTGGATCACCACGTTCCAGCCTGACGCTGTTGAGGTTGTCGCGACTGTTTCTGGCAAGAAGACGGTCTTGCCGCGTATCGCAGGTGATGTGTTTTCGGCCCGTGTCGCCGGGCAGGCCTACACTCTTTCGATGCGCTATGCCGATGGCAGCGAGTACACGACGGAAGATCCCTTTGCCTTTGGTCCGGTTCTCACGGATATGGACAAGTATCTGATTGGCGAAGGCACGCATAAGGAGCTGTGGCGCGTTTTAGGTGCGCATGTGACGAAGCACCAAGGCAAGGCCGGCACCCACTTTGCGGTCTGGGCCCCAAACGCCCAACGTGTCAGCGTTATTGGAGATTTCAACACTTGGGACGGCAGACGCCATCCGATGCGCCCCGCAGGTGACACCGGTGTGTGGGAGGTCTTTGTTCCCCGCGTCGCTGATGGCGCGCTCTACAAATACGAAATCGTCGGCGCTGACGGCCAGTTGCGCGACAAAGCAGACCCGCTGGGCTTTGGCTCTCAACATTCGCCCGAGAAAGCCTCGGTTGTGCGCGACATTGAAGGGTATGGCTGGAAAGATGCGGCATGGATGAAAGAGCGCGCCGCGCGTGCAGATCGCGGTCAGCCTATTTCGATTTATGAGGCGCATTTGGGGTCATGGCGGCGGCGCTACGACGAAGAGGGCAGGCCGCTTTCCTATAAGGAGCTCGCGCGTGATCTTGTGGCTTACGTCAAGTTTATGGGCTTCACGCACATCGAGCTTTTGCCTGTCTCCGAGTTCCCGTTTGACGGCTCTTGGGGGTATCAGCCGATCGGTCTTTACGCCCCGACGATCCGGTTCGGCCCTCCCCATGAATTTCGTGACTTTGTTGATGCGGCACATGCTTCCGGCATCGGTGTTTTGCTCGATTGGGTCCCGGGTCATTTCCCAACCGACGCGCATGGTCTCGCAGAATTCGACGGCACATCGCTCTATGAACATGCTGATCCGCGCGAAGGGTTTCATCAGGACTGGAATACGCTGATCTTCAATTACGGGCGACGCGAGGTGAAGAACTACCTTGTGGCCAACGCGCTCTATTGGCTTGAGGAATACCACCTCGACGGGCTGCGCGTTGATGCGGTGGCGTCGATGCTTTACCGCGATTACTCTCGCAATGACGGTGAATGGGTGCCTAACAAAGATGGCGGGCGAGAGAATTACGAAGCCATCGATTTTCTTAAAGAAGTGAATGTCGCGGTCTATGGCGCCGATCCGTCGGTGATGACAGTGGCCGAGGAAAGCACCTCGTTTCCTGCGGTCTCCCAGCCGGTTCATAGTGGCGGGCTGGGGTTCGGCTACAAGTGGAACATGGGCTGGATGAACGACACGCTGCGCTACATGGAGAAAGATCCGATCTACCGCCAGCACGATCATCACTTGATGACCTTCCCGATTGATTGGGCTTTTAGTGAGAACTTTATCCTGCCGATCAGCCATGACGAAGTGGTCCATGGCAAAGGCTCGATGATCAACAAAATGCCGGGCAATGATTGGGAGAAGTTTGCCAACCTGCGTGCGTACTATGCTTTCATGTGGACTCAGCCGGGCAAGAAGCTTTTGTTTATGGGCTGCGAGTTTGCGCAGCCGGAAGAGTGGAACCACGACGCGGAACTCAATTGGGGCGCGGCAGAGCAGCCGGCCAATAGAGGCATCCAAAAGCTGGTGCGCGATCTGAACAAGCTCTATCGGCTGACGCCAGCGCTGCATGTCAAAGACTGTGACGCGCGCGGTTTTGAATGGGTTTGCAACGACCCTTCTCAATCGACGATGGGCTTCTTGCGACGCGGAAACTCTGAGGACGAGACTGCCTTGGTTGTGTGTAATTTCACCCCGGTTGAACGCTCCGGTTTCCGCGTAGGAGTGCCGGATGAGGGTTTCTGGGAAGAAATCCTCAATACGGATGCCGAAATCTATGGTGGCGGAAACCGAGGCAATTTGGGGAGCTGTCAATCGCAAGACATCGCCGCAGACGGGCAGCCGCACTGTGTCACTGTGACTTTGCCACCGCTCTCAGTGATAGTTTTGAAGAAACGAGATAGAGTGGTCTAAGACCAACAAGGGAGAAGGCAACATGGCGACAAAACGTATTACGCAACGATCCATGGCGTTCGTACTGGCAGGGGGCCGGGGAAGCCGTCTGAAAGAGCTGACAGATCGCCGCGTGAAACCGGCCGTTCCCTTTGGAGGCAAAGCAAGGATCATCGATTTTGCGCTGTCAAATGCGGTCAATTCCGGTATCCGCAAAATGGCCGTCGCGACGCAATATAAAGCCCACAGCCTGATCCGCCACACGCAGCGCGGCTGGAATTTCTTCCGGGCCGAGCGCAATGAATTCCTTGATGTGCTGCCCGCCTCGCAACGCGGTGGCAATGAGAGCTGGTACAAAGGCACGGCCGACGCGGTGACCCAGAATATCGATATCGTCGATAGCTACAATGTTGACTATGTGATCATCCTTGCGGGCGACCATATCTACAAGATGGACTATGAAATCATGCTGCGCCAGCATGTTGATACGAATGCGGATGTCACGGTCGGTTGTCTGACTGTGCCGCGGGAAGATGCCACGGCGTTTGGTGTTATGGACACGGACAGCAAAGGGCAGATCACCAGTTTTCTCGAAAAACCATCCGATCCGCCCGGCACGCCGGAAGACCCGGACAAGGCGCTCGCGTCGATGGGGATTTATGTGTTCGATTGGCAGTTCTTGCGTGATTTGTTGTTGAAGGATGCCGAAGATCCCAACTCCAGCAATGATTTCGGAAACGATCTGATCCCAGAGATCGTCAAGACCGGGAAGGCCATGGCGCACCGGTTCGATGAAAGCTGCGTGCGTGCTGATGGTGCCCCCGCTTATTGGAAAGATGTCGGCACGGTTGATGCCTTTTGGGAAGCACATATCGATCTGACCAGTTTCACTCCCGAGCTTGATCTTTGGGACAAGGACTGGCCGATCTGGACTTACAACGAGGCTGTGCCTCCTGCGAAATTCATCCATGATGAGCGTGACAGGCGCGGGATGGCGATCTCCTCGATGGTGTCGGGTGGATGCATTATTTCGGGGACCGAAGTGCGTAACTCTGTCCTGTTCACCAATGTGCATACAAACTCCTACGCGGTGCTGGATCATGCGGTGATCCTGCCTAACGTGGTCGTGCATCGTTCTGCTAGGTTACGGCAGGTTGTCGTCGATAGCGGCGTGGTGATCCCCGAAGGCCTTGTGGTTGGCGAAGACGCGGTTGAAGACGCAAAATGGTTCCGCGTCACAGATCGTGGCGTTACATTGATCACGCAAGCGATGCTGGACGAAAGGGCCGCTGCTTTATGACCAAGACGCTCTTCGTCGTCTCTGAATGCGCGCCTTTGGTGAAGACCGGGGGGCTCGCCGATGTTGCGGGCGCTTTGCCCGGAGCTTTGGCTGCTTTGGGTGTGCAGGTGCGTGTCTTACTGCCGGGCTACCGCTCGGTGATGGCGCAGACCTCCAAGACGAAGACTGTCGCGAAATACTCGAAACTGATGGGCGGGAAGGCCAAGCTGGTTGCGTGTCAGATCGCTGGGATCGATCTGCTTATTCTTGATGCGCCACATCTTTATGATCGCGATGGTGCGATCTATGGCGATGTGACTGGGCAGGATTGGCCGGATAATCCCGAACGCTTTGCAGCTCTTTGTAAGGTGGCAGCCATGATCGCGGCTGACGGCGTCGACGGCTGGACGCCTGACATCGTGCATGGCCATGATTGGCAAGCCGGCCTGACGCCTGAATATATGCACGCGCTGGGCGTCGATACGCCTTTCATGTTTACGATCCACAACGTCGCTTTTCACGGCATTGCCGAGGCTGGGAAACTGAAAGCTCTGGAGCTTGATTCAGCGCGGTTCAACGCTGATCATTTCGAGTTTTGGGGCAGGATATCGGCACTGAAGGCAGGGCTCGTTGGGGCTGCGAAAATCAACACCGTTTCGCAGACATACGCAGAAGAACTGCTGACTCCAGAGTTTGGGATCGGAATGGACGGCATATTGCGCGCGCGGCAGGCTGATCTTAGCGGCATCGTCAACGGCATCGATCTTGTAGCGTGGGACCCTGAGACGGACCCCAACATCGCCCCCTATAAATCGATCTCAGGCAAAGTGGCTAACAAACGGGCGCTGAGAAAGACCTTCGGACTGAAGGCCTCGAGCGGGCCGCTTTGTGTGCTGGTCTCGCGCTTGACCCAGCAAAAGGGCATCGATCTGCTGCTTGGTGCTTTGCCCGCGCTGTTGGATCGTGGCGGCCAGCTGGCGTTGCTTGGCTCAGGTGATCCGGAACTTGAAGTGGCGCTTCTGGAAGCGGCTGATCGCTATGACGGGCTTTCGGTCAAGATCGGCTATGACGAGAAGCTGTCGCATCAGATGATGGCGGGCGGCGATGTGATCCTTGTTCCGTCGCGGTTTGAACCTTGTGGTCTGACCCAGCTTTACGGGCTGCGCTACGGAACTTTGCCTCTTGTCGCTTTGACCGGAGGTTTGGCCGACACGGTGATCAACGCTTCTCCCGCAGCGCTCGCGAGGGGTGTGGCGACTGGCGTGCAGTTCTTTCCCGTCAACACGCAAGCACTGGCAAATGCTTTTGTACGTCTTGATGGGCTTTATCGCGACAACAAGGTCTGGAAAGCGATGCAGCGCAACGCTATGAAGCAACCCGTCGGCTGGGAAACGTCAGCGGCCGCCTATAAAGACGTCTATGACAGCCTGACAGAGGCACATTCTTGAACTTTGCCCCCTTTGAAATCCGACCCGGTCGCCCAACACCTTTGGGAGCGACGCTGGACCCCGATGGCGTGAACTTCGCGATATTCTCGCGCCACGCCACGAAGGTCATGCTGTGCTTGTTTGATGAGGAAGGCAACGAGCATCAGATCATCACGCTGCCCGAGCGAGAAGGCCATGTCTGGCACGGCTATTTCCCAGGCATGAAAGCGGGACAGCGATACGGGGTCCGGATGGACGGTCCCTATACGCCCGAGGAGGGGCATCGCTTCAATCCGTTCAAGCTTTTGATTGATCCTTATGCCAAGCAGCTTACCAATCATCCCAAGTGGAATGACGCGCTTTTTGGCTATCAGACCGACCATAAGACCAAGGATTTAAGTTTCGACAAAACTGATAGCGCGCCTTATATGCCGCGCTGCGTTGTCGTTGATCCAACTTTTGATTGGGAAGAAACCACCGCCCCTCGACACGCGTTGGAGAACTCTGTGATTTACGAGGCGCATGTCAAAGGGCTGACTGCTGGTCGCTCGGATGTGCCGTCGCCGGGCACGTATCTTGCGATGGCCTCAGATCCAATCTTGGAGCATTTGACCAAACTTGGTGTCACTGCCGTAGAGCTGTTGCCGGTTCAGGCCTTTTTGAACGAGAAATTCCTGCTTGATCGGGGCCTGACGAATTACTGGGGCTACATGACCTACGGCTTCTTCGCTCCCGATCCGCGCTACATGCAAGGCGCTGATATTGCGGAGTTCCAAGAAATGGTGCGCCGCTTCCATTCTGCCGGGATCGAGGTCATTCTCGATGTCGTTTATAACCACACGGCTGAGGGTTCCGAGCTTGGGCCGACGCTGATGTTTCGCGGGTTGGACAATGCCAGTTACTACCGTCTGGCCGACAACCCGCGCTATTACATCGACGATGCAGGGTGCGGCAATACGCTGGATTTTGAGAACCCGTTTGTCATTCGGCTGGTCATGGACAGCCTGCGCTATTGGGTCGAGGTCATGCATATCGATGGCTTTCGGTTTGATCTGTGTACGGCCTTGGGACGCACCGCACGCGGGTTCGAGCGCGATGGGCCGTTCTTCCGCGCCATCGGGCAGGACCCTGTTCTAAACCAGGTCAAACTGATCGCAGAGCCGTGGGATATCGGCCCGGGCGGTTATCAGTTGGGCGCGTACCCCGCGCCCTTTGCCGAATGGAATGACAAGTACCGCGATAATGTGCGTGACTTCTGGCGCGGTGATGACGGCAAGGTCGCAGAGCTGGCAGAACGGCTGGCAGGCTCGGCGCCCTATTTCGATCATGATGGCAGAGCCGCCACGTCGTCCCTGAACTTTCTGACCGCGCATGACGGCTTCACGCTGCAAGACACGGTCAGCTACAATGAAAAGCACAATGAGGCCAATGGCGAGGACAATCGCGACGGGCATTCCAACAACCGCTCCGACAATATGGGCGTTGAAGGTCCGACCCAAGATGAAACGATTAACGCGGCTCGGCTACGGCGTAAGCGCAATATGATGGCGACACTGATGTTGTCGCAAGGCACGCCAATGATCTTGGCCGGGGATGAGCTGGGCAATTCGCAAGGTGGCAATAACAACGCGTATTGTCAGGATAACGAGATCGGTTGGGTGAATTGGCCAGACGAGGACGATCCGTTCTTTACCTTTTGCCAGCAAGCCATCGCGTTTCGCAAAATGCACCCGTTGCTGCGGCAAAGTCGCTTTCTGCATTCGCGCCAGCGCCTGACTGATGGTGAGCCAGACCTGTTTTGGCGCCGCGCCGATGGTCGCGCGATGGAGCAGGCGGATTGGGATGATCCTGAACTTGATACTTTGGTGGCCGAGATGCGCATGGCATCGGGATCGCCTGAATATGTCAAACGCGAAGGCGCGCTTCTGGTGGTTCTGAACCGAGGCGAGGCGGTTGAGATCACGCCGCCTGACTTGCCGAAAGGCGACACATGGATCCGGCGCTTTGACACCAGTCAACAAGATGCAATCGAAGTCACGCCGGGAATGGGCGTAGCAGCGCGCAGCGTAGCAGTTTTTTCGCAAGAGCCTGCAGGTGGGTAGTCTGTAGCAGCGATATAAGGGAGGACGAGACATGCCGATACAACTTGTGCGTACCACTCCGATCGATGGGCAGAAGCCGGGGACGAGCGGTCTTCGAAAAAAGACGGCAGTGTTCAAGCGTCCTCGTTTTTTAGAAAACTATGTTCAGTCGATCTTTGACGGTATTGGCGGGGTCGCAGGAAAGAGTTTGGTCGTCGGCGGCGATGGCCGCTATTTCAACGACAGAGCCATTCAGATCATCTTGCGCATGGCCTCAGCAAATGGCGCTGCAAGATGCATCGTTGGCTTGAACGGTTTGCTGTCGACGCCCGCGGCGTCTCATCTGATCCGGTTGCGCAAAGCTGATGGTGGCCTGATCCTGTCGGCCAGTCACAATCCCGGTGGACCGAAAGCGGATTTCGGTTTGAAATATAACGGCCCCAATGGCGGCCCTGCGACGGAAGCCATCACCGACAAGATTTTCGAGCGGACAAAGACGATTGATCTCTACCGGATCGCGGCGTCGGGCGATATCGATCTTGGCGCTATCGGCACGCAGACCGTTGGTGACATGAGCGTTGAGTTGGTCGACCCGGTCGCGGATTACGCAGCCTTGATGCAAACGATCGTCGATTTTGACAAAATCCGCGCGCTATTCGCGGGCGGCTTCACTATGTGTTTCGATGCCATGCATGCCGTAACCGGTCCCTATGCCACCGCGATCTTGGAAGAGATGTTGGGCGCGCCGAAAGGCACCGTGATCAACGGCAAGCCAAGCCCTGATTTTGGCAAGGGTCATCCTGATCCAAACCCGATTTGGGCCAAGACGCTGATGGAGCGGATGTATAGCGCCGATGCGCCCGATTTTGGTGCCGCGTCAGATGGCGACGGCGACCGCAATATGATCGTCGGGCGCAAAGCCTATGTGACGCCGTCCGACAGTCTGGCGCTTTTGACCGCTCAGGCGCATTTGGCCCCTGCCTATCGCGACGGGCTGGTGGGGGTTGCGCGATCCATGCCGACCTCTAGCGCGGTGGACCGCGTGGCCAAAAGCCTTGGCATCGATTGTTTTGAGACCCCGACGGGCTGGAAGTTCTTCGGAAATTTGCTTGATGCGGGCAAGGTCACGTTATGCGGGGAGGAAAGCGCCGGAACCGGCTCTGATCATGTGCGCGAGAAAGACGGGCTTTGGGCGGTTTTGCTGTGGCTCAACATTCTGGCTGAGACAGGTAAGACTGTGACAGAGCTGATGTCTGATCTGTGGATGGCGCATGGTCGATGCTACTACGCGCGGCTCGATTACGAGGATGTCGAAGCTGACCGCGCAAGCGCAATAGTGGATGGATTGCGGGCTAAACTGGCTTCGCTCAAAGGCACGAAAATCGGCACGTTGAGCGTCAAGGCAAGCGAGGAATTCAGCTATCTTGATCCTGTGGACGGATCGAGATCTTCAGGCCAAGGCATCCGCATCGACTTTGAGGGCGGCGCGCGCGCTGTTTTCCGGCTGTCAGGAACTGGCACGCAGGGGGCGACGATCCGTCTCTATCTTGAGCAATTGGTCACTGATCCCGATCGCTTGCAAGATGATCCCGCAGATGTACTGGCCGATGTGCGCGAGGCGGCGCTTGGCTTGTCCGATCTAAAGGCACTCACAGGCCGCGACGCGCCCGATGTGATCACCTGAGCTTAAAGCGGCGGTTTCGCTCCATGCGATAGATAGGCAAAGCCGTTGCCGTCTAGGACCAACGTCTCGCCCGTCACGCGTGCTCCATGACCGACCGCGATCTCGGTTGCGTTTTTCAATGATATTGTGTGTTCATCTGCCGAGAGGTTGAAAATGCAGGTCAGCGCTTGCGTGTCGCCTGTGCGCGTGAAGGCCAGCAACGGTTCTGGCAAGGAAATGAAGTTCGTTGTTCCGCGCGACAAGGCAAGGCTGTTTTTGCGGTAGGCGATCATCTCTTTGTAATAGGCCAAGATGCCGTCGGGTGTTTGATGATCAACGGATTTTGCAGCTTGCGGAGGTTTCACTGGCAACCACGGCGTCCCGTTCGAGAACCCGGCATTTTGCGTGTCCTTCTCCCAGACCATCGGCGTGCGGCAGCCGTCGCGCCCCTTGATGGCAGGCCAAAAGCGGATTGCGGGTGGATCGGTGAGTTCTTCAAAGGCCAGTTCTGTTTCTGTCTGACCTAGTTCCTCGCCTTGATAGATGCCGATCGTCCCTTCAAACGACATCAGCATAGCACAGGCCAAGCGGGCAATGCTGTCTTCCGAGACCGAATGCTCGGCCCAGCGAGACACTTGCCGCGGAACGTCGTGATTGCTGAACGACCAATAGGGATGCCCATCAGGCGCGCCGGATTGGAAGCCTTCGATACAGTTGCGAAAATGCTCGGCGTTAAAATCCGGCCCCAGCATCGCAAAGCTATAGGCCATATGCAGCCGCTTGGACCCTGTCGTATAATCGCCCATGATCTGGATCGACCGATGACCCATTTCGCCGACCTCACCGACCATCATGATGTCTTCATATTGATCGGTCAGCGCGCGCAGACGTTCCAGAAACGTCACGTTCTCGGGGCGCGTCTTGTTGTAGATGTTATCTTGCATCCCATAGAGATCGGTCGCCATAACCTGAGGCTTCGATTGCGCCGGAGGGTTCGAGCGTAGTTTTTGATCGTGATAAAAGTAGTTCACGGTATCGAGGCGGAACCCGTCCAAGCCGCGATCAAGCCAGAATTTGCAGGTCTCTAGGATCGCATCCTGCACGTCAGGATTATGATAGTTCAGGTCGGGTTGCGAGGGTAGGAAGTTGTGCAAATAGTACTGACCGCGCTGTGGATCGAACTCCCATGCGGGGCCACCGAAATGACTGTGCCAATTGGTTGGCGGCGACCCGTCTGATAGCGGGTCTGCCCAAACATACCAATCCGCTTTGTCATTATCGCGGCTTTGGCGGGACTGTTTGAACCATGCGTGTTGGCTTGAAGTATGCGACAGGACCTGATCGACGATGACTTTCAACCCACGCGCATGTGCGCCTTCGATAAGAGCCTCAAAATCGGACAGGTCACCGAAGATAGGGTCAACCGCCATGTAGTCCGAGACGTCATAGCCCATATCCTCTTGCGGTGAGGCAAAGATCGGTGAAAGCCAAATGCAATCTGCGCCCAAGTCCGCGATATGATCGAGGCGCCGCGTGATCCCGGCCAGATCGCCGATGCCATCACCTGTGCTATCTTGGTAGGACCTAGGATAGACTTGATAGATAACAGCACTTCGCCACCATTCGTTCATTTAGCTTCGCCTCCGGTTCGAGATTGTCACGACCCATGACCTAGATCGAAAGGCATTGAAGGTAAACTGGTCGGCACGCTTCACAGCGTCACAGTCTTTTGTGTTTCGATCGCTTCCAAAGCGGCAAGGATAATGCGCAAAGCTGCGCGGCCATGTCTTGGCCGCCTTTGATCGCCCATCCCAAATCAAGAGCGTAGCCCAAGCCTTCGATCTCAGCGCTTTGCAGGCGGTCCCAGATGCGCCGGTTGCCTCGAAACTCCCAATCGTGGTTATGATAGAGAAGTTTGATATCATGCTCGGCACAGCCCAAGGCAATTGCGCGCAGCTTTTCCAGCTCAACGGAGAGCTCTGCGGCAATGCCAAAGATATGGTCGAAGAGATGATGCTGCGGATCACCCCATGTGATGGTCTGAAGTGATGTTTTCATCATGTGTCTTAGCCCTCCACCTAAAGCCGACTGGATTGCACCAGAAACTCGCTGCGGCGCTCATAGATTGGCCAAGCCTATGCAAATGCGGGCTCAACAGCAATCGACCGCCTGACCCAAATGACCTTTGCTTGCATGAGTTGAGGCGGTAGCGTGGCCATCAATAATTCTTATCAATGGACAGCAGATGATCAAAAGTCAGGTGACGTTCAAACAATTGGAAGCCTTTGCCTTCGTCGTTGATACTGGCACATTTCGTGCGGCGGCCGCGGCGCTTGGGACGACCCAGCCCAATATCTCGGCGCGGATCGCGGCGCTGGAGGCCGCGCTTGATGTCAGCCTGTTGATCCGCGATGCGGGATCGGTGCGTTTGACGGCTGATGGCGAGAAATTGCTTTCAAGAACGCGAGAGGTTCTTTGGGCCGCAGAAGCTCTCATTGAAGATGCTGGTCGTCAGGAATTGATCGAAGAGACCCTCAGACTAGGCGTGACCGAACTTGTTGCTTGTACGTGGTTGCAGGATTTCTTGCGTCTGACCAAAGAGGCGTATCCGAAGCTGCGTGTTCAGCTCGAGGTCGACTTATCAACTGCAATAGATGCGCGCTTAATGGAAAGACAATTGGATCTGGCTCTGCAAACTGGACCGTTCAAATCGAAGAGCTTCGCAAGTGATGCTTTGGGACAAGAGAGTTATTGCTGGGTCGCAAATTCGGAGCTGATCCGAAACGTCAGTGCGAAGCCGTCTCTGTCCGAGCTATTTGACCTGACGGTTCTAACCCATGCAAAGCACACACAAGCCTGCGCTGCGCTTCATGACATCGCGACAAAGCAAGGCTTGAGGCGGGAACAGATCGTTCATTCCAGTGCCTTGTCGGCTTGCGTTCCAATGGTGCTAGAGGGACTTGGCGTGGCCTTACTGCCAGAGAGGCTTGTGAAAGCCGAACTTGCCGCCAGTGAACTGCATAAAGTTGATGCCGAGTGGTTGCCCGAGCCTCTGTCATTCTTCGCACGTTACGCTCCTGCTCGCTCAGCACGTTACGTTAATAGTGTGGCCCACATAGCGAAGGTTGCGATGCAATCACCTTAGATCAAGAAAATTGATTGGGATGAAAAATTTAATCGATTTGATTATTCGAGGTGTTTCGGGCCTCTTACTTGTGAAACCTACAGCAGGAGCCTGACATGGCAGCGACATCCATCCGCCTTGGCGTCGATATCGGCGGCACTTTCACAGACGTTGTGTTGGAAAAGGATGGAGAGCCGTTTTCCACCAAGGTTTTGACAACCTATGCGGCCCCAGAGAATGCGATCATTGATGGAATGCATCAGGTGTGCTCCAAGGCGGGTGTCTCTCCGTCTCAGGTGGACCAGATCATTCACGGCACCACCCTTGCGACCAATGCGTTGATCGAGCGTCGCGGTGCCAAGACGGCCTTGATAACCACTGAAGGATTTCGCGATGTCATCGAGATGCGCACCGAGTCGCGGTTTGAGCAATATGATCTGAACCTCAATCTACCCGAGCCTCTTTTGCCCCGTCAGATGCGGTTCACGGTCGGTGGACGTGTCGACGCAAACGGAAAGATCCTGGTGGATATCGACCGTGCCGAGGTCGAAGCCGTCGTTGATCAGATCGCAAAAGCCGGTTTTGAAAGCGTCGCAGTCGGGTTGATCCATTCCTATCTGAACCCGGCGCATGAAGAATTGGTGCGCGAAGTGCTGGCCGAGAAGCTACCTGATGTTGCGGTGTCGATCTCGTCCGAGGTTAGTCCGCAGATGCGCGAGTATGAACGGTTCAATACCGTTGTTGCCAATGCCTATATCAAGCCGCTGATGGCGTCCTACCTGGGCCGACTTGAGGATCGATTGAAGGAGGAAGGCGTGTCGTGCCGCATCTTCTTGATGCATTCGGGCGGAGGCATCATTTCGATCCAGAACGCTGCTGACTTTCCGGTACGATTGGTCGAATCCGGCCCTGCTGGAGGGGCGGTTTTTGCGGCGCATATTGCGGCGCGTTACGGACTGGATAAAGTGTTGTCATTTGATATGGGCGGCACCACCGCCAAGATTTGCCTGATCAAGAACCAGACGCCCAAGACGTCGCGGGTTTTTGAAGTTGCGCGGACTTATCGGTTCAAGAAAGGCTCCGGCATGCCGATCTCGATCCCTGTGATTGATATGGTCGAGATCGGGGCAGGGGGCGGCTCGCTTGCGCATGTCGATGCGCTGCGTCAAATTCGTGTGGGCCCCGAAAGCGCAGGATCGGAACCGGGGCCTGCGTGCTACGGTCGCGGTGGCGAACGCCCTGCTGTGACCGATGCTGATCTGGTTCTGGGCAAGCTGGACCCTGACAACTTCGCAGGCGGCTCGATCAAGCTGCATCCTGATGCGTCCAAAACGGCGCTGAGCCAAAACATAGGCGACACGCTCGATATGGACGCTGTAGAGGCCGCCTTTGGTGTGGCGGAGGTTGTCGACGAAAACATGGCCAATGCTGCGCGCGTTCATGCGGTTGAGAATGGTGAAGACCTTTCGGAATACACGATGATCGCTTTTGGGGGTGCCGCACCGCTGCATGCCGGGCGGCTTTGTGAGAAGCTGGGCGTAGACCGTGTTTTGGTGCCGCCCGGCGCTGGTGTCGGCTCGGCCATCGGGTTTCTGCGTGCGCCGTTTTCGTTCGAGGCGAACCGCTCCGTCTATATGAAGCTCAGTGATTTTGACGAGGACCGTATCAAAACTTTGCTGACGGATCTCAAGTCTGAGGCGACAGGTTTCGTGCGTACTTGCGATGAGGTGAGCCCGATCGTATCGGAGTTCAAAGTCTATATGCGCTACACGGGTCAAGGCTGGGAAATCCCGATTGAGTTGACAGAAAGCCAAGCCATGACCCCGGATGCCGCGACCTTCGAGGCGCGCTTTATTGAAGACTATACCAAGCTGTTTGGTCGCCCCGTCGAGGGTATGGATATCGAGATCACAGTCTGGTCCGTCAATGCCACAACGCCTCCCGAAAAGGTCGCGCGTATGGACGAGACCGAGGGGTCAGATCAAGCAACAGCCGCGGGCTGTCGTGCGCTGTTTGATGCGGCTTCGGCAAAGTACCTTGATGCACAGATCGTCAATCGCTTCGACATGATTACAGGTCAGCGCGCGATCGGTCCCGTAGCTGTTGTCGAAGATGAAACCACCATCATCGTGCCTGCCAGCCGGGACGCAATTCGTCAGCCCGATGGCTGCATCGACGTAGTGACAAAGGGTAATTAAAGATGACACAAGAACATTCTAAAGTCGCTTATCAGGTGATGTGGAACCGGTTGATTTCGGTCGTCGAAGAACAGGCGCAAGCGCTGGTGCGTACGGCCTTTTCGACCTCGGTGCGCGAAGCGGGCGATCTGTCGGCGGGGGTTTATGATACGCATGGCCAGATGCTGGCTCAGGCTGTCACCGGCACTCCGGGCCACGTCAATGCGATGGCAGATGCGGTTGCGCATTTCATCCGCCGGATCGGGCGTCAGAACATCTTCGACGGAGATGTCTATATCACAAACGATCCGTGGGAAGGCACTGGTCACTTGCATGACATTACCATGGTTACGCCGTCGTTCCATAACGGCGTGCTGGTCGGCTTCTTCGCCTGTACGGCGCATATCGTCGACATTGGCGGCCGAGGTTTTGGGGCGGATGCGCAATCTGTCTATGAAGAGGGGCTCTATATCCCGATCATGAAATTTGCCAACAAGGGCGATGTGGACAAGACGCTGGTCAGCATTATCCGCGGCAATGTGCGCGAACCCGATCAGTTGATTGGCGATGTCTATGCGCTGGCGACCTGCAACGAGATCGGGCATCGCCGCCTGATTGACATGATGAAAGAGTTCGAACTCGACCATCTCGATGGGATAGCAGAGTTCATCCTCGACAATTCACGCCGTGCCACGATTGAACGGATCGCAGCTCTGCCGCAGAAAGCTGCGGAAGGGGAGATGACGATGGACGGGTTTGAAAAGCCTATCACACTGAAGGTGAAAATCAGCGTTGAGGGGGACAAAATTGTCTCCGACTTCACTGGCTCGTCTGGGGTAGACAAGAAGGGCATCAACTGCCCTTTGGTCTATGCCAAGGCCTATGCCTGCTACGCGCTTAAAGTCGCTATTGCACCGGAAATTCCCAACAATGCGGCCAGCCTCGCGCCGTTCGAGATTACGGCGCCCGAAAACACAATCGTCAACGCGTTGCATCCTGCGCCGGTCGCTCTGCGCCACATCGTGGGGCATTTCGTCCCTGATGCGGTCTATGATGCGTTCGACAAGATCGTGCCCGGCCTTGTCCCGGCCGAGGGCGCTGGTTGTCTGTGCAACTTTCAGGTCTCGCTGCGCCCGCGCAGTGATGCGGCTGCTCCGAAGGGCGCGCGGCGCTCAGAGGTGCTGACCTTCAACTCAGGCGGCTCCGGCGCGCGGCCAGAACATGACGGGCTGAACGCAACAGCTTTCCCGTCGGGTGTGATGACCATGCCGATTGAGGCGACAGAGCATGCAGGACCGGTGATCATCTGGCGCAAGGAACTGCGCCCTGATTCAGGGGGTGCTGGCAAGACCCGCGGCGGGCTTGGCCAATACATGGAAGTGGGCGCGCAGGAAGGCTATGAGTTTGACATCCAAGCGATGTTCGACCGGGTCGATCACCCCGCACGCGGCAGGCGTGGTGGCGGTGCCGGTGCGCCCACGACAATCGTCCAAGACGATGGCACGCAGATGCAGGGCAAAGGGAAACAGTTCGTCGCACATGGGCGCAAGGTTGTCATGGCCTTCCCCGGCGGAGCTGGCTACGGCGACCCGTCAGAGAGGTCCGTCGAGCAAGTCAAACGCGATTTGGCGCGCGGCTATATCTCTGCCGAGACTGCTGCAAATGATTACAACCTCTCCGCTAAAGACATCGCGGACGTCGAAGCTGTTGTTGCACGAGGAGACACGATATGAAGACGCAGGCACCTCAGAAATCTTCCTATGACGTCGTGATAATCGGCGGCGCCATAATGGGCGCATCGGCTGCGTGGTTCTTGTCGGATGACAAGGATTTTGACGGTAAGGTGTTGGTCGTGGACCGCGACTTATCTTACGAAAACACGTCGACGATGCACACAAATTCGTGCATGCGCCAGCAATTCTCGGGCGAGTTGAATGTGCGCATCAGCCAATTCGCAGCAGACTTCGTCAAGAACCTGCCGCGCTACATGGGGGGCGATGATCGCGTGCCGGAATTATCAATCCGGTCGTTCGGGTATATGTATCTGGCTGACAATGATGGCTTCGCTGATGTGCTGCGTGAAAGCCAAGAGGTGCAGCTCAAAGCGGGTGCTGCAACCCAGTTGATGACGGCAGAGCAAATCAAGGCGGCGTATCCGTTTTACAACGTCGATGACATCGTTCTGGGGTCGATCAACCTGGTCGATGAAGGTCTTTGGGATGCGACGGCCGTGTTTGATTGGTGGCGCAAATCCGCGCGTGAACGTGGGGTTGAGTATGTTGAGAACGAAGTTGTCGCGATCACCAAAGACGCGGCTGGAACCCGTGTCGAAAGTGTTACGCTGAAGTCAGGCGAGGTGATTGCTTGCGGGCAGGTGCTCAACGCCTCGGGTCCACGCGCTACGCGCACTGCTCAGATGGCGGGTATCGACATTCCGGTCGAGCCGCGCAAACGGTTTTCATGGATCTTCGCGGCTGAGCAGCCATTGGACCGTGACTTGCCGCTGACGATTGATCCTTCGGGTGTTCACGTGCGTGAGAATGGCGGCGGCACGTATCAATGTGGTGGCCATTCCGAGATAGATCCGGCGGTCGACTATGATGACTTCGTCATGGATCACAGCATTTGGGAGAACCACGTTTGGCCCATCCTTGCGACCCGCATCCCTCAGTTTGAGGCGATCAAAGTTCAATCGGAATGGGCGGGGCATTATTCGATGAATACGTTCGATCACAATGCGATCTTGGGGCCGCATATGGAGGTTGAGAACTTCTTCTTCCTCAACGGCTTTTCAGGTCACGGGTTGCAACAATCTCCCGCCATGGGGCGCGGCACTGCCGAGATCATGGTGCATGGCGCGTATAAAACGCTCGACATGTCGCAGTTCCATTTTGACCGTATTCCGGCAGGTCGCAAGATCATCGAGAAAGCCATCATCTGATGAAGTTGGCGGCCGCGAAAAATTAAAGCGCGCGCCTATCCTCCTGGTTTAACCGAGTATGAACACTCTGGCAGCGCTTAGGCCCGCTATCAAGAAATGCAGCCACAGCACGGCGAGACCTGTTATCGCCTCGGCCAATCCGCTGCACCGCCGGCGGACCCAACTCAGCCTAGTGCCTTAACCTGCCACAATCTCGCTGGCGGCTGGCTTTGAGCAGATCCCTTTCGTTTTCGGAAGTCGGGATGATCCTGCGATTGCCAGCGCGTCCACTTTCCATTTCGCGGATTGGACCCGAAGAGACCGACATGTCGCAGACATGCTCCAGAGTTGGAGCTGGAAGTTTCATCACCCAGACCTTTTAGCGTTTGGGTTGTTTACCAATGTAGCGAGCTTCCGTTAGCATGCCACCTTAAGAGAATGAGGCGCGACGGGATGCAGGCAAAGCAATTGGAGCAAGAGGATAGGGCGATGTCGAAGGCGGCCTATCGGCGCGCGTTTTTGCGGCGCTTTCTGCTGACAAGACCGCTGGTGAAAAGCAGACTCTGTTGGCGCTTTTGAAGAAAGTCCGTAACGTTGGAGGGGAAGCGTGAGTATGCAGAATTGGAACGGCGCGGGGGCGGTTGTGACCGGTGGTTCCTCGGGGCTAGGTGCTGCAACTGCGGCGAAACTGGCGGCAGACGGATTGAAGGTGGCCCTTTTTGATCTGAACGCAGAGCTCGGGGAGGCCCATGCCAAGGACATTGGCGGCGCGTTCGTGCATGTCGACGTGACGGACCCGGCCTCTGTGTCTCAAGGGCTTATTGAGGCTGAAAAGCACATCGGAGACATTCGCATCGCTGTCAATTGCGCGGGAATTGGGCGTGCTGCAAAGACCGTTTCGCGCGGTGAGGCGCATGATCCGGCCTTGTTCGAGACCGTGATCAAGGTGAACCTTTTGGGCAGCTTCAACGTGGCCAGCCAAGCTGCAGCGCGCATGGTTGCAAGTGATCCGATTGGCCCTGACGGCAGCCGAGGCGTCATCGTCAACACCGCCTCCGTTGCGGCGTTTGACGGACAAATAGGACAGTTGGCCTATGCCGCTTCCAAGGCGGGGATTGCGGGGATGACGCTGCCGATGGCGCGCGATTTGGCGGATAAGGGCATTCGTGTTTGTTGCATCGCGCCGGGATTATTCCTGACGCCTTTGCTGCATGAATTGCCTCAGGAGGTCCAAGAAAGCCTCGGCGCGCAAGTTCCGTTCCCATCCCGCCTTGGCGACCCCGCGGAATACGCAGAGATGGTCAGCCATATCACGCAAAACCCGATGCTGAACGGCGAGGTCATCCGCCTCGATGGTGCCATCCGAATGGCTCCGCGCTAGCATGTCGGTGGATTTTTGGTCCCCGCGCTTTGACATTGAGCACCGCGACGACGCCTCTATCCTGATCCAGAAAAAACAGGCGTTGCCGGACCATCTACCAACGCTTGCGGATTGCCATTTATAAATGGGCGGAGGCTGCGCCTGATCGATCCTGTGATCATCGCGGGCGGGGGATTGGCGGGTTAGTTCTGGCGCTGATCCTGCATCAAATTGGCGTGTCTTGCTCAACTTGTTACACGAACGCTGTGGTGGCGTTTTTTGACGATATCGACAAGGTCATTCCAACCGCTGAGAGGCATATCTTCATAGCCACATACAAGGCGGCTGCGGGCTTCGCGATTGATCAATTGAACAGCTCCCCAACAACGATCGAAACTGGAATCTAAATCCGGATTAAACTAGCGTCGCTTGGCGGTGCCTGCTTTCAGGCAAGCAGTTATGCAACGATAAACCGTCTCGTCAGAATCTGCTTCGAGCTATGCTCCCGGCTTTGCGCTTTGCTGTGACGCCCGTTTGCTATGCCGTGTTATAAGTAATTCGGATACCTAAATGCAGATAAATTCCTTGCGGCTCTAACAAATGTCGCCACAGTTCAATCTGGGGAGGAGACATCATGTCCAGACTACGCGCATTCAATTTTCAAAAATGGATCGATGAGCATCGACACCTGCTAAAGCCGCCGGTTGGCAATAAGATGATTTTCGAGGATTCTGATCTGATGGTGACGGTCGTTGGCGGCCCGAACAAGCGCTCCGACTATCATGACGATCCGGTTGAGGAATTCTTCTATCAACTTGAAGGCGACATGCTGCTCAAACTTTATGACGGCAAAGAGTTTTACGACGTGCCGATCCGGCAAGGTGAGATTTTCTTATTGCCGCCCCATATCCGTCATTCGCCGCAGCGCCCGCAGGAAGGGTCTGTGGGCCTTGTCATTGAGCCCAAGCGGCAAGAGGGTCAACTTGACGCTATCGAATGGTACTGTTTCGAATGCGAGGCAAAGGTTTTCCGCGCTGAATTTCAACTTCAGTCCATCGTTAAAGACCTGCCGCCCGTCTACGAAAAGTTCTACGCTTCTGAGGAGGATCGCACCTGCCCGAATTGCAAGGCGATCCACCCGGGAAAAGAGCCGCCCGAGGGTTGGGTAAAGCTGTAACAACGACAAAACGACAGGGAGAAATCATGAAATACCTCACAAAATTTATCGCGTCTGCGGCGCTCTTGGGGGCCTCGGCTCTTTCTGCGCATGCCGAAGACTTCCGGTTGGGCTTGATCACGCCTCCGCCTCACATCTGGACCAAAGCTGCCGAGGCATTTGGCGCAGAATTGTCCGAAGCCAGTGGCGGCGCGCATAGCGTTTCTATCTTCCCGGCCCGTCAGTTGGGAAACGAGGCAGAGATGCTGCAGCAGTTGCAAAGCGGCGCATTGGACATGGCCTTTATGACAGTGGCCGAGGTCTCGAACCGTGCTCCTGATTTTGGAGCGTTTTACGCGCCTTATCTGGCCAATGACATCGGCCATGCAGGCCGTATCCTGCGCTCTGATACGGCCACCGGCATGCTAGATACGTTGCCTGCTCAAGTGGGTGTCGTTGGCGTCGGCTACGGGATGGCCGGACTGCGTCAGATCGTCAGCCGCGGTGATGTAAAATCTGCCGATGACCTCACGGGCTTGAAGCTACGGATTACGCCTTTCGCGCCGATCCTAGATTTCTACAACGCGCTTGGAGCCGCTCCGACGCCGATGCCGCTGCCCGCAGTTTATGACGCTTTGGCAAACGGTCAGGTTGATGCGATTGACATGGATGCCGAATTGATTTGGGTCCTGAAATACTATGAGAACGCCGATACTGTTGTGCAGTCAGATCACATGATGTTCCCGATGGTGGGCCTTGTTTCTGGTCGTGTCTGGGCGGGTATGTCGGATGATGACAAAGCAATGGTCGGAGAATTGATGGCCAAACATGTCGACAGTACGATTGACAGCTACATCGAAAAGGAAGCCGGCTGGCTTGGGCAGATCGAGGGTACGGGTATTGCCTACACAAAAGTAGATGCGTCTTTCTTTGGCGATGCCGTCACAGAATGGAACGGCATCTGGGCGCAAAAAGCTCCCTCTCTTGACGCGTTGCGGGCAACTGCGGCAGAAACTGAATAAGTTCAATTAACCACATTTGAGGAAAGGGCGCAGGTTTTGCCTGCGCCCTTTTTCTCAGGAGGCGTGATGTTGTTTCGGATATCGGCTGCTTGGGCCCGAATTGAGCTTGGGTGCGCCGCAGTATTGGCGGTCTGCGTGACCGGGCTTATTTTGTTGAACGTGGTCACCCGTACCGCTGGCAACGCATTGTTCTGGGTGGATGAACTGGCCATCTATGCGATGATCTGGATGACTTTTCTGGGCGCGTCAGCCGCGCTTCACTATCGAAACTCCGTCGCGATCACTATGCTTTTGGATGCTGTATCCGATAGGCTGCGCAAGGCAATTGTCAAAATTGTTGACGTGGTCGTATTGGCCTTTGCGCTGGCGATGTTGTGGTTTTGCTGGCGCTGGTTTTTGCCCCTCGACATCATGAAAGCCGGATTTGATTCCATGGCGTTTCAAGGCAATACGTTCAACTTCATATACTCTGAACCGACATTGACTCTGGGGCTTCCCAAATTCTTGTTTTGGTTTGTGATGTGGCTCTTTTCTATCGGTGCGGTGCTGCACTCAACAATGCATGTCTTCGGTGCTTCAAAACCTGAGGGCGACGCATGAGCCCCGCTGTATTTCTCACGGCCCTGTTCCTATCCGTCCCGGTCGCCATCGTCCTTGGTATCACCTCCATCTGGTACATCTGGGAAAGTGAAAACACGATCCTTTACGACAGCTTTGCCCAAAAGATGTTCGGGGGGTTGGAAAACTATGGTCTGCTTGCAATCCCACTTTTTATGCTCACCGGAGAATTGATGAACGAAGGCGGCATGACCCGCCGTCTGATCGCGCTTGCCCGCATTTTTGTAGGCGGATTTCGCGGGGGGTTGGCCTATATCAACTTGCTGACCAATATGTTCATGGCCGCCATTATCGGATCAGCGACAGCTCAGATCGCGGTGATGTCACGCGCCATGGTGCCCGCGATGGAGGAAGAAGGGTACGACAAGGGCTTTGCCGCCGCGACGACGGCTGCTGGAGGCCTGCTTGCGCCTGTAATCCCGCCATCAATGATGTTTGTCATCTTCGGTGTTCTGGCGCAGGTACCTATCGGGGATATGTTCATCGCGGGCATCATCCCAGGCTTAATGCTTGGATTGGGGTTTGCATTCGTTATCACGCTGATTGGCTGGTCGCAGCAGTTTCCTAAAGGTGCATGGATGACCCGTGCAGAGGCGGTTAAAGCGTTGATCTCTGCGGTGCCTGCAATGTTGGTGCCGCTGTCGATCATCGGAGGTATCCTATTCGGCATCGCGACACCTACGGAATCCGCCGCCATCGCGTCATTGATCGCATTTCTTGTCGGATGGGGGGTCTACCGCGATCTTGACCCGCGCGCCTTAGGCGAGATGTTCAAACGCACCGCAGCTAACGCGTCGATGATCTTGTTTATGATCGCAGCGGCCAGTGTGTTTGGCTGGGTGATCATCTATGAAGAACTGCCACAAAAACTGGCGAGTTTGATCACCTCGATCACGTCCGACCCATTTGTCTTTTTGTTGATCGTAAATGCAGCATTGTTGCTTGTGGGTATGGTGATCGATGGGATTGCGGCGATGATTCTGATCACACCTATCCTGCTACCGATTGCGACCGGATCTTACGATATCAGCCCGTACCAATTTGGCGTAGTCGCATGTTTGAACCTCGTGCTAGGTCTGCTGACCCCACCCGTCGGGATCGGTCTCTACATCGCATCGTCAATGAGCGGCGCATCACCCGGCGCGCTTCTGAGATCACTTTGGCCATTTTTGATTGTGGTGCTAGTTGTCCTGTTGGCGCTGAGCTACTTCCCGATCTTATCGACCTATCTGATTTAGACACAGCGTGATGGTGTTGGGATACGCAAGATGCTGCTTGTTGCGGCGCCTGCATCCAATAAAGCGCGGCCAGACGATGACCGATATTATCTCTGTGAAGCGCTAGGGAATAGATCACCAAATCGCAACGGGTGGATCTAGGAGTCGTCGAAACTCTGAAGTTTCAAAATTCGTTCTTTCAAAGCAGCAGCTTGAAAAAGTTGTTGGTGCCCAGGAGAGG
>CAZCEW010000002.1:0-87349 GCA_964497775.1 uncultured Rhodobacterales bacterium
TCCCTGCGATCAACGTCAACGACTCTGTCACCAAGTCGAAATTCGACAACAAATACGGCTGCAAAGAAAGCCTTGTGGACGGCATCCGCCGCGCCACTGATACGATGATGGCAGGCAAGGTTGCCGTGGTCATGGGGTACGGCGATGTGGGCAAAGGCTCTGCCGCGTCGCTTTCAGGGGCAGGCGCGCGCGTCAAAGTCACCGAAGTCGACCCAATCTGCGCGTTGCAAGCCGCGATGGACGGGTTCGAGGTCGTGTTGCTGGAAGACGTCGTTGATAGCGCCGATATTTTCATCACCACCACCGGCAATAAAGACGTCATCCGCATCGAGCATATGCGCGCGATGAAGGATATGGCGATCGTTGGCAATATCGGTCACTTCGACAATGAAATTCAGGTGGCTTCGCTGAAGAACCACAAATGGACCAATATCAAAGAACAGGTCGACATGATCGAGATGCCAAATGGCAATCGTCTGATCTTGCTGTCTGAGGGTCGCTTGCTGAACCTTGGCAATGCAACAGGCCATCCGTCCTTTGTGATGTCGGCGTCGTTTACAAATCAGGTGCTTGCTCAGATGGAGCTGTGGTTGCGCGGTGATGACTATAAAAACGAGGTCTATATTCTGCCCAAACATCTCGACGAGAAAGTCGCGCGTCTGCATCTTGATCGGATCGGCGTGAAACTGTCGAAGCTGGATAAAGAGCAGGCGGATTACATCGGCGTGTCAGCCGACGGCCCGTTCAAGCCCGAGCATTACCGCTACTAGATGCGTGGACTTCAGGGTCTCTTTGGCGCCACCTTGCTTGTTTGCGGGGTGGCGTTTGTCATTTGGCAGGGCCTCACGCATCCTGACAGCCCTGTGCCGCGCGAATGGAACCCGCTGAAGCGGCTGTACCTAGATGATCCGGTGTCATTTCTAACGCCCTATAAACTGGATGCCGCGGTCAGTGATCCGCAAATCTGCCTCGATGTTCTGGCTGCGGGCGGCGCGCGGTTTACGCCCTTGCCGCCGCTGGAAGTCTCGGAGCAATGCCATATCCGCAACCGTGTCCGGCTGGCGGGTGTTGGCGGGGCAACGCTCGACCCGCTTGAGATCAGTTGCGACACCGCGTTGAGGCTGGCCGCGTGGGAGCGCTACGGTCTGCAACCTTTGGCCCAAGAGCTTTTTGGCACTTCAGTGCGAAAGATCCATCATTTCAGCAGCTATAATTGCCGGATGATCCGAGGGTCGAGCTCGCGGGTCAGCACCCATGCCACAGCCGAGGCGATTGATGTCTCTGCGCTGACTTTGGACGATGGCCGCAGGATTGACTTGAAACGGGATTGGGACGGCGCGGACGACGTATCAAAATACCTAAAATCGATGCGCGACGACTCGTGTCGGTGGTTTTCCACAGTTTTAGGCCCCGATTACAACGCGCTCCATGCCGATCATTTTCATTTACAATCAAATGGCTGGGGTACTTGCCGCTAGCGGTTTCCCGCCATGGGAGAAATTTCGAGCCATTTTCCCTTTGTTTCGGCCTGTTTAGTAGGTAACAATACCTCCAGCGCCACATGGTGGGGCGGAGATGGGCTGAATGCCCCCAACAAAAATTACGAGGGAGACTTCTCATGGGAAAACGTGATGAACTTATCGCGCAATATGCAGATGATCTGAAGAATAAATGCGGCATGACGCCGGATATGGACCTGCTGACCAAAGTGACCATCGGTTGCGGCCCAGCGATCTATAACGCGGATGCGTCGACCGTTGCAGGTAGCCAGCCAGATGAGCTGGACACAGTTAAGAACAACTTCCTGATCAAGAAACTTGGCCTGCCAGACAGCCCTGCGCTGATGGATGCGATCAATTCGTGCATCCAGACTTACGGCCAGTCAGAGCGCAACAAGTACCGCGCCGTGATCTACTACATGCTGACCAAGCATTTCAACAAAGAGAGCGTCTACGGCTAAGCCCGACTGACAGCTTGCAAGACCTTAAGACGCCCGCGTATTTGTCGCGGGCGTTTTCGTTTGCGCCTAAGCTGCGTTGCGAGACATAGATTGCATTTGACCCAATTCTGCGCTGCGGTGGCTTTCATTTGTTAACCTTTAGCGGTCTATAAGGGTCTTGTTCAGCCAGTAAGGCGGAACCCGAATTTTGAGAACACGTGTGGTGCGAATATGAAAAGCACGTGGGGTAGAAGGAGGGTTCCAAGGGGTTGGAGCCCTCCTCATTATTTCTAGACCAACGCTTTAAAGCAGCGTCAGGACCGCTCCGATGATGGCGCAACCGAAAGTCGCGTAGCCGCCATCGATCACTGTCAGTTTGAATGGCCGGTCACCATATGCGTTGTTGATCATGATCCAAGGGCTGATGAAGAACAGCCCGATCCCAAGCCCTGACATCAAGCCTTTGAACATTGTATCAATGCCGGCGCTTGCAAATGTGTGGCGCATCATGCCGGCCACGATCACCATGGCAATGGCAGATAAAATGAATGGCGTGGCGGATTGATTGACCGGTTTGCCATCGGCATCGACCGCGATGCCAGAGGCTGCGACCCATGGTTTTGCGAGCGTCATGTACCACACGGCGCCAAAAATCCATCCAGCCGCAGCTGCGACGATGACTGAGATTAGTCCCATTTTTGTCCCTCCCGACATTTGTTATGCCAGCAAGGTAGCACAAAATGCGCAAGAGGTGGGGGGGTTAGAACTCCACCCCGATCTGGGCCTTTACGCCCGATCTGAACGGGTGTTTGACCAGCTCCATCTCGGTCACCAGATCGGCGATCTCGATCAGATCGTCCTTGGCATTGCGGCCCGTCAGAACCACATGGGTCATCTCGGGCTTTTCGTCGACCAGAAAGCTGACGACATCATTGATGTCGATATAGTCGTAGCGCAGCGCGATGTTGATCTCGTCCAGAAGCACCATTTTGTTGGTCTCATCGCGGATCAGCTCTTTGGCTTTCTCCCACGCGGCCTGCGCCATTTCCGTGTCGCGGGATTTGTCTTGGGTTTCCCAAGTGAAGCCTTCGCCCATCGTGTGAAAGGCGCATTTGTCTTCAAACTTCGACAAGATCAGATCACGCTCGCCTGTGCTCATCCCACCTTTGATAAACTGCACGACGCCGCATTTCATATCATGCGCGATACAGCGGAAGATCATCCCGAACGCGGCAGAGGACTTGCCTTTGCCCTTTCCGGTGTGGACGATAATCAGCCCCTTCTTGTCGGTCTTGGTGGCCATGATCTTGTCGCGCGCGGCCTTCTTCTTGGCCATTTTCATCGCGTGGCGTTCGAGGTCTTCGGGTTTGTCTGACATTGCGGCGGGGCTCCTAGTTTGAGGCGCTAAAGTGAGGCAGCGGCGCGCGGTTTGCAAGGCTGGTAACGCTGTCTTAACGCCTCTTGCACCAATCTGGAGCGATGAAACGAAAGAGGTTTGCGATGCGCGTATTTCTGATCCTGGCGGCTGTGATCCTGACGGGTTGCTCAACCCCCGGTGTGCAGGTCTGGGGCGGCGTGTCTCAGGCGGTGGATGCGGGCGGCTATAGCTTCAAGGTCAATCACACACTCGAGCGTGCCGAGGCCTACCGCACCAGTTTCGAGCTGCGCCCCAAAGCAGGCCCGATTTTCATCGCAGCCGTTCAAGCGATGGAACAGGCCAGCGGGTGCAAGGTCGACAAAACCACGATCAACGGCGATGTGGCGCGGATCGTTGCTGATCTGAAGTGCTAGAGCGCTTTGCGCATCGTGATGGAGGTGGGCTGCGCATAACCCTCATGCGCGGTCTGAGCGGTCTCGGCGAATCCCATGGCTTGAAAAATGGCATGGTTCTCAACCAGCTCGATCCGGGTTTCGAGTTCTAAAAAGGGCAGATCAAGATCGCGCGCTTTGTGGGTCGCGCCTTGGATCAGTTTTGCGGCGAAGCCACGTCCGCGATGGTTCGGCGCCACGGCGAGTTTGCCGATATAAAGCGCGGGGCCTTTGATGTTGAGGAAAACGCAAGCGATAGGAATATCGGGCGTGTCTTCTATGACAATGATCGTATTGTCTTGTGCGAAATGCGCGATGCCGTCGGGGCTCATCTGATGTAGCGATGAGGGCGGATCGATACGGTCTTCCATATCCGCGAACGCATCGTGCAAAAGCCGGTGCAGCGCCTGCCAGTCATAGCTGCCCCATATCCACTTCACGTCGCTCATGATCTAAGGCTGTCGATCAAGGCGCGCGCAGAGTTCGATTTGGGGACCCAAAGCCCTCGTTCAATCGCCTCGTTGAAACGCTCCGCCATTTCACGCAGAGCGGGCGCGTTATGCTCAGAAATGAAGTCGCGCGTGTCATCATCTTCCAAGAAGGCCTGATGCACGAGGTCGAAATGATGGCCGCGCACAGCACCCGTCGTGGCTGCAAATGCAAACAAATAATCTAGGGTCGCGGCCATCTCGAACGCGCCTTTATAGCCGTGACGCTTGACGCCTTCGATCCATTTGGGATTAACCACGCGAGAGCGCACAACCCGCGCGATCTCGTCATCAAGGGTGCGAATGACAGGACGCTCAGGTCGGGAATGGTCGTTGTGATAGATCGGACGGTCGCGCCCTTGCAGGGTCGAGACCGCCGCCGCCGCACCGCCTTCAAATTGGTAGTAGTCGTCGCTGTCCAAAATGTCGTGTTCGCGGTTGTCTTGGTTTTGCACAATCGCCTCTGTCTGGCTGAGGCGCGTCTCAAACGCGCGGCGGTTCTGAGCGCCATCCGCGTCCTTGCCGTAAGCGTAGCTGCCCCATTCCAGATAGGCCTCTGCCAGATCGGATTTATCAGCCCAAAGACGTTCGTCGATCATCGCTTGCAGACCCGCGCCATATGCTCCGGGCTTGGAGCCAAAGACCCGCGCCGCATCATCGCCCGCGCGCAGCCGCGCGGCGGCGGGGTTGAGATTGTCGGGCTCGTCCAGTTCCATCACCGCGCGCGCTGCGCTGTCGAGCAAGGCTATCAGTTGCGGGAAAGCGTCGCGGAAAAAGCCCGAGATCCGCAACGTGACATCGACACGCGGACGGCCCAAGACGCCTTGCGGCAAGATCTCGAACCCAGTGACACGACGGTTGGAGGCGTCCCATTTCGGCTTGCAGCCCATCAGCGCCAGCGCTTGCGCGATATCATCACCGCCCGTGCGCATATTGGCGGTGCCCCATGCCGTCAAAAGCATGGTGCGTGGCCAGTCGCCATGGGTTTGCAGATGCTTCTCGATCAGCAGATTAGCCGACTTCCAACCCAAGGCCCAAGCTGTCGGCGTCGGAACGGCGCGGCTGTCGACGGAGTAGAAATTGCGCCCCGTGGGCAGCACATCCAACCGCCCTCGTGTGGGCGCGCCGGAAGGGGCAGGGGCAAGGAACTTGCCCGACAGAGCCGTCATCAGGCCAGAGATTTCGCGAGGCCCGCACTCGCGCACGGCAGGGTAAACCGCCGCATGAATGGTCTCCAGAACGGCTCGCGTGTGGTGGAAATGCTTAGGGCAATCTCGCGTCCAGCTGACGGCGCGCTGTGCCAAAAGCTCCAAGCGTTCTACCGTGTCGCCATTGCTGCGCCACGCATCACCCGGTGTCACAGGATGCAGGAATTTGTGCTTTGGCCCTGAGTAAGGTGCGGCCATGTCACAGTCCAAAGGATCGATATCGACCCCGCAATCGAGCGCCAGCGCGCGGATTAGCGACGCGTCACCACCCTTGCCATCGCCGCGTGGGATGCGGGTGAGGGCTACGACCAGATCACGTTCCAGATCGTCTGTTGGCGATTGGCCAAAAATATGCAGCCCGTCGCGAATTTGTGCTTCTTTCAGCTCGCACAGGTAAGCGTCGAGCTTGGCCAGATCCGTGTCGTCGTCATTGCCCTTCATGCCGACATCTTCCGCGAGCCCGGTGGCTTGGCTGAGCGATAAGATCTCGCGGCGCAGATGCGTGATGCGGCGCGGATCGACGCCGGCGGCCTCGTAATATTCATCTACCAAAGCTTCAAGATCGCGCAGCGGCCCGTAGGTTTCAGCGCGCGTCAGTGGCGGGGTCAGATGGTCGATGATCACCGCTTGCGCGCGGCGTTTGGCTTGCGTGCCTTCGCCCGGATCATTGACGATAAACGGGTAGAGATGCGGGACAGGGCCCAAGACGGCTTCGGGCAGGCATTCCTGGCTAAGTGCCAGCGCTTTGCCGGGCAGCCATTCGAGATTGCCGTGCTTGCCCATATGCACAAACGCATCCGCGCCCCAATGCTCTCGCAGCCAGATGTAGAAGGCGAGGTAGTTATGCGGCGGGACGAGATCGGGGGAGTGGTAGGTCTCGGTCGGGTCAATATTATAGCCGCGCGCGGGTTGCAGGCCTACGACCGCATTGCCAAAGCGGTGGATTGAGAGCTTGAAGCCAGTGCTTGCCGCACCTGTCGGAGCCTCCGGCGGGGATATTTTTGAAGCAGTGATGAACGGGTCTTGTTCCGGCTGGCCCCAGCGATCTTCGATGCGTTGGCGCAGGGCGTAGGGGAGTTTGGCGTAGTGGGTTTTGTAAGTTTCCAGCGGGAGCGTTTCTCCGCCTTGCGTCTCAGCCCGGTCGGTGAGCCAGTTGGTTGGGCCCGACATGATTTGATCCATCAGCGCTTTGGCGCTTTTTGGTGCGGTGACGATGTCGCCGGCCTTTTGGAGCTGTTCGAGCACATGCAGGGTTGCGGCAGGGGTGTCGAGGCCTACGCCATTGGCGAGGCGTCCGTCTTTGTTTGGGTAATTGGCAAGGATCAGTGCGGTTTTGCGGTCGCTTGGTTTGGTGCGGCGCAGCTTGGCCCAATTGGCAGCGAGCTTGGAGACGAAAGCGATGCGGTCGCCTTGGGCTTTGTAGGTGGCGATCGGGCATTGAGTGGCCTCGTCGAAGAACGCCTCGCCTTTGAAGCTGACGGCGCGCGACAAGATGCGGCCATCGACCTCGGGCAGGGCGACGTTCATTGCAATGTCGCGGGCAGAGAGACCGGTGAGACCTTCCTCCCATGCCTGCTCGCTTGAGCTGGCGAAAACCACTTGGAAGATGGGGGCTTGGTTGGCATCAGCCATAGTGAGCGGGTTGTCAGGGCTGTCATCGCCTTGATGGGGCGAGCCTACGGCAAAGGAAGTGGCGTTCAGGATCACATCGGGCGGGGCTTGCGCGAAGAGCGCTTGCAGGCTGGCTTGCGAGACCGGGTCTTTGAGCGAGGCCACGAAGATTGGCAACGGGTTGAGACCTTCACGCAGCAGAGCCTTGGTGAGGCGGTTGATCGGGTTGAGCCCTGCGCCTTGCACCAAGGCGCGATAAAAGATCAGCGGCACGATCGGGGCGTCTTGCGTCCAAGCTGCGCGCGCCGTGGCGAGGTCTGACAGGCCTGCGCCGGGCCAATAGACACCGGCGCGCAGCAGTGGGCTGGCGGGGATGGGTTTGGGGCTGCCGTCTAGCATGGCTTGCGCGTAGCTGAGGAAATTGGCGGCATTTTCCGGCCCGCCTTCGACCATATAGGCCCAGAGCGCGTCGTAATCCTCATTGGACACTGTCGAGAGACCGCGCAATTCGGCATCGGGTTTGTCATCGCCGGGCAGCAGCGCCAGCGGGATGCCTGCGTCTTGGAGATGGGCTGCATATTGCTCTGCGCCGTATTTCCAATATCCGGTTCCGCCCAAGACGCGTGCGATGACAAGTTTGGACTTGCTGGCGCAAGCCTCGATATGCAGATCGACGGACATCGGGTGGTTGAGATGCGTGAGATTTGCCAGTCGCAGATCGGGTGGGTTCTCCAGCTCGCTGCGGGCTTCAGACAGGGCGGCGAGTTCGGTGTCGGCGGCGGAGATGAAGATGATATCGGCTGGCGTTTGACCCAGATCGAACGGCTCGGAGCCGTCATCAATTGCGCCGGGTGTAGCTGCGAGGAGGTGCATGTCAGCGGGCCTTGCGGGGTTTGGGACGCCTCCGGCGGGGAGGTTTTCTTTCCAGGATGAAGAGGGGGGTGGCTAGAGCAGCTTTTCCATATAGAGGCTGGAATTATTGGCTTGGTAGTCGCCGAAAATTCCGCATTCAGAGAAGCCGTGGCGGGTGTAGAGCTTGAGTGCGGCCGTGAGGATGCGGCCGGTTTCTAACCTCAGGAGCGGCAGGTTCTCAGTTCGCGCTGTGGTGATGATTTCTTCCATCAGTGCGTCAGCGATGCCGGTGCCGCGGCGGTCAGGGTCGACGAACATGGATTTGACCTCGCCATAGCCTTGCTTGATGGCAAGCGCTGCAGTGCCGAGGGTCGTGTCACCGTCTTTGGCGATGAAGAAGCGAATGTTTGGCGCGCAGAGCTCTTCGATGTCGAGGAATGAATTGTCTTCCGGCTCAAACAGATCTTGCATCAAGGCGTGGCTTTGCTTGAGCAACGCGGTGGCGCCCGGGGCGCGGGGGTCTCCGGGCGCTATGATCATGCGGTGAGCGCGGATGTGATTGCCGCGCGGTCGAGGCCTGTTTGGCCGATCACGACAAGGCGGGTTTCGCGTGGGGAGGCGCCGAAGGGTTGGTCGAAATAGGTATCCACGCGCGGGCCTACTGCTTGCAAGGTCAGGCGCATGGGCTTGTCGGTCACAGCTGCGAAGCCTTTGAGGCGCAAGATGTCGTGTTTGCGGATGATGTCAGCGACGTGTTCAGCAAAGGCTTTCGGATCGGTGATTTCGCCGCGGGTGACAATGAAGCTTTCGAACTCGTCATGGCCATGCTCATGTTCGTGATCATGGTGATGCTCACCCTCGTGATCCTCGTCGTGGTGGTGATGGTGGTGCAGCTCGTGTCGGCTGTCCAGATCACCCTCCGCACCGATGCCTTGGCCCAAGAGCACATCGACCGGCATTTTGCCCATTGCGGTGCGCAGGACTTGCACGCCATCGCGGCTGTCGGATTTCAAGGTGGTGACGAGCGCGTCGGCCTCGGCCTCCTCCAGCAGGTCGGATTTGTTGACCACGATCATATCTGCGCAGGCGACCTGATCTTCAAAAAGCTCTGACAGGGGCGTTTCGTGATCAAGGTTGTCGTCGAGTTTGCGCTGCGCATCGACGGCGGCGATGTTATGGGCAAACTGACCATCGCTGACGGCTTTGCCATCGACGACTGTGACCACACCATCGACAGTGACCTTGGTCGAGATTTCGGGCCAGTTGAAGGCGCGGATCAGCGGTTGTGGCAGCGCCAGACCGGACGTCTCGATGACGATATGATCGGGCTTGTTTTCGCGGTTCAGCAGCTTTTCCATCGTGGGTACGAAATCATCGGCGACGGTGCAGCAGATGCAGCCGTTGGACAGCTCCATGATGTCATCTTCCGTGCAAGTCTCGTCGCCGCAGCCTTTCAGGATGTCGCCGTCAACGCCCAGATCGCCGAACTCGTTGATGATGAGTGCGATGCGTTTGCCATTGGCGTTTTCCAACATGTGGCGGATCAGTGTGGTCTTGCCTGCGCCCAAGAAACCGGTGACGACCGTGGCGGGGATTTTGGCTTGCATGTCTTACGCCTCCTGAGCGCGGGTCCAGAAATGAGCGGCGATCAGGCCAAGGGCGCACCACGCAATCGCGGAAGTGCAAAGCGAGGCCGTCACGAAACGGGCCACCAATTCGGGGGCCGCGACGCCGAAATAGGTATCAAGCTGCGGTGCGCCGATCAAATGCGGTAGCAATATAAGCGCGCCGCCGATGACGCCCGCGAAAAGCGGGCCGAAAGCGATTAATGTCAGCCCGAGTGCAGTGGCCAGAACCGTGCCGATCCACCAGATTTGGCGCAACTCGACCTCGGGGCCGATAGAGCCGGGTAAAACCGGCGGCAGTCCAAATGCAGGCGCGAGCTGAAAGCTGATGAAGCCCGCGAGTCCCCAGATCAGACCGGTGCGCGCGCTTAGTGTAAAGCCCGCGCGCTGTGACAGCGCGAAGCCTGCGACCATCAGCAAAGCGAATGCGGTGAAGGTGATCATATTGAAGCCGATGGTCAGAAGATTGCGCCCTGGCTCTTCCCAGATGGGCGGTGCGCCGACATCGCTTTGCGGCGAGCCATCGACTGCGAAATGAACTTTCGCGCCGGATTCGTAGAGCTCGCCTTCCATCAACAGAGGCGTGACGAACCAGAATTGCAGAGCGGCCGCCAGAATGCCTGCGGCCACGCCAGCGAACACCGCGCTGGTTACCAGATTTTTGAACATGGGTTCAGATGTGGCTTAGTGGCAGGGGAAGGACATCGCGTGACGTTGGTCATGCGAGGTGTCATGCATCACAGAGGCCTGCGCGAAACCAGTCGCGAACAAAAGGGCGAGGCCCAAAGCCGCAGCGCCGAGGATCGAGACCATGCTCATATCGGCGGATTGGGTTCTGGTCTGAGTCAAAGCGATCGCTTTTGCTTCGTTTTTCATCGTGTCTTTCTCCTTGTCCCGTCACACCCGACGGTCGGGTTTCGCTTGCACAAGGCTGGTCTCCTGGCTTGCGGATCGTGGTGCTTGCGTCACCTTCCCGGGGATTTCCCCAGTGGTTATTGACGTGCACTCACCGCTTACAGTCGCGGGGGCGGCTGTGGTTATAAGCCCCTGATTGGGTCACTTGCTCCACATTCCCATTTATCCCAACGGCGCTTTGCACCGCGCGGGAACCTTGTAGGGCCGACCTTGCGCCTTTGAATGGGTGAGAGCAAGAGGGATTCCGACATTCCAGCCGCCGATTGCGCCCGATTGTTAGAGCCCGATCCACAGCGCGCCTAGCGCCAAAGCGGCGGGAATGGCTTGCACGGACAGGATTTTCTTGGATGCAGTCGCGGCTCCAAACAAGCCCGCCGCCAGTACGAAGAGCAAAAAGCAGGTCGCGATGTTCTTTGCCCAAGCAGCGTCCGAGATAAAGAACGGCCAGATCAGCCCGACTGCGAGGAAGCCGTTATAAAGCCCTTGATTGGCTGCCATGGATTTCGTCGGCTCGAACAGGTCTTTGGGGAAATTGCCGAAGACTTTTGGGCCGCGCGAGGTCCATGCGAAGATTTCGAACCATGCGATGTAGAGATGCAGCAAGGGCGATAAGCCCGATGAGAATGGATGCGATGAGTGTCATGTGCGCGCTCCTTATGAGGGTCGAGACTAGGCCCACCCGCGCAGCGATAGCAATCCTTTGGTTGCGACGAGTTGATCGTGGATTGCCCGGCATATCCCAACATATTGGGGATAACTCCGCCGATCTGTCCAGATAAGGTGGCAATCAGTTGACTCTATAGGCCCCATCCAAAACAATCACGCTTCAACAAACCCGATTCACGGATGGCTCTGCCTTGCGCTTCTCGAAACTCAGATTGAACGGCTTCAAAAGCTTCGTGGACCCCACGGATCTGGTGATTGCTGATGGTCTGACAGGTGTTGTGGGGCCCAATGGCTGCGGCAAGTCGAATTTGCTTGAAGCCCTGCGTTGGGTGATGGGCGAGAACCGCGCCAAGTCGATGCGTGGGCAAGGCATGGAAGATGTGATCTTCGCGGGGGCCGCGTCCCGTCCGGCGCGCAACTTCGCCGAAGTCTCGCTGACGCTTGATAATTCCGAACGCCTCGCGCCTGCGGGCTTCAACGACCTTGATCAGATCGACGTCATCCGCCGGATCACACGCGATGCGGGGTCGGCCTATAAAGCCAACGGCAAAGACGTTCGCGCACGCGATGTGCAGATGCTGTTCGCCGATGCTTCAACCGGCGCGCATTCGCCGGCCCTTGTGCGCCAAGGCCAGATCTCGGAGCTGATCAACGCGCGACCGAAAGCGCGGCGTCGTATTCTGGAAGAGGCGGCGGGGATCTCGGGGCTCTATCAACGTCGCCACGAGGCGGAGCTGAAGCTGAACGGCGCGGAAACAAATCTGGCGCGGGTTGAGGATGTGGTCGAACAGCTTGCAGCCCAGCTTGCGCAATTGGCCCGCCAAGCCCGTCAGGCCGCGCGCTACCGCGAAATTGGTGAAGCGCTGCGCAAATCTGAAGGCATGCTCTTGTATCGCCGCTGGCGTGAAGCCGATGAGGCCCGCGCGGCGGCTCAGACAGAATTGACCGAGCGCACGCGCGCTGCCGCCAGCTCCGAAACTGCTGCGCGTGAGGCGGCGAAACTGCGTGAAACCCATGACGGCGCACTGCCTGCTTTGCGTGAAGAAGAAGCCGTGGCGGCCGCCGTGTTGCAACGCTTGCAAGTCCAGCGCGACACGTTGTCGGATCAGGAAGCCCAAGCCCAGCAGACGATTGATACGCTGACCGCGCGGATTTCGCAGCTCGGCAATGATATCGAGCGTGAAGCAGCGCTGAACAGTGATGCGGGCGAGACGATTGCGCGCCTGAAAGAAGAACAATCGGTCTTGGGTAAGGCCTCTGATGGGCATGTGGCCGAGCTTGATGGCTCCGCCACCGAGGCGCGTGAAGCCGCGCAAGTTTTGCAAGACCGTGAGACGGCCTTGGCCGAGCAGACGGAAGATGTCGCCCGTCTTGCTGCGCGCCATCAATCCGCGCATCGCTTGTTGGAAGATGCCACCAAAACATTGGATCGTTATGAGGGCGAGGCCAGCCAAGCTGAAGCCGCCGTGATCGCCGCGCAGACCCTGCTGTCGACCTCTGCCGCAGACCAATCCGCCGCAGAGGCGGCTCTGGCGAAAGCGACGAAGCTGGCCGAAGATGCGGATGCGACTTTGGCGGAGGCGGATGAGGCGCGCAATGACGCACAAGCCCGCGAGTCTGACGCGCGGGCGACCCTGTCTGAGGCCGAAGGCGAAGCGGGTGCATTGCGGGCTGAAGCTTCTGCTTTGGCGAAACTGGTAGAGCGTGACACATCCGAGGGCGGCCAGCTTCTCGACGTCGTGCAGGTGAAATCGGGCTACGAGAAAGCGCTGGGCGCGGCTTTGGCCGATGATCTGCGCGCGCCGCGCATTGACGATGACGAGGAAACCGGCTGGACCGAACTGCCCAGCTACGCCAAGCCGCAATCGCTGCCTGCGGGCGTTTCGGCGCTGACCTCTTACGTCACTATTCCGGGCGTCTTGGCGCGCCGGATGAGCCAGGTTGGTTTGGTTGATGCGGATGACGGTGCGCGCTTGCAAAGCGATCTGTTACCGGGTCAGAGATTGGTTTCCACGGATGGTGATCTGTGGCGTTGGGACGGGTTTCGCACCGGTGCGGATGATGCGCCGTCGGCGGCTGCTTTGCGCCTGCAACAGCTCAACCGGCTTGAGGAACTCAAGCAACGTCTTGAAGAAGCAGGGGCGCGCGCCGAGGGGGCCAAGCAAGCCCATGATGTGCTGACCAAGCGTTTGTCCGATCTGACGCAAGCTGACCGCATGGCGCGCGACGCGCGCAAGGAGGCCGACCGTCAGATGGCTGAAGCCGCCCGCGCACTGAGCCGCGCGGAAGGTGAGAAATCCATTGCCGCAGGCAAGTTGGAAACTCTACAGCTGGCGGTGACACGCTACAAAGAGGAAGCTCTGGCGGCGCGCGAACGTGCGCGCGAGGCCGAGAAAGGCGTCACCGATCTGGGTGATCTCGACACCGCTCGCGCGCAGGTCGAAGACGTCAGAATGACCGTCGAGGCCGCACGGATGACGATGCTGGCCAAACGCTCTGCCCATGATGAATTGCGTCGCGAAGGCGAGGCGCGGGTCAAGCGTGCGCAAGAGATCACGACCGAAATCAACAGCTGGACGCACCGTCTTGAGAACGCTGAAAAGCGCATGGGCGAGCTGGAAGAGCGCAAAGAGACCTCTGAGGCAGAGCTCACTGCCGCGACTTCAGCGCCTGACGAGATTGCTGCCAAACGGGCCGAGTTGGCCGATGCAATTGACGCCGCAGAGACGCGCCGCAAATCAGCGGCTGACGCTTTGGCTGAGGCTGAGACCGCGTTTCGCAAGGCAGAACAAGCCGAGCGTGACAGCGAGCGCGCCGCATCGGAGGCCCGCGAAGCCCGCGCCCGTGTCGAGGCTCGCGCCGAGGCTGCGCTTGAGGCCGTCACTTTGGCCGAGGCGCGCATTCGTGAAGAACAAGAAACCACACCGGCCAAGCTGCTGGAGGTCATCGCCACAGACCCTGACCAGATGCCCGCTTCCGAGGCGATCGAGATTGAGGTCAACCGTTTGAGACGCCAACGCGACGCGCTGGGCGCTGTGAACCTGCGCGCCGAGGAAGATGCCAAAGAGGTCCAGACCGAACATGACACTTTGGCCGGCGAGAAGACCGACCTGGAAGACGCGATTGCGAAACTGCGCAGCGGTATCGCATCGCTGAACAAAGAAGGCCGCGAGCGGCTTTTGACCGCGTTCGAGCAGGTGAACACCAATTTCGGCGTCTTGTTCAAACATCTCTTTGGAGGCGGCGAGGCCAAACTGGTGATGGTCGAAAGCGACGACCCTCTTGAGGCCGGGCTTGAAATTATGTGCCAGCCTCCGGGCAAGAAATTGTCGACGCTGAGCCTTCTGTCAGGTGGTGAGCAGACCCTAACTGCCTTGGCGCTGATCTTTGCTGTCTTCTTGGCAAATCCCGCGCCAATCTGTGTGCTCGACGAGGTTGACGCGCCTTTGGATGATGCCAATGTCACGCGCTTTTGTGACCTGCTCGACGAGATGACGCGCCGCACCAATACGCGTTTCTTGATCATCACCCACCACGCCGTGACCATGGCGCGAATGGACCGCTTGTTTGGCGTCACCATGGGCGAGCTGGGCGTGTCTCAGCTGGTCTCGGTTGATCTTAAGAAGGCCGAACAGCTGGTCGCTTAACTTAGGCTTAGCCCCTTTCACGTACCGCTGATCCTTGCCGCGATCCATCGCGGCAGAAGGAGGTGAGACATGAATGTTTAGGAATCTACAAAAGTGGATGATTGCGATTGCTGCGGCAACGCTGATTGTTGCACTCATCCAACTCTGGATCAGTCTGTAATGGCCTGAGAAAGAGAAGACCCCGCCAAGCATCCACCTTGGCGGGGTCGCTTTATTCAGTGAGACATGAATAAAAACCTACATTGGTTGGCATACTGCCTCACCCTTTCAAAAAAGTAAACGACACCGCCCCAACGTGGTTAACGCGCCTCGCGCTACAGTCGGTTTAGCAATTCTCGCGTGGGCCAAGCATCTGCGGGCAGGCCGAGACGCTTTTGTTCTTTCTGAACGGCTCCGCGTGTGCCTGCGCCTAAAATGCCGTCGATCTTGCCCACGTTATGGCCGCGTGCCGCTAGCTTCTTTTGCAGCGCTTTCATATCACGATCCGACAGCCCCGCGCTGGGATTTCCGGGATCAAATACAGGCGCGCCGGACAGGCGGGTGGCGAAGTAGGCGGCTGTCGTGACGTAGACAAAGCTTTGGTTCCATTCGAAATAGACGCGGTAATTCGGGTAGGCCAGAAAGGCAGGCCCGTTGCGCCCCATCGGCAAAAGGACCGAGGCTTGGGCTTGCGCCTGAAACTGACCCGAACGCGGCTTAACGCCCATACGCGCCCAGTCAGAGACGCTCAGGCTCGTGCCAAGCCCGGTTTTCGACCAATCCAGATCGGCGGGCACGGTGATCTCTTGCAACCACGGCTGGCCCGCTTTCCAGCCAAGGCTTTGCAGCATCTTCGCGCCCGAGATCAGCGCATCGGGGGCGGAGGTCTTCAGCGAGACTTTTCCGTCGCCATCACCATCGACACCGTTGTTGATGATATCTTCGGGCAGCATCTGGACCATGCCAATCTCTCCGGCCCATGCGCCTTTGGTTTTAGATGGGCTGAAATCGCCCTTTTCGAACAGCTCGAGGGCTGCAAACACCTGCGGGCGGAACAGATCGGGGCGACGGCAATCATGGCTCAGCGTCATCAGCGCGTTGAGCGTGTTGAAATTGCCCTGCACCGCGCCGTAATCCGTCTCCAGCGCCCAGAACGCCAATAGCACGCCAGGCGGTACGCCATAGTCACGCTCTGCGCGTTTGAACACAGAGGCGAATTTGCCCGCGTTGGAGCGGCCTCTTTGCAGACGCGATTTAGAGATTACCCGGCGTGAGAAGTCGATGAAGTCGCGTTTGAACACACCTTGGCTGCGGTCGGCTTTGATGACTTTCGCGTCTTGGCGGACAGAGGCGAAGAACTTGTCGACCGAGCTTTTAGAATGCCCCTTGGCACGCGCCTCTTGCTTCATTGCGGACACGAAATTTTTGAAGCTGCCACCGCAAGCGACGGCGCCAAAAGCAGAGCCGGGCAAGAGAGCGAGCGACAGGCAAAGGGCAAGAACACGCATGAGAGGTCTCCGGGAAATACGCAAGCGGGGAAGGATAAGTTTAGCAGGCGCGTCTATATGATCAACGACAATAGGCCAAAGGCGATCAATGCGCCCCACCATGTTTTCCACAATAGATCAACGCCGCGCAGGATGTCGCCGGGGCTGATATCGTGGCGGCCTTCTTCATAGACGTAGGGAAAGTCACGAAGCTCTCCGTCATAACTGCGCGGCCCAGACAGCGCGACATCTATCCCTGCGGCCATCGCGGCTTCAGGCCAGCCTGCATTGGGAGAGCGGTGTTTGTTTGCATCTCGGCGCACGACCTCCCAATTGTCCGGCTCAAGCGAGCAAAGCACCATCAAGATCGCGGTCAGGCGCGCAGGGGCCCAATTGACCAAATCATCGAGTTTTGCCGAGGCCCAGCCAAAGTCTTTGTAGGTTTCGCTTTTATAGCCGATCATACTGTCGGCCGTATTGATCATTTTATAAGCCAGAAGGCCGGGTAGGCCCAAAAGCACATACCAGAAGATAGGCGCTATCACGCCATCGCTGAGGTTTTCTGCGCCGCTTTCAAGGGCTGCGCGCGCGATCTCGGGAGGGGTCATTTGTGATGTATCTCGGCCGACGATCTTGGCCACTGACTTGCGCCCGTCGCCAGTGCTTCGACCCAAGGCTTCGGCCACATTTGCGACGTGATCCACAAGCGAGCGATGCGCGATGATGATGGCGATGATGATGATGTGCAGCACGGCCGGCAGCGGTGACAAGATCAGCCCGAGAAGGATCATCGCCAGCACCAAGCCCGCGATTGCCAAGGCACCGTCACGACGCTTCTGCGGGCCGGATTTGTCAGAGCTGGTATTATATCTAGCGTCGAGATAGCCAATCGCACGGCCCATTAAAATGGCCGGGTGCGGTATGCGGCTCCAAAGCCATTTCGGCTCTCCCAGATAGGCGTCCAGAATCATCCCAAGTGCCAGGATCATGACAAAGCGGCCTCCAACCTGTCCCATTGATCGGGGGCGGGCAGGCCGAGGCGCAACCAGCGCGTGGAATACGGGAAAATACGCGACCAGATATGCGCGCGGGCAAGCTTGTCTTGCCAAGCTGCGGCATCGCCTGCGTCATAGAGGCGAAACAGCGACGTGCCGCCTGCAACACTCGCGCCCGCTTTGGTCATCAATGCATCCATTCTGGCTGCGTCCCCATCCAGCCTTGCGCGTGTCGCAATGGCCCATGGCTCATCTTCCAACGCGCGCGCGGCAATTTCAAGCGCGGGGCCCGCGACAGGCCAAGGGCCGAGCAGATCGCTGAGCGTAGCGAAGTGCTCGGTCCTATGCGTGCCGTCTTCCAGTCTGAGTCGCGTCGACGGTGCAAACACATCCGCGCGCGCAATCGCAAAGCCAAGCCTGAGCCCTGCCAGCCCCCAAAACTTGCCGAAGCTTTTCATCACCAGCATGCGTTTGTCCAAGACATCGCCGATCACGCTGAGCTCTGGAGAGATATCACAAAAGCTCTCATCAACGATTGTCAGCATTCCGCGGGTCTTGGCGATATCAGTACGGCGGTCGCGGCCATCGGGGTTGTTGGGATGCACGAAGATATGCGTGGCCGCTCCGTCCCTCGGGTCATTTGAGCGCGCGATTCCGGCGGCATCAAACGCCGCTGCATGTTCGTTATAGGTGGGCGTGTCGATATGGTAGCGCAGGTGAACGCCCAGTTGCGGCATGCGCGCAATCAGTGCCGAGGCGCCGGGGGCTGCGATGATCTTTACGTCGTCTGGTACGTTCCAGAACTTGCGCGCGGCGCGTTCCAGCCGGGCCGCTGCGGTGTGATCGGGCAGGGCGGTCCAAGCGTCTGGCGTGACGTCGCCCAAAGGGTAGGGCACGGGGTTAATCCCGGTCGACAGATCAAGCCATTCGGCGCGTGTCCCGCCATAGCTTGCAATCGCGCCGTCCAGCCCGCCGCCATGATCGCGCGGCTTAGCTTTCGTCATCGGGCAAGGGCGGGTGGCGGCTGACGAAGTGGCCTTTGATCGGTTGAGGCCATTGGCGGTAAGGCACCGTGCCTGTCTCACTTTGCGCATGCAGGGCGGCATAGTCCACAATCGCGCCTGCGGCCTCCTCGGACGGATCGAAATTGCCGATTGTGTAGTTCAGCTTGCCTTGGCCCTGCACCACCACATTGCATCCATGTGTGCAGCCCATCAGGCAGGAATGGCGGCGGGTTTTGACCGTGTCATTGCCTTGCGCTGCGGCCTCGACCATCTCGGCCAGGCGCTCGCCATCGGTCGTCTCGACCCCGCGCGCGTCCCAATCGTCGCGCTTGCAAGTGTCGCAAATGGTGATCCAAGTGGTCATGGCTCGTCCGTCAAAGTTGTGTCAGCGCTCCACATCAATCCTATTCTCGCAAAAGAAGCAAGAACTCGCCTATGGGGTAATATGGTAGTATAGCGCTTGTGAAAATTAACTCTTCGTTAGGAAAACAGGCGCAGAAGAATGACTAAGATGCGAACACAGTTGGGACGTGTTGCGGACCAGAAACTCGTGCTGACTGGTCGGAGACCTATAGAATGAATGTGCTCATTGTAGAAAACGATGCCCGTCTAGGTGAAGTTTGGTGTGACCATATCGGTCGTTTCGGAGTATGTCCGAGCTTGGTGACCAATCAGTCAGACGCGGTCGAAGAGTTGCGCGAACAGAGCTTTGATGTGTTGATCCTGAACCTTAACCTCCACTTTGGCTCGGCGATGGCTGTGGCGGATTATGCCAGCTACCGCCGCCCCGATATGAAAGTGATTTTCGTGTCCTCGGACAGCTTCTTCTCGGACGGGTCGATCTTCAACTACATGTCAAATGCCTGCGCCATGGTGCCCCGCGCGATGCCGCCCGAGGATCTGGCCGCTTTGGTTGACTATCACGCCCGGTAGGGGCCGCGCATGATCTGCAATTGCGCTATGACCGCGCAGGCGCGCGAATAGCGATAGAATGGCACGTCCTTAGGGCAGCCATCTTTCCACTCGCCTATGTCGTGCAAAATGTCGAAGAAGAAGTTCGACGGCCCGCGGATCGCACCAAAGGCGCGGCGTTCGAAGTTCTCTCGCTCGATCTGGCCCAGACCCATGCGCGCGGCTATGCTCTCGAAAAAGACGACGGCTTCGGCATTCAATGGCGAGAGCGAGCAGGTGTTGGGGTCGATCTCCCAAATCCCGTGTTTTTGCATCAGATCGCGCGCTGCGTCGAAATCACCCGTGCCATTGAGCACGCGCAGAAGCGTGAGCGTCATGGTTTTCTCAAGTACGGGTAGGTCTGTCTCCGGGAATGCTTCAAGCCCCGTCTCCAACATCTCGCGGACCAGGCCGACATAGCGCGGCGTGAAGAAATCCTCGTAGAAATCGTGCAAGCGAAGGCGGGTGTTGAGCGCCGGGTAATCGCCTTGCAGCCGATCCTCCCAAACCAATTGACCCACTGCCATTGCCGTCTTGGTGTAGTCTTTACATTGGGAATGAACGATCCCAGAGACACGGTCGCACCAAGTCTCGCGATCAATCCGTTCACCGGCTTCGCGGTCTATGCTTGAGGACGGCACCCAAGCGTAGGTCTTGTCGCGCGTGTAGTCGTCGAAGTGCAGTTCGGCGGTTTGTACGAAGAACATCAGGTAGAGCACCATCCGCGCCTCGGCCTGTTTGCGCAGCTTACCAAAGGCTTGGTTCGACAGTTTCTTGTCCGGGTCCAGCAACGCGCGCAAATCGCTTGAAACATTGCCCGTCCCAAAGGGGCGTTTGCAGTTGATGCCTTCCGATCCGATATTGGCCTCGCTCCACAATAGTTGATCCTGCGCGGTGGCCTCAAACGCGATGTCCTCGCCGCTCAGAACCTGTGCCTTGATCTCGGCATCGGGGATGTCCTCTAGCATCCACCCCATTTCTTCTACGCTCGCCTTGTCATAAGGCGCGCGGATCACACCTTTGGGCGTAGGCAACGTCGCTGTGGTCAAAAACAGATCAATCAAAGCCTCGATATCGGCGCCCGCGTCCGCGATCTCGTCAAACTCGTCCAGATCAACCCCGGCGGCACCTGCCTCGGCACTTTCCCATATGACGTTGAGCGAGCGGATAAGCTTCAGCCCATCCGCGTCAAACGTCACATCGCGCGGGTCCTCATAGACGTCGCGCCAAGTCCAAAGGGCAGTTTTCTCGCTCATCGCGCGTAGCTTAGAGCCACGCTCGCGCCGAACTCAACCCCGCCCGTGCGGCGCCATCCAGTCGATCACCGGATTGGTTGGGATGATCCGGTTGGGGTTAATTGTGTCGTGGCTATAGTGATAGTGGCGCACGATATGGTTGAAATTCGTGGTCTCCGCCACGCCGTCCCATTGATAGAGTTCGCGCGTGTAGGCCCAAAGATTCGGGTAGTCGATGATCCGCGCGCGGTTGCATTTGAAATGTTGGTGATAGACCAGATCAAAACGCGCGAGCGTCGTGAAGAGCCGCCAATCGGCCTCCGTGATCCGGTCGCCCATCAAGTAGCGATGATCGGCCAAGCGCTCTTCCAACCAATCGAGCGTCTCGAACAGAGGGCCAATCGCTTTGTCATACGCCTCTTGCGTTGTGGCAAAGCCCGCCTTGTAGACGCCGTTGTTGAACGTGTCATAGATGCGCGCGTTTATCGGCTCGATCGCTTCGCGCAAGTCTTCGGGCCAGAAGTCGAGGTCATTGCCGGTGATGCCATTGAATGCGGAGTTGAACATGCGAATGATCTCTTCGCTCTCATTGCTGACAATCGTTTCGCGCGTTTTGTCCCACAAGATCGGAACCGTCACACGCCCCGACACGCCGGGATCAGCTTTGATGTAAATGTCGCGCGCAAAAGGCAGGCCGTAAAGCGTATCGCCCGTCGCGCCGTGCGCGTCTGTCTCAAACGTCCAGCCATCGCCTAGCATATCGGGATGCACGACCGAGACATCGATCAGGTCGCTGAGGCCTTTGAGCTTGCGGAAGATCAGCGCACGGTGCGCCCAAGGGCAGGCATAAGACACATAAAGATGATAGCGCCCGGCCTCGGCCTGAAAGCCGCTATCGCCCGAAGGCCCCGCCGATCCGTCCGCAGTAATCCAGTTGCGAAATCCGGCGGTCGAGCGTTTGAACGCGCCGCCCGAGGATTTCGTGTCATACCATTGGTCCTTCCAGACCCCGTCCACCAACAAGCCCATTGCGTGTCTCCTGTTTCAACTTGCCAAAGATGTAGCGCGCCATGCCCTGCGCTGTCTTTACACATCAGCGCACAGGGGCTGCGCGGTCGCAATTTGGATATGGCGCGGCGCTTATCGCATTGCAGCAAGTGCGTGCGCTCCTTATACCCGTTCCAGACGCGGGCCAGATCAGGCCCCAGAGAGGTTGGCCGCCCAAAGCGCTTTACCCATCAGGGAAGCCACGGGCCGCACGTCGCGCCGAGTTGCTTGGCCTGCCTCTTATTGGAATTTGAATTGGTTGAGGGGGCCTCCGGCTATGAAATATCTCGCATTTGTAACTGCACTTTTTGCAAGCCCCGCTGCGGCCCATGTCGGTCATCTGGGCGGTGCTGCGGGTCATGATCACTGGATCGCGGGCATCGCCATCGGCATTGCGGCTGGCATCACGCTTTGGGGCTTAGCGAAGGGACGCAAACCCGACCCTGAAGAGGCCGAGGAAGACGACGAGTCAGAAGAGGAAGTGGCATGAGCAAGATTGGTGTGATGATCTGCGGCCATGGCTCACGTTCTCAGGCGGCGGTTGACCAATTCTCTGTTCTGGCCGAAAAACTGCCGCCGCTTTTGCCGCCTGACTGGCAGGTCGAATACGGCTATCTGGAATTTGCCAACCCTGTTATTCGCGACGGGCTGGATAAATTGCGCGAGGCAGGGTGCGATAAAATCCTTGCCGTTCCGGGAATGCTTTTTGCGGCGATGCACGCGAAGAATGACATCCCCACCGTGCTTAACACCTATGCCGAAAAACACGGGATCGAGATTTCCTACGGTCGCGAACTTGGTGTTGATCCAAAAATGATCGCCGCCGCTGGCGCGCGCATTCAAGACGCTGTTGATGCCGCTAATGCAATTACACCAGTTGCCAATGAAGACACCTGCCTCGTAGTGATCGGACGCGGTGCGTCGGACCCTGATGCCAATGGCAACGTCGCCAAGATCGCGCGCATGTTGCATGAGGGTATGGGCTTTGGTTGGGTCGAAGTGGGTTATTCCGGCGTTACGTTCCCGCTGGTCGAGCCGTGCCTACAACATGCCGCCAAGCTGGGTTATAAGCGTATCATCGTCTTCCCGTATTTCCTGTTCACCGGCATCCTGATCGACCGCATCTACGGCTTCACTGATCAAGTCGCAGCCGAGCATCCGGGGATCGAGTTTGTCAAAGCCGGTTATCTGAACGACCACGCGCAAGTGCTTGCGACGTTTGCGGAACGCGTGCGCGAGCAGATGGGATCTAACCCGCCGCCCAATTGCGGCATTTGTGGCTACCGCAGCCAAATCATTGCGATGGATGGCGGCAAAACCCGCCAGATCAGCGCCGAAGATCGCGCGCATCCTGCCTTTGGTGACGTACCTCCGCCAACTTGCGTGTTGTGCAAATACCGCGTGGCGGTGCTGGGCTTTGAAGGTGAGGTCGGGGCGGTGCAGGAAAGCCACCACCACCATGTGGAGGGCCAAGGCGCGTCGGCTCCGGGATCAAATGTCGCCGATTGCGCTTTGTGCGATACGTTTTGCACAGGCATGTGCCGTCTGGAAAACACTGCGCATCACCATCATCATCACGACCACGGGCATGACCATTCTCACGATCATCACCATGATCACCACCACGCGCCATACCCGCATGCCAAACACCCGCACGGGCCTGAAAGCGCGCGGAAGACCAAAGCCTGATGCGTCCATACGAGCGTGACCCCAAGGCGATTTACGCCGCCAGTTTCGCCACCGTGAGAGACGAGGCCAATCTGGGCCGCTTCCCCGGCGGGCTAGACCGTTTGGCCACGCGCGTCATTCATGCCTGCGGCATGGTCGAGATCGCTGACCGTCTGGCATTCTCGGAAGACGCTTATCCCGTGGGGGCCACAGCCCTTGCCAATGGCGCGCCGGTTTTGTGTGACTGCGAAATGGTCGCCGCTGGCGTGATCCGGCGCTACTTGCCAGCCGATAATCAGGTGATCGTCACACTCAATGATCCATCCGTGCCGGACCGCGCCACGCAAATCTCCAACACGCGCTCCGCCGCCGCCGTCGAGCTTTGGGAGCCGCATATCGAAGGCGCAATCGTCGCCATTGGTAACGCGCCCACGGCGCTGTTTCACCTGCTCGATCTGATTGACCAAGGCTTCCCGAAGCCCGCATTAATCTTGGGATTTCCCGTTGGCTTCGTCGGCGCTGCTGAAAGCAAGGCCGAGCTTGCCGCCAACCCGCGCGGCTGTGACTTCGTGGCTTTGCGCGGGCGGCGCGGTGGATCGGCACTGGCCTCTGCAGCCGTCAACGCCTTGGCCGCAGGCCTGCCCGAAATCGCATGAGCGCGCCTTGGCTTCATATCGTGGGCATCGGGGAGGACGGGCTGGACGGGTTGACCCCTGCGACCCGCGCCGTGGTTGAGGCCGCAGAAATCATCATCGGCGGTGAGCGGCATCACAGCCTTTCGCCGAACCTTGCAGCGGAACGCATCGCGTGGCCGTCGCCCTTTGATGCTTTGATCGAGACGCTGCAAAGCCACAAGTCTAAGCGCGTCGTGGTGCTGGCCACGGGCGATCCTTTGTGGTTCTCGGTCGGCGCGCGGATTGGCCGCGCGATTGATCCTGCGCAGATCGTCTATCACCCGCAGCTGTCGGCGTTTCAGCTGACCGCCGCGCGCATGGGGTGGAGCTTGGCCGATGTCGAAACGCTGACCGTCCATGGCCGCCCCGTTCATCAGATGGTGGCCTTTATCCAACCCGACCAGCGCCTGATCATCTTGACCACTGGCGCAGAGACCCCGGCCCAGATCGCGACCTTCCTGACAGCGCGCGGCTTTGGGGGCTCGCAAATGTCGGTGCTGGCCAATATGGGCGGCGAGAGTGAGCAGCGTTTTAATGGCACAGCCGAGACATGGTCGCATGAGGTTCCCGCCTTCAACACGCTTGCGGTTCATTGCATCGCGGCGCCTGACGCTGCGCTCTTGCCGCGCGTGCCGGGACTGGCGGATGATCTGTTTCAATCCGACGGCACAATGACCAAGCAAGAGGTCCGCGCCGCGACCTTGGCCAAGCTGATGCCCATGCGCGGCGCGCTGTTGTGGGATATCGGCGCGGGCTCTGGCTCAGTCGCGATCGAGTGGATGCGCGCCGCGCGATATGCCCGCGCCATCGGGATCGAGCCGCGCGCGGATCGTCGCGCGATGGCGGCCGAGAACGCGCTGGCTTTGGGTGCGCCCAAGCTTGATCTGATCGACGGCGAAGTGCCTGCTGCGCTTGAAGGGCTTGATGCGCCTGATGCGATTTTCATTGGCGGTGGACTGTCGCGTGATGTGTTCGAAATCGCATGGGATCAGCTCCGCCCGCTAGGCCGCTTGGTTGCCAATGCCGTGACGCTGGAAAGCGAAGCGCTGCTGATTGCGCTACACGCAGAGCATGGCGGCGAGCTGGTCAAGATCAGCGTCCAACGTGCAGAGCCCGTGGGCCGTCTGACCGGTTGGCGCCCGTCGATGACCGTCACGCAATGGAGCCTCGTGAAGCGATGAGCGGTACGCTTTACGGCATTGGCCTCGGCCCCGGTGATCCCGAACTGATCACGCTGAAAGCCGCGCGTTTGATCGCAGGGGCCACGACCATCGCTTATCCGACGCTTGCTGGCAGCGACAGTTTCGCGCGCGCGATTGCGAAAGATTTGATCCCGGAGGGGGCGCATGAAATCCGCATGGATGTGCCCATGTCGACCGACCGCGCGCCTGCGCAAAAGGCCTATGACGAGGGGGCCGCACAAATCACCAAGACGCTTGAGGCGGGCGAGGATGTCATCTGCCTATGCGAGGGCGATCCGTTTTTCTACGGCTCTTTTATGTATCTCTTCGCGCGTCTGTCAGATCGCTTCGAAGTAGAAATCATCCCCGGCGTGACGTCTGTGACTGCTTGTGCTGCGCGCGCAGGTCTGCCGCTGGCCGCGCGCAATGAACGGCTCACTGTTTTGCCGGGGCCTTTGGATGAGGCCGAGCTGAAGACCCGTATCGCGGGTGCGGAAAGCGTGGTGATTATGAAAGTCGGGCGGCATTTGCCAAAGATCCGCGCAGTGATCGATGCGCTGGGCCTGACCGACAAAGCCACCTACGTCGAACGCGCAACCCTGCCGCAAGAGGTGATCTTACCTCTGGCCAAAGCGCCTGAAACAGCGCCGTATTTTTCAATGATCTTGCTTGCAAAAGGGGCCGACCCATGGCTGTAGCGCCCGCAATCCTTTGTCTCAATCGCGCAGGCGAGGCCACGGCCCACCGTATCGCCAAACTGCTAGGCGCGCCTGTGCATGGCCGCGAGGGCCGCGTTGACGAAGCGGATGTGTTCTTTCCCAACGCGCTTGATCACGCGCGCACGCTTTTTGCCGCGGGCACGCCGGTGATTGGCGTTTGCGCGTCAGGCATTTTGATCCGCGCCGTGGCGCCATTGCTGGCCGACAAAACCTCCGAGCCGCCTGTGTTGTCGGTCTCCGATGATGGTGTGGTCGTCGTGCCGCTTCTGGGCGGACATCGCGGTGCGAACCGGCTGGCGTCTGAGATCGCAAGTGCTCTGAGTGCTACTGCGGCGGTGACCACGGCGGGTGATGTGGCCCTTGGTCTGGCGCTTGATGCGCCGCCTGCGGGCTACCGTTTGGCCAATGCCGAAAATGCCAAATCTGTGATGGCGGGGCTGCTTTCTGGCACGCCTTACGGTCTGGCCGGAATGTTCGATTGGTTGGAGCCATTGCGAGCCGCGCCCAACGTCACCACCGGCCCGCCGCCGCGCATCAATGGTACGCATACGCCGCCTTGCATTCTGACGGAGCTCAAAGATGGCAAGCCTCATCTCGGCCAGCCGAGCCTCACTTTCTATGCACAAGAATTCGCGCTGGGCCTTGGGTGCGCGCGCAATGCTGATCCGGCCGAGATGTGGAAGGCCGTGCAAGAGGCGCTCAAGGCAGCTCATATCGCGCCCGAGGCCATCGCGTGCGTCACCTCCATCGATCTGAAAGCCGACGAGCCTGCCATTTTGCAAACAGCCGCGCGCCTTGGTGTACCGTTGCGGCTTTTCACGGCGGCTGAGCTGGAGGCGGAGACGCCGCGCCTTGCCAACCCGTCTGATGTGGTCTTTGCGGAAGTGGGCTGTCACGGGGTGGCTGAGGCGTCGAGCTTAGCCGCCGCGGGCAAGGATGCGAGGCTCGCGGTCGAGAAGCAAAAGACCGCCAACACCACTTGCGCCTTGGCGCTCAGCCCTGCGCCGATCACGCAATTGCAAGGCCGTGCACGCGGTAAGCTGTCAATCATCGGCATAGGGCCGGGTCAGCATTCTTGGCGCACGCCCGAGGCGTCCGCGCTTGTTCAAGAGGCCGATGAGCTTGTGGGCTACGGGCTCTATATCGATCTGCTCGGGCCTTTGGCCAATGGCAAACAGCGCTCCGATTTTCCATTCGGTGGTGAAGAAGACCGTTGCCGCTACGCGCTGGAACGCGCGGGCGAGGGGCGGCGGGTGGCGCTGATTTGCTCGGGCGATGCGGGCATCTACGCGATGGGCGCGCTGGTGTTTGAGCTTCTAGATCGCAGCGAAGGCGAGATGGGTGTCAGTGATGCCGCGCGCCGGGTCGAGGTCGTCTCGACGCCGGGTGTCTCGGCTTTGCAAGGGGCTGCGGCGCGCGCGGGCGCGCCTTTGGGCCATGATTTCTGCGCCATCTCACTGAGCGATTTATTGACCCCACGCGAGGATATCGTCAAACGCCTGCATGCCGCAGCGCAGGGCGATTTCGTGATCGCGTTCTATAACCCCGTCTCGAAACGTCGTCGCACGCTTCTGGCGGAGGCGCGTGACATCTTATTGCAATACCGGCCTGCGGACACGCCCGTAATGCTGGCCAGCTCTCTGGGCAGGCCGGAGGAACATATCCGCTACCGTCGCCTTGATGGATTGGACGTTGATGAGGTCGATATGTTGACGGTCGTGCTGGTGGGCTCCAGCCATTCGAAACTGGCCCAACTGGGTGAGGGTCCGCGCATGTATACGCCGCGTGGCTATGCCCGCAAAATCGATGGCGATCTGGCCAAGACAGGAACGAAAGCATGACCGTTTATTTCATCGGCGCAGGCCCCGGCGATCCGGAGCTTCTGACACTCAAAGCGCAGCGCATTATCGCGGCGTGTCCGGTTTGCCTTTATGCAGGCTCGCTTGTGCCAGAGGCGGTTGTCGCGGGTGCGCCGCAAGGGGCGAAAGTGATGGATACGGCACCGATGACGCTGGACGACACGCATGCGGAGATCGTGACGGCTCATGGATTGGGCCAAGACGTCGCCCGCGTCCATTCTGGCGATCCGTCGCTCTATGGCGCGATTGCAGAGCAGATCCGCCGCTTGAAGCTAGAGAACATCCCCTACGAGATCATCCCCGGTGTGCCAGCCTATGCCGCCGCTGCTGCGGCACTGGGCCAAGAGCTCACCGTGCCTGAGATTGCGCAATCGATTGTGCTGACGCGCATGTCGATGAAATCGACCTCTATGCCTGACGGTGAAACGCTGGAGAACTTCGCGCGCACGGGTGCCACGCTCGCCATTCATCTGGGCATTCGTGCCTTGCGCGAGATAGAGCGGCAATTGATCCCGCATTACGGTGAAGATTGCCCGGTGATCGTCGCCTACCGTGCCTCTTGGCCCGATCAGATTTTCTTGCGTGGCACGCTCAAGGACATCCGCGAAAAGGTCCGCGCCGAGAAGATCACGCGCACTGCACTGATTCTCGTCGGACCCGCGCTGGCGGAGGCCAAAGATTTCCGCGACAGCGCGCTTTATGATCCGAAAACACCCCACATCTTGCGACCCAAGGTTGACGCATAGCTAGAGAGTTCAGATTTCCACACTGAAAACTTGACGTTAACGGCTCGCGTCTAGCTTACTCTGACTCTGTGTGATCTGAGGTAGTGTGTTATGTCTGAGTATTTGTCGAAAGAAGTGCGCGATGGTCTTGCGGCCGCGCGCAAAGCGCAATTGGCCAAACGCTCGCGGTTGCGTGTGGTTGTGCGCAATGAAGCCTATCCGATTTTGAAGTTCTCTGCGCAAAGCTTTGCAGTTGATGGCGATGACGCGCCGCAATTGCGGGGGCTGGTTGATATCTATGACGGCGCGCGGCACCTTTATCAGGCGCTGATTGTGGCCTCTGATTTTGACGGCACGCATATGAATTTCGAGTTCAAACGCAACACAGTCGCGGCCTCTGGCCCTGCTGTGGATTTCGAAATTGATGCAGCTGCACCTGCAGGTCTACTGACGGCGCATTGACGAGACCCCTTTGCCAAGCCCGCGCTTCGGGCTAGTCTCTTGCCTAAGATAGGGGAGACGGAGACATGGAAGCGAGCTTTTCACGCCGCGAATTGCTGACGCCTGCAGAGCTGCGCGCGCTGAGTGAGCGGTCAGACACCAAAGGTTGGATGCAAATGGCGAGCCATATCGGTGCGATACTGCTCGTGGGCATTCTGCACTATATGGCGCTTGGCACTGGTTGGGTCTGGCTGACCGGTTTGGGCCTCGGCGTGCTTCTCAATTTCCTTTATGCCGCCCAGCATGAGCTGTCGCATGCGACCGTTTTCAAGACCCGAAAATTGAACGAGATTTGGGGTCGTATCATTGGCTTTATCATGATCTTCCCGCGTGATTTTGATCAGGTCATGCATTTCGCCCATCACCAATACACGCAAGATTGGGAACGCGATGGCGAGCTGGTACGCGAGCCTTACACGCTGACGACTTATCTGCTTTGGCTTTCTGGCATCACCTATTGGCGCAACAGGTTCGTCGGCAATTTCCGTCGCGCGCGCGGCATCATTCTGGAGCCCTTTATTCGCCCCGAGGAAGAAGAGAAGATTATCTCCGAGGCGCGGATTCATCTGATGGCCTATGCGTCGATTGTGACTTTGTCGCTGCTGTCAGGCTCGGTTTGGTTTCTCACCTTCTGGCTGTTGCCGATGATCCTGACCAAGCCTATTCATCAATTGCAAAACACCATCGAACATCTGGGCCTGAGCCATGAGAATGATATCATGGAAAACACCCGCTCCACGCGGATCAACGCCTTTGGTCGCTGGCTGTGCTGGCAGATGCCCTATCACACGGCGCATCACACTTTTCCTGCCGTGCCGTTTTGGAAGCTGCGCGAGCTGAATGACAAGATCGAAGACAAGACCGGCGAGGTGCACCGCATGGGCTGGATCGAGTTTCAGATCGAAGTGATCAAGAAGCTGATGGCAAAAGATGAAAGCCAGTATCCGATGGATGAGGTTTGGGTCGTGCCGCTCTCGGGCGGTCGCTCTGCGCGTTTGCCTGCGGAATGAGGCAGCTTAAAACCTACACCTCGCTTTGGGCCATGCAGCCACATGATCCGTCCGGGGTGAAGCTGCCTTTGGATCAGGTGTGCGAGATGGTCGCGGGTGCTGGCTTTGACGGCATGGCGATTGATCTGGGGGCGTCTGATGTAGCAGTGGCCCATGAGGTCCGCCCGCATATGGAGGCCAATGGCCTGACGCCTTTGATCGTGGCTTTCCCGAAGACGATCGAAAGCCTCGACGAGACACTTCGGATGGCAAAGGATTTCGGTGCGCCGTTTGTTGATGTAATCGGGCAGGTCATGCCGATTGCGCTGCACGACATGGTGCCAGTGATCGAGACGTGGATGGAGATGTCGGAACGGATCGGCCAGCCCATTCAGTTCGAGACGCATCGCAATTGCATCACCAATGATCTTTATACGACGCTGCAATTGCTCGACCGCATCCCCGAAATGCGTATTTGCGCGGACCTGTCGCATTATGTCGTCGACCGCGAGTTCTGGTTTCCGCTGTCAGATCATGACATGGGGTTGATCAGCCGCATCCTTGAGCGATCCGACAGTTTCCAAGGCCGTGTTGCGTCGCGTCAGCAAATCCAGCTGCAACTAGATTTCCCGCAACATCAAAAATGGGTCGATCTGTTTCGCGGCTGGTGGCGCGAAGGGATAGCCTCTTGGCGCGATCGCAACGCGACGGGTGATTGCATTTTCGTCTGCGAGCTTGGGCCGCCTGAATATGCGATGACCGATGCGAAGGGCGTTGAGATGTCGAACCGCTGGGAGGAAGCGCAAGTCATCAAGACGTGGGTTGAAGAGATCTGGGACGATCTGGGCGGCGATACCTGAGTCTCTTGCCTTGGCCGTTTTCGGTGGGAAAATCTTCGAAGAATCCCCTGCAAGCACATGAAATCTTGCTCTGAGAGCAGCAAGCTTGACGATTTCCGTATAACTTCTCATAGGTTTTGCTGCAAATGATGCGAGAACGGTAATTTCGGGGGCTTCGACATGATCCAGACACCATATCTCCTTTTCCTAGGCGACGCGCCGGATGCTTTGTCGGCGAAGGTTGCGCAAGGCATCAAAGATTGGCGGCCGGAGAATGCCGTGGGCCAGTTTCGCATGGAAGGCTGCGGCACGAGCGTTGATCTTGAGGATATGACGTTGAGCCAAGGCTTGGAGGCCGGTGCCAAGACGCTGGTGATCGGCGTGGCAAATCGCGGCGGCTATATCTCGGATGCGTGGAAAGCGGTTCTGGTTGAGGCTTTGGAGCTTGGCTATGACATCGCTTCCGGTCTGCATAACCTCCTGCGTGACGAGGATGAGCTGCAGCGCGCGGCCAAGCTGCATGGCCGGACCTTGCATGATGTGCGTATTCCGTCAGTGGCCTATCCGATTGCAAATGGAGTGAAGCGGACGGGCAAACGCTGTCTGGCCGTGGGCACGGATTGCTCGGTCGGCAAGATGTATACCGGGCTGTGCATGGATGCAGAGATGACGCGGCGCGGGTTGAAATCAACCTTTCGGCCAACGGGTCAAACAGGGATTTTGATCACTGGGGGCGGTGTGCCTTTGGATGCGGTGATTGCCGATTTCATGGCCGGTGCGGTTGAATATCTGACACCTGACAATGAGGCGGATCATTGGGATCATATCGAGGGGCAGGGCTCGCTTTATCATGTGTCTTACTCCGGCGTGACCATGGCGCTGATCCATGGCGGCCAGCCGGATGCGCTGGTTTTATGTCACGAGCCCACCCGCGCGCACATGCGCGGCCTGCCGGATTATCAGCAACCCTCGCTTGAGGAGTTGCGCGACACTGCCTTGCTGATGGCGCGCGTTGCCAATCCGGCCTGTCAGGTCATTGGCGTTTCGGTCAATACGCAGCATTTGGGTGAGGCCGAGGCGAAGGCGCTTCTGGCCGAGATCGAAGCGCGGATGGATCTGCCTACGACTGATCCGTTCCGGTTTGGCGCTGAACGGCTTGTCGACGCTTTAGAGGCGCTTTAGGCAGGCGGGCCCTCCGGGGGAGGTTTTCTTGCCAGGATGAAACTTGAAGAAGGGCGCGCGCAATGATCACAGTGACGGCTGAAACGTTCAAGCTGGCGGAGGTGTTTACGATCTCTCGCGGCTCACGTTCAGAGGCGAAAGTGCTGACGGTGCGCGTCGAGCGCGACGGGGTGCAAGGCTGGGGCGAATGCGTGCCTTATGCGCGCTACGGTGAGAGTTTGGAGAGTGTGACGGCTCAGATTGAAGGGCTTTCGCCAGAGATCAGCCGCGCCGAGTTGCAAGAGGCATTGCCTGCGGGGGCTGCGCGCAATGCGGTTGATTGTGCTTTGTGGGATCTTGAGGCGAAGGCCTGCGGGGTGCGGGTTTGGGAGTTGTTAGACTTGCCTGCGCCGCGCCCTGAGATTACGGCCTATACATTATCGTTGGACACGCCTGAGGCGATGGAATGCTCTGCGGCCAAGCATAGTCACCGACCTTTGTTGAAGATCAAACTGGGTACGCCTGACGACATGGCACGGCTTGAAGCGGTGCGGCGTGGGGCGCCGGATACGCCGATTATCATCGACGCGAATGAAGGCTGGACGGCGGAGATTTATTCTGAGCTGGCACCGCATTTGTTGCGTCTTGGGGTCAAGCTGGTGGAGCAGCCTTTGCCGGCGGGTGACGATGATTTGCTGTCAGAGATCGCGCGGCCTTTGCCGGTTTGCGCGGATGAGGCCTGCCATGACCGCGCGTCTTTGCCGGAATTGAAGGGCAAATATGATGTGATCAATATCAAGCTCGACAAGACAGGCGGTTTGACGGAAGCGCTGGAATTGAAGCGCGAGGGGATCGCGGCAGACTACGGCGTGATGGTTGGTTGTATGGTTGGATCATCTTTGGCGATGGCACCTGCGACGCTGGTGGCACAAGGTGTGGGCTATACAGACCTTGACGGGCCGCTGCTTCTGGCCGAAGACCGAGACCATGCGTTGAAATTTGACAGCGCCGGGGTGCATGCCCCGGATGCGAAACTTTGGGGGTGATCCATGAGCCGTATTGTTTATCTCAATGGGAACTATATCGACGAGGCGGATGCGAAAGTGTCGGTCTTTGATCGCGGGTTCTTGTTTGCTGATGCCGTTTATGAAGTCACCAGCGTCTTGGACAGCAAGTTGATCGCCTTTGAAGGCCATGCGGTTCGGTTGCAGCGCAGCGTTGATGAGTTGGGGATGACCTATAAGGTCGATATGGACGAGCTGTTGGAAATCCACCGCCAGTTGGTTGTGCGCAATGAGCTGATTGAGGGGATGATCTATCTGCAACTGACGCGCGGCAACCCCGGGGATCGTGATTTTGTTTTCCCTGCGGAAGATACCGAGCCCACGCTTGTTCTGTTCACGCAAACGGCGAAGCTGTTGGACAACCCAAAGTTGAAGACCGGCATGAAAGTGATCTCGGTCGATGATCAGCGCTGGGCACGGCGCGACATCAAGACGACGCAGCTGCTATTCCCGTCGATGGCCAAGATGATGGCCAAGGCGGCGGGCGTCGATGATGCGTGGATGGTTGAGGAGGGCGCGGTGACCGAAGGGTCATCGAACAACGCTTATATCGTCAAGGACGGCAAGATCATCACGCGGCATTTGGGCAATGAGATCTTGCATGGCATCACCCGTGCGGCCGTGTTGAAATTTGCGGCCAGTGCGCAGATGGAGGTCGAGGAACGCGCCTTTACCGTTGATGAGGTGAAAGCCGCTGATGAGGCGTTTATCACATCCGCCTCGACCTTCGTGATGCCGGTGGTGGAGATGGATGGCGCGGCGATCGGGACGGGCAAGCCGGGTTCTGTCGCGGCGCGGTTGCGGGAGATCTATCTTGATGAGAGCCGCAAAGCCGCTGTCTAGAACGACTTCACTTCGCTGCCATCCCAACGCAAGATTGTCTTGAGCTCTTGTCTGAAGATGAAGGCGCGTTGCGAAAAACGCGACGGGCTGTTTTGCAGTTTCAAATAAAGCGCCGTGGCCTGCGACCGGGTCAGGCTTTGATAGTCAACGGTGCCGACATTCCAAAACCGCAAATCCCGCTCGATATCGCGCAGAAGGCCTTGGCTGGGTGGCGTGTCTGCCGCCATGGCCATAGGTGCGGCCGCTAAGGTTAGTGCTATGCACGCAGCGCGGATCATTTGAACAATGTCTTGAGCAAGCTATCGCCCAAGACGGCTCCGATATTGCCGCGGATTTGGGCGGGGGATTTGTTGGAATGCAAAAGATGCGTGATATGGGCCACTTGCACCGTGCTGAGCGCGTGCACATCCACATCCTTGAAGCCGTAAAGCGGCAATTCGCGTTCCAGATGCAGGCGCGCGCCTTCGTTTTTGGCAGCTAAGGGGCTGGCAAGTGTGGCGGTGGCCAGAAAGGCTGCGATCAGAGTTTTGCGAATGGGCATGTTGGAGCTCCTGTTTTTCTTATCTTAGCATAGATGCGCCGGACCGACCCATAAATTAACTGGCATCTTTGTGTGAGGTCTCGAACGCGGCTTTTTGGGCGTCTGTAGCCTCAGCCTGATACTTTGCCTTCCACTCGCCAAAGGGCATGCCGTAAAACGCCTCGCGGGCTTGGTCTTTATCCATCTCGATACCGCGCGCATTGGCGGCTTCTTGATACCAGCGGCTCAGACAATTTCGGCAAAACCCTGTCTGGTTCATCATGTCGATATTTTGCACATCAGTGCGTTCTGCCAGATGGTCGCGCAGGCGACGGAAGGCGGCGGCTTCCAGCTCTAACTGTGTTTGGTCGTCCATATTGTGTTCCTTCACTACGGCAGAGGCCTAAACGCCTGCGAGTTTGACGGCATTTTGCAAAAGTGGTGCGAGCCGGGCGGCCCAAGCCTGTTGATCTTGTTCTTCACAGATGAGGTCGTTTCGGATCTCAATCAAGACATGGGGGCGCTTGTGTTGCAATCCGTGACGGTCCATCGCGTCACCGCCCAGTCTGCCAGTATAGGGCTCGTTGTCGCCCACGACCCAATCGGGCTGGCTGCGCAGCTGATCGAGAAACGGGTGCGCCAGTCTTGTGTCTTCGGCATAAAGTGCTGCGACATGCCAAGGGCGTTTTGGGCGGCCAGAAAGCTGCGGCGTAAACGAATGGATCGAGATCAAAACAGGGTCTGTTACAGCCGAAATCGTACGTGCAATGGCGTCGTCATAAGGGCGGTAGCATTGGTCTAGACGGCGCTGTTTCTCAGTCTCGTCCGCGTCGCGATTGGCAGGAATGATTGAGCCGTCATAAAGCCGCATCAAAAGCGTCGGATCATCCGAGCCGCGATTGGGGTCGATGACAAGGCGTGAGAAATTCGACAACACAGCAGGGCTGTCCAAAAGTTCTGCCAGTGCGCGCGTCACACCGGCGGCGCCGACATCATAGGCGATGTGGCGCTCGATATCGCCCTGTGACAGTCCAAGGCGCGCGGGCAGCGGCTCGGGCACGTGATTGCTGGCGTGATCGCACAGGCAGATAAGGCGGCCTGCGCGCTCTGTGCCAAGGATTTGATAGGGTTCAAAACTCACTTGAGGGGGTTTGCCTGTTCTAATTTTGGGCATACTAGCTTTGTATGCGCGGCTAGGCCAGTTGCAGTGCGCGACGTGTTCCGTCATATGCTACCGCTAACATATTTGAGCTTGGGCTGACCCAGAGGGAAAATTCGAATGAGACGTATGCGCAGTGTAAAAATCGTAGCCACGCTGGGGCCTGCATCGGACACATATGATAGCATCCGGGCGCTGTTTGAGGCGGGGGCTGACGTGTTTCGTTTGAACATGAGCCATGGCGATCACGAGGGCATTCGTGAGAAGCATGCGATCATTCGCAAGATCGAGAAAGATCTCGAGCGCCCGATTGCCATTTTGGGTGATCTGCAGGGGCCGAAATTGCGGGTTGGGAAATTCGCCAATGACAGCGAAGATTTGGAAGTCGGTCAGAGCTTCCGGCTCGATCTGGATGCGGCTCCGGGTGATAAAACCCGCGTGCAGCTGCCTCATAAAGAGATCTTTGATGCGTTGGAGCCTAAAGCGTCGCTTTTGGTGAATGACGGCAAAATCCGCCTGATCGTCAAAGATTGCGGCGCTGATTTTGCCGATTGCGAAGTCACGGTGGGCGGCACGATCTCGAACAATAAGGGCGTGAATGTGCCTGATGTTGTGCTGCCTTTGGCGGCTTTGTCAGACAAGGATCGCAAGGATTTGGAATTTGTCTGCCAGTTGGGTGTCGACTGGCTGGCGCTCAGCTTCGTGCAGCGCGCCGCGGATGTCGAAGAGGCGCGTGCGCTCGTGCAAGGCCGGGCTGCGATCATGTCGAAGATCGAGAAGCCCTCGGCGATCAAAGCCTTTGACGAGATTTTGGCCGTGTCTGACGGCATCATGGTGGCGCGGGGCGATTTGGGCGTCGAGCTTCCGGTGCAAAATGTCCCGCCACTCCAAAAACGGATGATCCGCAGATGTCGCGCTGTGGCCAAGCCGGTGATTGTGGCGACGCAAATGCTCGAATCGATGATCGACAGCCCAATGCCCACCCGCGCGGAAGTCTCGGATGTCGCGACCGCGATCTATGAAGGCACTGATGCGATCATGCTCTCGGCGGAATCGGCGGCGGGATCTTTCCCGATTGAGGCTGTAACCACGATGAACAACGTCGCCATCGAGGTCGAAAGTGACCCTAATTACCGAGAAATCATTGCCGCGCAGCGCGGTGGCAAGCGTGAAACAGTGGCTGACGGGATCGTATCTGCGGCGCGCGAAATTGCCGAGACCACAGATATCAAAGTGATTTGCTGCTTCACGCAATCGGGCACGACTGCCTCGCTGGTATCGCGTGAACGCCCTCATGTGCCGATCATTGCGCTGACACCTTTGACCGGCACCGCGCGTCGCTTGTCTTTGAGCTGGGGGACACATTGCGTTTTGACCGGACCGGTGGAGCGGTTCAAAATGGCGGTGGTTAATGCCGCCCGCGCCGCGCGCAAGGACGGGTTTGCAACCGAGAAATGTCAGATCGTTGTTACCGCAGGTGTGCCGTTCAACCAAACAGGCACAACCAACATTTTGCGCGTTGCACCCTGCGAGGAAAGGTTGATTTTTAGCTCAGACCCTGAATAATCACGCAAACGTGAGGTAATTGAGGGATGAGATGGATAACGACTTCATTCTGGTGCTGGGCATCATCATTGGCGTTTTGACAATTCCTGCGATTTTTTCCGCGATGGTCGACAGCAAAGTGCCGCGTATTCCGACCTTTGCGGCAGTGGTATCAGGCGCGATGATCCTCTATGCGATTTCGAACCAACCGAGCGGCTACGCGATTGGTGATTTGCCAGAGGTGTTTTCGCGCGTCTTTGGGCCGATGTTTCGATAGGCGACACGCCTGAAGAATCCCCCTTGCCAAGTGAGGGTATCCCCCTTAATACACGCGCTCTACGCCCACGCGGCCGGCCTATAAGGCATGCCGAGCCCGCGTGTTTACCACTCGACGATTGTAAGGAGATGGAAATGCCGAAGATGAAGACGAAGTCAGGCGCTAAAAAGCGCTTCAAGGTGACGGCCTCTGGCCGGGTCAAAGCAGGTCAGGCTGGCAAACGCCACGGCATGATCAAGCGCTCTACCAAGTTTATCCGCAATGCGCGCGGCACGACGCTTTTGTCCAAGCAGGACGAAAATATCGTGAAAAAATACATGCCATACGCGCGCTAAGGGAGGATAGATTATGTCGAGAGTTACGTCTGGGAAAGTTACCCACGCCCGCCACAAGAAAGTTATCAAAGCGGCGAAAGGCTATCAGGGCCGTCGTAAGAACACCTTTAAGACAGCCACACAGGCCGTCGACAAGGCGAACCAATACGCCACACGCGACCGCAAGGCGCGCAAGCGCAATTTCCGCGCTTTGTGGATCCAGCGGATCAATGCGGGCTGCCGCGCGCTGGACGAAACGCTGACCTATTCGCGTTTCATCAATGGTCTGTCGCTGGCCGGTGTTGAAGTGGACCGCAAGGTGCTGGCCGATTTGGCCGTCAATGAGCCCGACGCGTTCAAGGCGGTTGTTGAGAAGGCGAAAGCGGCCCTGGCGTAAGTCAGGCGGTTTTGCCCGAGAGATATAGACGCCGCTCCGAAGTGTCGGGGCGGCGTTTTTCTTTTGGGGGCTCTGCCCCCGCTGACGCTCCCCCGAGGTTTATTGCCAGGATGAAGAGCAAGGCGGTGGCGTGCTTGCAATCGAGGGCGCGCGCGGCTAGCACGGCTGTGTTGAATTTGTAGGTGCGTCATGGACGATCTGAAGGCGAAATATCTGGGGTTGATCTCTGAGGCGGGCGATGAGGCTGCGTTGGAAGATATCCGGGTGCAGGCGGTTGGCAAGAAGGGCGAGATCGCGCTGAAGATGCGTGAGCTGGGCAAGATGACCCCTGAGGAGCGTCAGGTCGCGGGACCCGCGTTGAATGCGTTGAAAGACGAGGTGAACTCGGCGCTTGCAGCCAAGAAAGCGGGTCTGGCTGATGCGGCTTTGGATGCACGCCTGAAGACCGAATGGTTGGATGTGACATTGCCGGGGCGTGGGCGCGGGCAAGGGACGATCCACCCGATCAGCCAGGTGACCGATGAGGTCACCGCGATTTTCGCTGATCTGGGCTTTGCCGTGGCCGAAGGTCCGCAGATTGAAAGCGATTGGTATAATTTTGATGCGCTGAATATTCCGTCACATCATCCGGCGCGCGGTGAGATGGACACGTTTTATATGCACCGTGACGCGGGCGACAATCGTCCGCCGCATGTGTTGCGTACGCATACGTCTCCGGTACAGATCCGGTCGATGCAAGATCAGGGCGCGCCTATTCGGGTGATTTGCCCGGGCCGGGTGTATCGCGCGGATTATGACCAAACCCATACGCCGATGTTTCATCAGGTCGAGGGGCTGGCGATTGATACGGATATCTCTATGGCCAATCTGAAATGGGTCTTGGAGGAATTCGTCAAATCGTTCTTTGAGGTTGATGATGTTGAGCTGCGCTTCCGCGCGTCGCATTTTCCGTTCACAGAACCCTCAGCTGAGGTAGATATTCGCTGCTCTTGGGAGGGCGGTCAGTTGAAAGTGGGCGAGGGTGACGATTGGCTGGAGATTTTGGGCTCTGGCATGGTGCATCCGAAAGTGCTGGAAGCCGGTGGAATAGACCCTAACAAGCACCAAGGCTTTGCTTTTGGCATGGGGATCGATCGGATCGCGATGCTGAAATACGGCATCCCTGATCTGCGGGCATTCTTCGATTCCGATTTGCGGTGGTTGCGCCATTATGGCTTTGCGGCGCTCGATCAACCTGATCTGGCGGCAGGCCTGAGCCGGTAGCGCATGAAAAAGGCGCCGGTAAACCCAGCGCCTCGCGTCATTTGTTGGTCATAACCGTTTTGGTGCGGCGGCGCCCTAGAACAGGCGAATGCTGCAAATCGGTTTCAAAAGACCGCTACAGCCCAATGCAGACAGGTTTACTGTGTCTTGCCGCACCGAATTTGGGGTGTTCTCAAGCGATACAATGGCGACAGCAACGCTGATCGACAGAGCGGCGACAGAAGGTTTGAAGACCGATTGAACGATATCCATCAAGAAAGTGGTCATTTACATTTCTCCCTCAGAACCCTGAGAATAACTAACAAATGCCCCACTTGTGTTGCTTATCGCGCCAAAATGTGGCGGCATTATGGCAAATGCAGCGAAATTGCGTTTTTTGGTGCATGCTGGGGCGGCGTGAAGGCCTTTTCCTTGGGAAAGTGATGCGATAGCACGGGCCGCAAGCCTGTCTTTGACATATGGAAACACCGACATGAAGTTCACACTCTCCTGGTTGAAGGACCATCTTGAGACTAATGCCAGTCTTGAAGAGATCCTCTATGCGCTGACCGATCTTGGCCTTGAGGTCGAGGGCGTCGAGAATCCGGCGGACCGGCTGGCAGAGTTTACAATCGGAAAAGTTAACAAAGCGGAAAAGCATCCTGATGCGGACCGGTTGCGGGTGTGTCAGGTGGAAACCGCGCAAGGTGAGACGCAGATCATTTGCGGCGCACCCAATGCGCGTGAAGGCATCACGGTGGTGATTGCGAGCCCCGGTGTCTATGTGCCGGGCATTGATACGACGATTGGCGTGGGCAAAATCCGCGGCATCGAGAGCCATGGCATGATGTGCTCCGAGCGGGAGATGGAGCTGTCGGATGAGCATGACGGCATTATCGAGCTGCCCTCGGGCGAGGTTGGGCAGCGCTTTGTTGATTGGCTGGCGGAAAATGATCCCTCGAAGGTGGAAACCACGATCGAGATTGCAATTACGCCGAACCGCCCTGATGCGTTGGGCGTGCAGGGTATTGCGCGCGATCTGGCCGCACGCGGGCTTGGTACGTTGAAAGCGCGTGACACGGACCCGATCAAAGGCACGTTCAAGAGCCCGATCAATGTCGTGATCGACAAAGATACTTTGCCCGGCTGCCCGGTGTTTTATGGCCGGGTGATTAAAGGCGTGAAGAACGGGCCGTCTCCGCAGTGGTTGCAGGATTGCCTGAAAGCGATTGGCTTGCGTCCGATCAGCTTCCTTGTCGATGTGACGAATTTCTTCACCTATGATCGCAACCGGCCGTTGCATGTGTTCGATGCCGACAAGGTCAAAGGCGATTTGCGGGTCTACCGCGCCAAAGGCGGTGAGACGCTTACGGCGCTGGATGATAAGGAGTATACGTTCCAAGAGGGCATGATGATCATCGGTGATGATAATGGCCCTGAGAGCATCGCAGGTGTTATGGGCGGGCTTGCCTCTGGCTGCACAGAAGACACTGTGAATGTCTTCGTGGAAAGCGCCTATTGGGACCCGATCGAGATTGCCCATACCGGCCGCAAGCTGAAGATCAACTCGGATGCGCGGTATCGGTTTGAGCGTGGCGTAGACCCTGATTTCACGCCCGTCGGGCTTGAACACGCCACGCGTATGATCATGGATATTGCGGGCGGGGAGGCCTCGGAGGTCGTGGTCGCGGGCGCTCTGCCGGATCACACCCGCGCCTATAAGCTAGACACAGATCGCGTGCAGTCCTTGGTCGGCATGACGATCCCCGCCAAAACTCAACGCGCCACGCTGGAGGCTTTGGGCTTCACGCTGAAGGGCGATATGGCTTCTGTGCCAAGCTGGCGGCCTGATGTGCAGGGCGAGGCGGATCTGGTGGAAGAAGTCGCGCGGATTGCGTCTTTGACCAAGCTGGAAGGCAAGCCCTTCGCGCGTGCAGAGGCGGGTGTGCCAAAGCCGATACTGACGCTGGGCCAAAAGCGCGAGCGGATAGCGCGGCGCACGATTGCGGCTTTAGGCTATAATGAATGTGTCAGCTATTCCTTCATCGACGCAAAGGCGGCGGCGCTGTTTTCAGGTGGCGAGGATGATACGCGGCTGGAGAACCCGATCAGCTCGGAGATGAGCCATATGCGGCCTGCGCTTCTGCCCGGTCTTCTGGCCGCTGCGGCGCGCAATCAGGCGCGGGGCTTTATGGATCTGGCGCTGTTTGAAGTTGGCCCGGCTTTTCATGGCGGCGAGCCGGAAGAGCAGCATATGCTGGCGACAGGTCTTTTGGTCGGCCACACTGGCCCCAAGGACGTGCATGGCGCGCGCCGCGCGGTCGATGTTTATGACGTCAAAGCCGATGCCGAGGCCGTGCTGAATGCCCTAGGTGGGCCTGCAAAGGCGCAAGTGCTGCGCGGGGCGGCCAAGTGGTGGCATCCGGGGCGTCACGGGATGATTTGTTTGGGCCCCAAGAAGGTGCTGGCCGTTTTTGGCGAAATTCACCCCAAAGTGCTGGCCGAGATGGATGTGAAAGGCCCGGCGATGGGCTTCACGATCTGGCCTGCCGAGGTGCCTGTGCCCAAGAGCAAATCGGCAACCCGCGCCGCGTTGGAGCTGCGTGACCTGCAAGCGGTCGAGCGTGACTTTGCTTTTGTCGTTGATGCAGATGTCGAAGCTTTGACACTGGTCAATGCAGCTGCCGGATCAGACAAAGCGCTGATCGAAGAGGTGCGCGTGTTTGACGAATTTATCGGCGGCAGTCTGGGCGAGAATAAGAAATCGCTCGCCATCACAGTTCGGATGCAGCCCACCGATAAGACCCTAACGGATGAAGAAATAGAGTCTGTTGCAGCGAAAATCGTTGAAAAAGTCTCGAAAGCGACAGGAGGTACCCTGCGCGGCTAAAGGCTCGAAAGAGGCATTTTCGTGGGGTATTAACCTTAACATTTCCTTACCCGTGTCACGACCCCGGCAAATTTGCAGGCGATTACACCCTTGAAATATTGCGGAGATCTGCCTCCTGCAATGAGCTGCTATAAGGGTTAAGACAATGGCTTTGGAACTGCTTGAGGGCACGAATGGGGATGATTTTATCTATGTCTCGCTTCTGCCAAATTACCTGACGACCGCATATGAAATTAACGGCCTCAATGGCAATGACACGATCCGCGCTGGTGGGTTGGATGATCTGATCCGAGGCGGTAAGGGCGAAGACAGGATCTATGCCGGTGCTGGCGATGATTATGTACAAGCCGGCAATCACGACGATTTCGTCGATGGTGGTCATGGTGACGATCTGATTTCGGGCGGTGCGGGCAATGATTTCCTGAAAGGCGGCAAAGGCAATGACACGCTTTTGGGCGGCGGGAATGATGACTTCATTTATGGCGTCAAAGGCTACAATATCCTTGATGGCGGCAATGGCGATGACTGGATCGATACAGGCGTGCATTCTTCCGAGGCCATGGGCGGCGATGGCAGCGATACGCTGATTGCCAATATGAGCAAATCGGGGCGTCATACGCTCAACGGTGGCGCGGATGATGATACATTCGTGTTTAGTTCCGCAAATGCGAAGAAAAGCGCGATCATTACGGTTGAGGATTTCGAGATTGGGCTCGACAGCTTTATGGTTGGTGAGGTCTCAGACACAGACTTTATGGCGTCGCTTCTGAGTGACGGTGGCGGATCCATCGTGCAAGCTGGCTCAGACATGGTTCTGACCTTGAGCACGCGCGACAAGATCATCTTTGAGGGCATCGATGAGGCCGATTTCGTCTCTCACTACGATGGTTTCGCGCTGGGCTAGGCCTTTCGCCTTGCAATTGTGACACGTCCCCTATTGTTAAGGGCAACCTTAGCAATAGGAGCGCTGTCATGTCCCTCAACGTCTATCTATCCGGCGAAATTCACACTGATTGGCGAGATCAGATCATCACGGGCTGCAAAGGTCTTGATGTCAGCTTTTCTGCGCCTGTGACCGATCACGAGGCGTCTGATGATTGCGGCGTCGCGATATTGGGCTCGGAAGATCAGAAATACTGGCACGATCATAAAGGTGCTATGGTCAATGCGATCCGTACGCGCAAAGGCATTGCGGATGCCGATGTGGTCGTGGTGCGCTTTGGCGAGAAATATAAGCAATGGAACGCGGCCTTTGATGCAGGCTACGCGGCTGCTTTAGGCAAGTCGTTGATTATTGTGCATGGGGCAGATCATCAGCATGCCTTGAAAGAGGTCGATGCAGCAGCACTTGCTGTCACCGATGATCCTGCGAAAGTTGCCGAAATTTTGCGCTATGTTTTGACGGGTGCGTTGGGTTGAGAGCTTGGCTTCGCCTCCGGCGGGAGTATTTTTGCCATAGCGAAGCCTAACCGGGGCGAGGAGCCCAAAGCGCGGTGACCTTCAGCGCGCATTGGGCTTTGTTTTAGTCGCGGGGCGGAATGACCAGTCCTTTTTGTACCGCGGGGCGGTCCAGAAAACGGTCGAGGTAAGCCACGAGGTTCTTGTGATCTTCCCAACCTAGTATCTCTCGCGTGCCGTAGAAATCGAGCGCGCGCAGCCAAGGGGCGATCGCGATATCGGCGATTGAATAGTCGCCGGTGATCCAGTCTTTGCCATCCAGTTCACCCTCTAGCACGTTGAGAAGACGTTTGGCCTCGTCGATATAGCGTTGTTGCGGGCGCTTATCTTCCCACTCTGAGCCTGCGAATTTGGAAAAGAAGCCTAGCTGGCCCAACATCGGTCCGAGCCCGCCCATCTGAAACATCAACCATTGGATTGTTTTGGCTTTTTGGGCGGGGTTCTTGCCAATCAGCTTGCCGGACTTCTCGGCCAGATAGATCAAGATCGCGCCGCTCTCAAACAGGCCTATGGGCCCGTCAGGGCCGTTTGGGTCGATGATGGCGGGGATCTTGTTGTTGGGATTGAGTGACAGAAACTCCGGGCTTCTGACATCTACATCTGACAGCGTGACCTTATGGGCCTCGTAGGTCAGACCCATTTCCTCCAGCGCGATAGAGATCTTCACCCCATTGGGTGTGGGGAATGAATAGAGCTGGATTACGCCCGGGTCTTTGGCGGGCCAGCGTTTGGTGATTGCGAATTCTTTGAGCGCGGTCATGTTTTACCTCCGGGATTATTCCCCTCAACGTAGCAAGTTCGATCAGATAAAAAAGGTGCGCTCCTGTTCGATTTAATGCTAAGGGGTGTGCGACTGCGCACCAAGAAAATGAGTGGGCGGCAAGGGAACGAAGTAAAGGGAATACCATGCTATCTGAATTCAAAGACTTTATCGCTAAGGGCAATGTCATGGACATGGCCGTTGGTATCATCATCGGTGCAGCGTTTACGGCAATCGTAGGCTCGCTTGTGGACGACCTGATTACGCCTCTTATCGGCATCTTCATGGGCGGCATTGATTTTGGCGCCTTGGAAGCAAAAGTAGGCGAAGCGACCTTCACATATGGTAACTTCATCATGGCGATCATCAACTTCATCATCATCGCATTTGTGGTGTTCATGCTGGTGCGTATGGTCAACAAGGCCAAAGGCCCAGAGCCAGAGGAAGAGCCAGCAGGTCCGTCCGAGACTGATCTTCTGACAGAGATCCGCGACGCTTTGGCAAAACGCTAAGCGCCACGCGATTTAAGAATTGAAAAGGCCCGCTTGTGATGAGCGGGCCTTTTTTCATGTCTCAGGCTTTGAGTGCCAGTTGCGGGGATAACACATCAATGCCAAGCGCTTTGCCGACCGCGTAGTAGGTCAGTTGACCGGCATGGACGTTGAGGCCGTTCAAAAGATGCTCATCTTCCTCGCAGGCCTGTTTCCACCCCTTATCGGCCAGCGCCAGCATGAAGGGCATAGTGGCGTTGCCAAGTGCGATGGTCGAGGTGCGCGCGACAGCACCCGGCATGTTGGCGACGCAGTAATGCATGATGCCGTCGACATTATAGATCGGGTCTTCATGGGTGGTGGCTTTGGAGGTCTCAAAACAGCCGCCTTGATCGATAGCGACGTCCACGATGGCAGCGCCTGGTTTCATCTCGGACAGTTGCGCTTTGGAGATCAGTTTCGGTGCCGCTGCACCGGGGATCAGCACAGCACCCACGACCAGATCGGCCTCGCGGACCAGCTCGATCGTGTTGCCGGCACTTGCGAAGCTGTTTTTGAACAGCCCTGAAAACGCATCATCAAGGTAGCGCATGCGCGGCAAGGAGCGATCCAGAACGGTCACATCCGCGCCCATACCGGCGGCAACGCGTGCTGCGTGGGTTCCAACGACGCCGCCGCCGATCACGACGATACGCGCAGGGCCGACACCGGGGACGCCGCCCATCAACGTGCCGCGCCCGCCATTGGCCTTTTGCAAGGTCCAAGCGCCCACTTGCGGAGCCAGCTTGCCCGCAACTTCTGACATCGGGGCCAGAAGCGGCAAGCCGCCTTGCGCGTCAGTGACGGTTTCATAGGCAATCGCGGTGCAGCCTGAGGCGAGTAGGTCTTTTGTTTGCTCAGGGTCAGGGGCGAGGTGGAGATAGGTGAACAAAAGCTGACCTTCGCGCAGCATTTTGCGCTCGCCCGCCTGAGGCTCTTTGACCTTCACGATCATATCGGCCTTGGCGAAAATCTCTTTCGCAGTGCCAATCATCTTGGCACCAGCCTCGATATAGGCGGCGTCGTCAAAGCCAGCGCCGAGGCCTGCCTGGGTTTCGACGATGACGCTATGGCCGTGGTTTACGGCCTCTCGCGCGGCGTTTGGCGTAAGGCCAACGCGGAATTCTTGGGGTTTGATCTCTTTAGGGCAACCGATAATCATGTGTCTCTCCTCCTGACCCAGCAGGATCAAGGATGGACTTATCCACATGCAATTGCTTTGAAATATCTGTTGTTTTTGAGGTGTGTATGCGAATAATTTGCTAGAAATTGGCAATTCTCGCGAAGGATTCTGCAGTATGAACAATTATGACGCTACGGATGCGCGCATATTGCGGGTGTTGCAACGCACGGGGCGGATCTCGAATGCGGACCTGTCTGAGAAGGTGAACCTATCGCCCTCGGCGTGTCACAGGCGGGTGCAGCGGTTGGAGCAAGACGGCATCATTCGCGACTATGTGGCGATGCTTGATCCGCGCAAGGTGGACAGGCCCACGACGGTATTTGTCGAGATCACACTCAGCGGTCAGGCAGATGAAGTTCTGGATGCGTTCGAGCGGGAGGTGGCGAAAGTGCCCGATGTTTTGGAATGTCATCTGATGGCGGGATCGGCGGATTACCTGCTGAAGGTTGTGGCCGCAGACACCGATGATTTTGCGCGCATCCATCGCCGCTATCTTGCGAGCTTGCCCGGCGTGCAAGGCATGCAGTCGAGCTTTGCGTTGCGCACGGTGTTTAAGACCACAGCGCTGCCCGTCTGAAATGATGGTGGAAGCCGGTCAATCTAGGCCCTAAGCTGGCGGTCGCGCATTTATTTGTGCGGCTCTGAAAGGTTCGAATGTCAAAGCAAGACGGCAAAGATCAAGGCTATATCATAGCGCCTGACCCCTCGGGGGCAGAGCTGACACGGGCTGTCAGTGGGATTGGTCATGATGGCGCGCGCGCGCAGATCAATGTCGTCGAAGAACGGCCTTTGACCATCTATCTCAATTCGCGCGAGATCGTCACGGCGATGACGATTGGCGACTATCCCGAATATCTGGCTTTGGGATTCCTTCGCAATCAAGGCATGGTGACGGACGGAGATATCGTCACGGGCATCGACTATGACGAAGAAGTCGAAGCCGTTGTGGTGCGCACGCAAGTCGAGACCGACCACGAGGAAAAACTACAAAAGAAAACGCGCACCTCGGGCTGTGCGGTAGGCACGGTGTTTGGCGACATGATGGAAGGGCTTGAGGGGCTGAGCTTGCCCGATGCCTCTGTGCGGCTGTCTGATCTCTACACGCTTGCGAAAGTGATCAACACGACCCCGTCGCTCTATCTCAGTGCCGGTGCCATCCACGGCACCGTCCTCTGCGAAGGCGCTCGGCCGCTCGTTTATATGGAAGATGTCGGGCGTCACAATGCGGTCGACAAGGTCGCGGGCTGGATGGCGCAGGAGCAGGTCAGCGGCGCGGATAAGGTGCTTTATACGACGGGGCGGTTGACCTCCGAGATGGTGATCAAGACGGCTCTGATGGGCATTCCGGTTCTGGTGTCACGTTCGGGCTTTACGGCTTGGGGTGTTGAGATCGCGCGGCAAGTCGGGTTGACCTTGATCGGCCGGATGCGCGGCGCGCGGTTCATGTGCTTGTCAGGAGAGGAGCGTTTGATCTGGGACGCGGACGCCTCAACGGTAGAAGACGAGCCGCGTAAATCCGCGCGAAAGGCTGGGAGATGAAGCAACCCGCTGGTGTGATTTTGGCAGGCGGACAAGCGCGGCGTATGGGCGGCGGCGATAAAGGTCTGCTTGCGCTTGGCGGGACGCCGCTCTTGTCGCGCGTTATCGAAAGGTTGGAGCCGCAAGTGGCCGAACTTGCGCTCAACGCCAATGGCGATGGCACGCGCTTTGATGCCTATGATCTGCCGGTTATCGCCGATAGCGTTGATGGTTTTGTAGGCCCTTTGGGCGGCGTGCTGGCGGGGCTCGATTGGGCGGCGTCGCGCGGCTATAGCCATATCGTCACTGCCGCCGCTGACACGCCGTTCTTTCCTTGCGATCTGGTGCCGTGCTTACTTTTGGCAGCTGAGGGCCACGCGATTGCCATGGCCGCCACACCTGACCCGGCGCGTGGGCTATCGCGCCATCCGACATTTGCGCTTTGGCCAGTCGATTTGCGCGATGATCTACGCGCGGCGCTCACGGCTGGTACACGCAAAGTGGTGGCGTGGAGCGATCGACACTCAACAGGGCTGGCCGAATTTCCTGTCACTCCGTTTGATCCGTTCTTCAACGTCAACACGCCCGAAGACATGGCCCGTGCTGAGGCGTTACTGTGAGAGTCTTCGGGATCACCGGCTGGAAGAATTCCGGCAAGACCGGCCTGATGGAACGGCTGGTGGCCGAGATCACTGCGCGGGGCTTTTCGGTCTCGACTGTCAAACACGCACATCACAGTTTCGATGTTGATCACGAAGGCAAGGACAGCCATCGCCACCGTGTCGCTGGCGCGCGCGAGGTTTTGCTGTCGTCGCGCAACCGCTGGGCATTAATGGCCGAGCTGCGCGGCGCGGATGAGCCGGAGTTACAAGACCTGCTGGCGAAGCTGTCGCCTGTCGATCTGGTGCTCGTTGAAGGTTACAAGCGCGAGGCCCATCCCAAGATCGAGGCGCATCGCGGCGCGACGGGCCAGCCTCTGATCGCTCCGGGTGATGACACGATCATCGCTATTGCCAGTGACGAGGCTTTGGCGCAGGTGCAAGTGCCGGTGTTCGAGTTAGACGATACCAAGGCACTGGCCGATTTTGTGCTGAGGCAGGTCGGGCTATGAGCCGGTTTGACAGCTATATTATGGTCGATTGGTCGGGCGGCAATGATCGCGGACCCAAGCCCAAGGCAGACGCGATTTGGGTCTATGATACGCAGCGCGGAGAGCCGGAATATTTCCGTAACCGTGCGCTCGTCGAAGACTGGCTGGCCACACGGATCGAGGCGGAGCTAGCCGCAGGTCGCAGGCTTTGCGTGGGCTTTGATTTTCCCTTCGGCTATCCGAAAGGCTTCGCCAAAGCGCTGACCGGGCAAGCCGATCCTTTCGCGGTTTGGGATTGGCTAGAGGCGCGGATCGAAGACGCGCCAAAGGCCAATAACCGCTTTGATATCGCGGGTCAGATCAATGCGAAGTTTGATGGCATCGGCCCGTTCTGGGGCAATGGGCTGGCACGCGAGATCGCTGATCTGCCACGTAAGGGCAAGGCGCGGACCAACGACGACTTCCCCGAGTACCGCGTAGTGGAAACCCGCGCCAAGGGCAGCTTCACCTGTTGGCAGTTGTCGGGCGCTGGCGCTGTCGGCTCGCAGGTCTTGATGGGCCTGCCGGTTTTGAACCGTCTGCGCAAACGCTTCGCAGATCAGATCAATGTCTGGCCGTTCGAGGCTCTCGACGCGCCTGTTGCTTTCGTCGAAATCTGGCCGTCGCTTCTCGCAGATCAAGTGCGCGAAGCGGCTCAGGATGGTGGCATCAAGGATGCCCATCAGGTTCGGCTGGTGGCTGAAGCGCTCGCGCGGATGGATCAGGCCGGCACGCTAGATCAGGCGCTCGAGGCTGGCTATGCAGCACCCGAGGAAGGCTGGATCCTTGGCGTCGGCACCGAGCATGCATTGGCCGGAGACACTGCCCTGCCCAAACCTCCCAAATTGCGCGACGATTGTTTCGCTCTGCCCGCAGGTGTCGACTGGACCCCGGTTGATGAGGCGATGGCACGCCTGAAATCCGCGCTGCATCCTGTCACGGACATAGAAGCGATCACGCTCGATACTGCTATGGGCCGCATCCTTGCCAAAGATGTCAAAGCCCGCCGCGCCAACCCGCCTGCACCAAATTCTGCCGTCGATGGCTACGGCTTTGCGTATGACGGCATAGGCCAAGGCGAACAGGTTCTACCACTGCTTGACGGTCGTGCTGCAGCAGGGGCGGCGTTTCAGGGTAGCGTACCTGCGGGCCAAGCCATTCGTATCCTGACCGGCGCGGTTTTGCCGGAGGGCGTAGACACGGTCGTACTGGAAGAAGATTGTAATGCGACGCCAACTCATGTGGCTTTCGCACAAGGCGTCAAACGCCACGCAAATACCCGTAAAGCAGGCGAGGATGTGCAGGCGCAAGAGGTACTGCTTACCCGCACCCATGCGATCCGCCCGCAAGATGTGGCGCTTCTGGCGGCGACCGGCGTGGATCGTCTCAGCGTGCATAAACGCTTGCGCGTCGGTATCCTATCGACGGGTGACGAGCTGATGGCCGCAGGTGAGACCGGCGGGCCGGATCGGACCTATGATGCTAACCGCCCGATGCTATTACACATGGCGCGTGCGTGGGGGCATGAGGCCGTTGATCTGGGCCATGCACCAGATGATGCGAAGGCTTTGGCAGCAAAGCTGGATGATGCGGCGAAGACTTGCGATGTGACGCTAACCTCAGGCGGCGCGTCAGCCGGCGATGAAGATCACATCTCAGCACTTTTGCGCAGCCAAGGGCAATTGCATGCGTGGCGTATTGCCCTCAAACCTGGCCGCCCCTTAGCGCTCGCGATGTGGAATGGGACCCCGGTCTTCGGCTTGCCCGGCAATCCGGTCGCGGCCTTCGTCTGCGCGCTGATCTTTGCACGCCCGGCGCTCAACCTTATGGCGGGAGGGCGCTGGCTTGCGCCGCAAGGCTTCATGCTTCCCGCAGCGTTTGAGAAATCCAAAAGGCCCGGGCGGCGAGAGTATCTTCGCGCGCGTCTCAACCCGGCAGGGCAGGTTGAACGGTTTCATTCCGAAGGCTCGGGCCGCATCTCGGGGCTCAGCTGGTCAGATGGGCTGGTCGAGCTTCCCGATGGCGCGGCGGAAATTTCGCAAGGCGATCCAGTGCGCTATATCCCCTATGCCAGCTTCGGGCTCTAACGGTCATTGGCTTCGCTTTGGCAAAAATACTCAATATTAAATCAGTCAAACGTCCCCGTCGCTCGGCCCATGAGCATGAAGGCCCGTGCCGTGCGGGTTTCGGCCAGTTTGATGATGTCGCCGTCACTCGCTACTTCTGCAAAACCTGCAAACACACGGTCAAATTCGCGCAAGAAGTGATGCACGCTGTCTCGAAAAATTGCGTCCGAGCGCATCCGGCCGGAGGCCAGCGCCAGTGAAGATCGATCATGCACACCGCCAAGCCCCGCAATAGCGCGCCCGCGCTCTCCGGCGGCGAACTGGCGCCAGACTTCGGGCCGCGCGCGGTCAGGGCGCAAATCATCCATATAGATGCCGTCCTGGCTTAGAAGGGTCAGCACGTCCTGGCTGGCGCGCACCAGTTTCGCGCTGTCGCGATCTTTCAGCGCGATGCGCAATTGCCGGAAGCCCTCTGCATCGTTTTCGGTCTCGGGAAAATTCAGCGCGCCGATAAAGTCATCAATAGAGATTGGCGGTGTCATATCCTCGGACGGCGTGCCCAGCGCCAGCGACGTTTGATCATCGCCGGTGCTTTGTGCAGGCTTCACCATCGCCTGAGGGCTGGCGGCACGCGCCGGGCCCGCGTCGCGCGCGGTCGTAAAGGTCGCCAGCGCGCTTTGGGTTTGTTTTTGCGAGGCGGCGATCTCGTCGAGCTTGCGTTCTACCGCGGGCTTCACGCCCATGGCTGAGCTCTGCGATTGCGTCACATATGCCTGCCGCATGCCATCGATGGCGGCTTGCAGGCGCGTGGCTTCCTCGCGCATGACGCGCGCGGTTTTGGCCACCGTGGCGCCGATCCAGATCAACGCAATAGGCAGCAAGATCGCCAGAAAGGACATGATGAACCCGCCCGGCGTGCCGGTCTGACCTGTGGGGCGTAGGAACAGAAAGTAGATGATCACACCAATCAGCCAGATGGCAGTCAGCGCAATGGCAATGAAATCCGACGTGGCAAGCCCGCGCTCTGGGCGTGCATAGACACCCAGATCAAAGGGCCGGTCTTGCGGGCGCGGTGGAGGCGCTTCGCTGTTGGGATCGCTCATATCGGACCCTCAGAGGTTAGACGAAATTGACGCTGAGCACTTCATAGTCACGGGTGCCGCCGGGGGTTTTGACCTCGACGCTGTCGCCCTCTTCTTTACCGATCAAAGCGCGAGCCAGCGGCGACTTGATATTGAGAAGCCCTGCATCGATATTGGCTTCGGCCTCGCCTACGATTTGGTAGGATTTCTCTTCCTCGGTGTCCTCATCAACCAGCACCACCGTGGCACCAAACTTAATTGCGCCAGATAGGGTCGACGGGTCGATCACCTGTGCCAAGCCCATCATACCTTCAATCTCTTTGATGCGACCTTCAATGAAGGACTGCTTTTCTTTAGCAGAATGGTACTCGGCATTCTCCGACAGATCACCATGTTCGCGCGCCTCTGCAATCGCCGTGATAATGGCGGGGCGCTCAACGGATTTGAGGTGTTTCAATTCTGTATCAAGAGCCTTGTGGCCCGCGGGTGTCATTGGAATTTTGTCCATTGGAATTTTTCAGCTTTTTGAGGGCGGCATTCAGCGCCGCATTAGGGCAGTTCACCCAAATTGGGCGCGTTTTGCAAGGATTCGCAATATACGGCTTAGTTCGAGCGCCGCGATATGCCGATTTCCGCGCGACCTGTCACGGTGATACCGGGTTTAGAGCTGGCGGTTTGAGTGGGCTGCGTCGGTTCTCCGTCGACGCCGCAAGACGCTAAGATCATCAGGGTGGCGATAGACACTAAGTACTTCACTTCAAAATCTCCTTCCAACGCGCGACTTGCGCGCGCACTTGCGCAGGCGCTGTGCCGCCATAACTGGTGCGGCTGGCCACGGAATTATGAACGCCGAGCACCTCGAAGACATCCTTGGTGATGCGCGGCTCGACGCTTTGCATGTCGCCAAGGTTTAGGTCCGGCAGATCGCAGGATTTGTCTTCGGCCAGTTTGACCAGCGCACCTGTGACGTGATGGGCATCACGAAACGGCATATCAAGGGCGCGCACCAGCCAATCGGCCAGATCGGTCGCGGTTGAGAAACCAGAGGCGGCGGCCGTCTCGAGACTGTCGCGATTGGCGCTCATGTCAGAGACCATGCCGGTCATCGCGGCCAAGGCCAGCATCAGGTTGTCTGCGGCGTCAAAGACTTGTTCTTTGTCTTCCTGCATGTCCTTGGAATAGGTCAGCGGCAGGCCTTTCATCACCATCATCAAGGCGACATTGGCCCCCATGATGCGCGCGATCTTGGCGCGGATCAGCTCTGCCGCATCGGGGTTTTTCTTTTGCGGCATGATGGAAGAGCCGGTCGAGAACCGATCTGACAAAGCCACAAACCGGAACTGTGCCGAGGACCAGATCACAAGCTCTTCGGCAAAACGCGACAGATGCATAGCGCAGATCGAGGCGGCCGAGAGGAATTCCAAAGCGAAATCGCGGTCGGCCACTGCGTCGAGCGAGTTGGCGCTGGGCCGCGCGAAGCCAAGCGCTTTGGCAGTCATGTCACGGTCGATGTCAAAGGAGGTGCCAGCCAGCGCTGCAGCGCCGAGCGGGCTTTCATTCATCCGTGCCCTCGCATCCGCCATGCGGCTTGCGTCGCGGCCCAGCATTTCAACATAGGCCATCATGTGATGGCCCCAAGTGACAGGCTGGGCGGTTTGCAGATGGGTAAATCCGGGCATGACCCAATCGGCGCCAGCTTCGGCTTGTGCGAGCAGAGCTTTTTGTAGCGCTTTGATGCCAGTGATCGCCGCATCGGCCTGATCGCGGACCCAGAGGCGGAAGTCGAGCGCCACTTGATCATTGCGCGAGCGGGCCGTGTGCAGCCGTCCGGCCGGATCGCCGATCAGGTCTTTGAGGCGCGCTTCGACATTCATGTGGATGTCTTCGAGCGCGGTTGAGAATTGGAACTGACCACTCTCTATTTCTGACAAGACCGTGAGCAGGCCTTCCCGTATAGCCTTCGCGTCGTTATCGGTAATGATACCTTGTTGGGCGAGCATCGCCGCATGGGCACGTGAGCCTTCGATATCTTGGGCCGCCAAGCGTTGATCGAAGGAAATCGAGGCATTTATCGCCTCCATGATCGCGTCAGGCCCGTCGGCGAACCTGCCGCCCCACATGGTGTTTGCTGTTTTGTCTGTCATGTGCGGGCTCTTGGAAGGACTAGGAATGCGGTTGATTAGGTTGGTGATGCTATACGCGGGGCTTTGCATAGGTGCAAATGCTGTGTCGGCTGACACTGGCGCATTGATTGCGCTGGCCGAGGGCGATTTGGGCAAAATCCGCTTTATGGGCACGCCTGAGCCGGTGCCTTCGAGCGGTTTCGTGGATGCAGATGGCGCCGCCGTCTCGATGAAAGATTATCGCGGCAAATATGTGGTCCTGAATTTCTGGGCTTTATGGTGCGCGCCGTGCCGCGAGGAGATGCCGGCATTGGACCGCTTGCAGGCCCAGCTTGGAGGCGCGACCTTTGAAGTGGTGACAGTGGCCACAGGGCGCAATGCGCGGCCAGCGGTTGATAAGTTCTTTGCCGAAGAGAGCCTTGCGCATCTGCCAAAGCTTTTTGATCCGAAAATGACTTTGGCGCGCGATTTTGGCGCTTTGGGATTGCCTGTCACCGTGCTGATTGACCCGCTTGGTCGCGAGATCGGACGCGCCTCAGGGGCAGTGCATTGGGACAGCCCGGCGGCGATCAAGTTGTTTCAGGCGTGGATGGCAGCTGGCTAGTCAGACTGTGCAGCTTTCGCCGCGCAGGATGATTTGTTTGGGGCTTTGCCCCGCTCGCAAAGCTCGCCCCCCAAGGTTTTTTGCCAGAGTGAAACTTACTTGGCTTTGATCTTTTGCAAGAGCGGTAGCAGGGTCGACATGTCGGGGCCGTGCTCCATCCCTGTCAGCGCTTTTCTGAGCGGCATGAAGAGGCCGCGGCCTTTGCGGCCGGTGGCGTCTTTGACGGCTTTTGTCCAGTCGGACCAGCTGTCAGGCCCGTAAGGTGCGTCGGGGAGAAGGGTCAGGGCCTGGGCCACGAAGTCTTTATCCTCAGCGTCGATCACCGGGTCTGCGCCATCGCGGCAGAGCGCCCACCAGTCTTTGATATCTGCGCGCGTGGTGATGTTCTCGCGCGCGACGGACCAGAACTGATCTTGCACGTCATCGGGGATGTCGAGCGCGTTGAGGTCGGATTGTACGTCTGATCTGCTGAGCGTGTGCAAGTGTTTGGCGGTCAGCGGGAAGAGGTCTTCTTCGTCGAACTTGGTTGGTGCAGACCCAAAGCGGGTCAGATCGAAGCCGTCGACAAGCTCTTGCATAGTGCTGCGCAGCTCGATCGGATCGGAGGAGCCGATACGTGCCATGTGTGACAGCAGCGCCATAGGCTCGACACCGCGCTCGCGCAGGTCGCGCAAGGCGAGCGTGCCGAGGCGTTTGGAGAGCGCTTCGCCTTGAGGCCCCGTTAGAAGGGAGTGATGGGCGAAGCTGGGTTGTGCGCCATCGAGAGCGGCGATGATCTGGATTTGCGTGGCGGTGTTGGTGACGTGGTCAGAGCCGCGCACGACATGGGTAATGCCCATTTCCGTGTCGTCGACCACGGAGGCCAGCGTGTAGAGCACTTGGCCGTCGCCACGGATCAGGACCGGATCGGAGACAGAAGCCGCATCAATCGAGATATCGCCCAAGATACCATCGGCCCATTCGATGCGGGCGTGATCGAGTTTGAAACGCCAGACGCCATCGCCGCGCTCATCGCGCAGCTTTTCTTGTTCGTCGGGTTTCAGCGCAAGGGCTGCGCGGTCATAGACGGGCGGTTTGCCCATGTTGAGTTGCTTCTTGCGCTTCAGGTCGAGCTCGGTTGGGGTCTCAAAGGCCTCATAGAAGCGGGATTTCTTGCGTAATGTGTCAGCAGCGTCTGCGTAGCGGTCGAGGCGTGAGGATTGGGTCTCGATCCGGTCCCATTCGAGGCCGAGCCATTCGAGGTCTTGTTTGATCGCATCGGCAAATTCGGGCTTGGAGCGGGTTGGATCTGTGTCATCAAGGCGCAAAATGAAGGTGCCGCCGCTTTTGCGCGCGATCAGGTAGTTGAAGAGCGCGGTGCGCAGGTTACCCACGTGCAGATAGCCGGTGGGTGAGGGGGCGAAGCGAGTGACGGTCATGGGGTCATCCTTTGGGGTTGGCTTCGTCAATCATACGGCGCGCGGTTTGTCCAGTTCACGAGGCTTTGATCGCCGTCGTTACTTGGTGTGCTATGTTCCCCTTAATAAACAATTCAACAGCGGAGATTTCGACATGGATGACAAGATGACCGTTTCGCGGCGCACGGCTTTGAGTTTGGGCGCAGGGCTCCCAATGGCTGCTGCATTTGCCGGGCAAGGTGTTGCCAAGGCAGAGATGAAGGGCGCGGATTTTGCCAAGCATCACCGCGTGAAGTTGGGTGAGTTTGAAGTGACTACGCTTCTGGCAGGGACCGCGACGCGCGACGAGCCGCAGAAGATTTTTGGCCAGAATGTGAGCGCTGAGGAATTTGCAGCCGTCTCCGAAGAGGCGTTTTTGCCGGCAGATAAAGTGCAGTTCTTCTTCACGCCAACGCTGGTTAACACAGGCGCTGAGTTGATCTTGTTTGACACAGGGTTGAACCCGAAAGGCATCACCGGCGCTATCGCTGCGGCGGGCTATACGCCTGATCAGGTCGACAAGGTGGTGATCACGCATATGCATGGCGATCATATCGGTGGCTTGATGGGCGATGCAGGGGAGACCTTTACCAACGCCGCTTATATCGGCGGCGCGGCAGAGCATAATCACTGGAGCGGTGCCGATAATGATGGGTTCAAGGCCAAGGTGGCTCCGCTGAGCGAAAAGATGACGATGCTCGATGATGGCGGCTCTGTCGCGTCAGGCATCACGGCGATGGCGGCCTTTGGGCATACGCCGGGCCATATGTGCTATATGATCGAGAGCGGCGGGCAGCAAATGGTTCTGATCGCCGATTTGGCCAATCATCCCGTCTGGTCGCTGGCTAAGCCCGATTGGGAAGTGCGCTTCGATATGGATAAGGCGGCTGCGGCTGCGTCACGTCGCAAAGTGCTGGGCATGATTGCTGCCGATAAGGTGATGATGGTGGGCTATCATATGCCGTTTCCGGCGATGGGCTATGTGGCGGCCAAGGATGACGGCTTCCAATATGTTCCGATGAGCTATCAGATGATGCTGTAAGACCTGTGAGGGCGGTGTTATAGCCGCCCCGCTTTTTCCAGCGTCTCCCATGCGAATTTCAGGTATTCGCTGCGGAAGCTGTGGCCTCCCTCGAAGATACAAAAGCTCAGGATTTCGCCGTCCTTATTGGCGCTGTTGGAGCAGCTGAGACGGTCGGTGAATGATGTCTCGGTCGGTGTGAAATCTCCGAAGATATCGTACATCGCCAGCGCTTCAGACACGTCACCTTGATGGGTCGGGCCGATGGGCCGCCCGGTCAGAGGAACGGTGGGATCGTCATTGCCGTGGATGTGGATGATGCTTGTGACCGGGGCTTTGCAGGTCTCAGGGGCTTTGAGCCAGAACGTGCCAGAGATCGGCGCGAAGCCTGCGAAACTTGCTGAGCGGTGACAGGCGAGGTTCCATGTCATCATACCGCCTGCGGAAAAGCCCGACGCCATCAGCTTATCGCGGTCAATGGCGAAATTCGCCTCTGCATGGTCAAGCACGGCGTCGACATAGGAGAATTCCACCTCGCCATCGCTGTCCATATGGCGCGGCGCGTTGGGCAAGACCCAGTCATCGTCTTTCGATTTCAACGCGATGAAGGCCAGCCCCATATCCGAGACCGCGCGGCGCAGGTTGCGGTTGCGCATCAAACCCGCCGCAGAGCCGCGATAGCCATGCGAAAACACGATCGCGCCCACGCGGCTAGTGCCGTCATGCCCGTCTGGCATGGCGATACGGTATGTGCGGTCGGCAATTTCACAATCGGTGCTGGGGCCGCAGGCCCAGGCGGGAGAGGCCAAGAGCGTGGCGGCGAGGGTCAGAGTTTTTCTCATATGCCAGCAGTGCCAAACCTGTGCTGTCTTCTCAAATCACGTTGGCGTGGGCGGTGCGACAAGCTGACCAATCGAAATGCGTCTTTGGGGGCCTATCTGCCTATCAGCGAACAGGAGAATTTAGATGACAGATGCCCCGAACCCGAACCGATCCCGTAACCGCGCGATGGATGAGATCACCGCGCCTATTCGGATGATTTTGCCCGATAGCACCGAAGGGCGGATTGTGATGGCAATCTTGCTTGTTCTGGCGCTTTGGGGCTTGGCGATTTTCACTTATGGCTTTCCGGCCTTGCTGGTGCCGATGAAAGTGATCGTGCCGCTTTGTGTGGTGATGCTGATTGTAATCACGCAAGGCAAGTGAGCGCCTAGCTGTTGTCGCGCCAGCGGTTCACAATTGGATAGCGGCGGTCGAGCCAGAACGCGCGGTTTGTCAGCCGCGCGCCGGGGGCTGACTGAAAGCGCTTATGCTCGCTGATATAGATCAGATGTTCGATCTTCTTGACCGTGTCGCGGTCATGGCCGGACTTGACGACTTCGGCCACAGATTGTTCGAGGTCGACAAGGCGCTCTAGGATGTCATCGAGTATTTCATAGGGCGGCAGCGAATCCTCGTCCTTTTGATCCTCGCGCAACTCGGCTGAAGGCGGCTTGTCGATAATGCGCTGCGGGATGACCTCACCCTCATTGCCCATCATCCAACTACGGTGGTTTTTGTTGCGCCAGCGGCAGGTTTCAAACACGCGCATTTTATAAAGGTCTTTGATCGGGTTATAGCCGCCCGCCATGTCGCCATAGATCGTCGCATAGCCCACTGCGACTTCTGATTTGTTGCCAGTCGTCAAAAGCATGCCGCCGAATTTGTTGCTTAGCGCCATCAGCAAAACCCCGCGCAGGCGGGACTGGATGTTTTCTTCTGTTAGGTCTGGCGTGGTGCCTTTGAACAAATCGCTCAACGCTTCGGTGACGGCGGCGCGCGGGCCAGAGATCGGAACCGTGTCGATCTGCGCGCCAAGTTTGGCCGCACATTCTGCCGCATCCTCTAGCGAATGGGCGGAGGTGTATTCCGAGGGCAGCATCACGCAGCGCACATTCTCGGGCCCCAGCGCGTCGCAGGCGATGGTGGCCACAAGCGCAGAATCAATGCCGCCGGACATGCCCAACAGCACCTTTTTGAAGCCGGTTTTGCCCATGTAGTCGCGCAAGGATTCGACCATGACGCGGTAATCTTGCTCCCATGCGTCGGGAAGCGGCGTTTTTTCGCCACTGCGCGCGCGCCAGCCTTCATCCGTTAGATCGAAGTCGATATGGGCAATCACCTCGTCGAATGCGGGCAGTTGCAGGGCCAGCTTACCGCCGGGGTTCAGCACAAACGAGCCGCCGTCAAAGACCTGATCATCTTGCCCGCCGACCATGTTGAGATAGACCAAGGGCAGCCCCGTTTCGACCGTGCGCGCGACCATGTGAGACATGCGCTCATCATGTTTGCCGCGATAGTAGGGCGACCCGTTGGGTACCAACAAAAGCTCTGCCCCGGTTTCGGCCAAAGTCTCGGAGACATCCGTGTGCCACGCGTCTTCGCAAATCGGCGTGCCGATACGCAATGGGTCAATCGAATAAGGGCCTGTGACGGGACCGTGAGCATAGAGCCTGCGCTCGTCGAACACGCCTTCATTGGGCAATTCATGTTTCAGGATGCGCGCCTTGATCTTGCCCGCCTCCAGGATCGAATAGGCGTTATAAAGCGTGCCATCGATGAAAATCGGGTGGCCAATGCCCATAACAGGGCCTTCGGCGCAGTCTTTTGCCAATTGCTCCACCGTGGCCATAGCGCCTTGGGTGAAGGCGGGCTTCATCACCATGTCTTGCGCCTGATATCCGGTGATAAACATCTCGGGCAGGGCCACCATATCGGCCTTTGCCTCTTTGGCTTGCGCCCAAGCGTCACGGGCTTTGGCAGCATTGCCCTCGAAATCGCCCAAGACGGGATTGAGCTGCGCCAGCGTCAATTTGAATGTCGTAGCCATCGGGCCAATCCTTTGCCTATCTTGTGCGCTTTTTAGCAGAGTGCTGCGCGAACGGAAGGGCTGCGCGTCTCGGGTGCTTGTCAGGTCTTCAAGCGTCATCTAGGTTGCGTGAACCAGCTATCAAAAACCGTGGGGGTCTGTGGTGCGCGAAATTCTCAAAGCATCTGTCATTTTTGTGGGTCTGATCCCTTTTGCGGCTGCGGCCCAAGACAGCGGAACCAAGCAATATGAGGATGGTGGCGTCTATACCGGCGCGTTCAAGGAAGGTCAGCGCCACGGGCAGGGCACGTTCACTTTGCCCAACGGCTATGAATATTCCGGCGCATGGGTGGATGGAGAGATTCGCGGCCAAGGGACGGCCCGCTTCCCCAATGGCTCGCTTTATGAAGGTCAGTTCGTGCAAGGAAAGCCTGAGGGCTTCGGAAAAATCATCTTTGCCGATGGCGGCACGTATGAGGGCGATTGGGTCGACGGCAAAATCGAAGGCCGCGGGATTGTGACCTATGCCAATGGCGTGCGCTATGAAGGCTCGTTCAAAAATGCGCTGCATGATGGCACAGGCGTGATGGTCAGCCCCAATGGCTACCGCTATGAGGGCCAGTGGGTCGGCGGCGAGAAAGAGGGCAAGGGCAAGATCACCTACCCAGATGGCGCGGAATACACTGGCCAGATGAAAGACGGCAAGCGCGAAGGTACTGGCGTTTTGGTCATGCCCGACGGGCTAACCTATGACGGCGCATGGGTTGCCGATCAGATCGAAGGTGTCGGCACGCTGACCCAGACCAATGGCGATATTTATGAAGGTGAGTTGATCGCGGGCGCACGCGAAGGCAAGGGCAAGGTCAGCTACGCCAATGGCGACGTCTATGAAGGTATGTTCAAGAGCGACAAGCGCAATGGCGAAGGTAAGTTCACCGGCGCGGATGGCTTTTCGTATTCGGGCAATTGGATTGATGGCCGCATCGAGGGCGAAGGCACCGTCAGCTACCCCGACGGCTCGGTCTATACGGGGCTTTTGCGCAATGATCTGGCCGATGGTCAGGGTAAGATCACCTATGCGGATCAATCGACTTACGAGGGATCATGGGTCGGTGGCGTGATCGAGGGCGAAGGCGTTGCGCGCTACGCCAATGGCTTGGTTTATGAAGGTCAGTTCAAGAATGCTCTGAACCACGGCATGGGGACGATGACTTACCCCGATGGCTATACTTATACTGGCGAATGGGTCGAGGGGCAGCGGCAAGGCAAAGGCGTGGCTACCTATGAAGATGGCACCGTCTATGAGGGCGAATTTTTTGCCGGTCAGCGCCATGGCACGGGCAAAATCACCATGAAGGATGGTTTTGTCTATGACGGCCAATGGGAGAGCGGCCAGATCAATGGCAAAGGCGTGGCGACTTACGTCTCGGGTGATGTCTATGAGGGCGAGTTCGTCAATGGCACGCGCTCAGGTGCTGGTGTGATGCGTTACAAATCCGGCGATGTGATCAGCGGTCAATGGGATGATGGCAGACCTGTTGAGGCAACCGAGACTGGTGATGCAAGCTCGACCACGGGTGAGACGGCCAATTAAAGCCCAGACAGGTTAAACGACCTCACCTTTGTCGAGGCGTGCGAGGATTGCTGTGGCATCTGCCAGCACGGTCTCGCGACGCGATTCATCCATTTTATCCCAAACGCGGTACATATTGCCCATCCGGTGATTGCCTTTGAAACGGTCGCGGTGGCGGTCGAGGAAATGCCAGTAAAGCGTATTGAACGGGCAAGCGTCCGGCCCGGTTTTGTCTTTGACGCTATAAGCACAGCTTTTGCAGTAGTCTGACATGCGGTCGATATAGGCGCCGCTTGAGACATAAGGTTTCGAGGCGATGATCCCTCCGTCGGCGAACTGGCTCATCCCGATCGTGTTCGGTGCCTCGACCCATTCATAGGCGTCAGCGTAGACGGCCAGATACCATTCATGGATTTGCGCGGGATCAATGCCTGCAAGAAGCGCGAAATTGCCGGTGACCATGAGGCGTTGGATGTGATGGGCATATGCTTCTGTCTTGGTCTGATCCACGGCTTTCAAGAGGCAGTTCATCTTGGTTTCACCGCCCCAATAGAGCGCAGGTAGATCACGGCTGTGACCCAAGGTGTTGCGCGACGTGTAGTCTGGGCCTTCGCGAAAATAGATACCTCGGACATATTCGCGCCAGCCGATGATCTGGCGGATGAAACCTTCGGCGGCATTGATTGGCGCGTGGCCGTCGTGAAAGGCCTGCTCCACTTGGCGGCAGACTTCGAGAGGGTCGAGGAGGCCCGCATTGATGTAGAGACTGATGATGGAATGATAGAGGAATTTCTCGTCACTCATCATCGCGTCTTGATAGTCGCCAAATCGCGGCAGGCTATGGGTGATCCAATGGGTGAGTTGAGTTTGGGCCTGAGTGCTGTCGGTGGCAAACCAGAACGGCTGCAGCGCGCCAAAGTTGCTGTCGAATTTGGCCTCGACCAGATCGAGCACGGCTTGCGTGATCTCGTCTGGCTCAAATTGGAGCGGGCCGGGGGCATCGATGCTGCCAGGGGCAGGTTTGCGGTTATCGTGGTCAAAATTCCACTTACCGCCCACAGGTTTGTCACCGTCCATCAACAGCCCTGTCTTGCGGCGCATGTCGCGGTAGAACCATTCCATCCGAAGCTCTTTGCGGCCCTCGGCCCAAGCGTCGAATTCCTGATGCGTCGCGATGAACCGCGTATCGGGCAGCATGTGCAGTTTGAGCGGCATCTCTTGCAGCGCCTCGATCAGACGCCATTCACCGGGCTCGGTGGCGATGACGCCTGAGGCACCTGTGTCGCTGGCGTGACGGATCAGTTCGGCCTCGATGGAGCCTGCATTGTCGGGATCGTCGAGCTTTGTGTAGCGGACTTGCCAGCCGTCTTGGCCTAGGCTGTGCGCAAATTTGCGCATCGCGGAAAAGAGGAAGGCGATCTTCTTGGGGTGATGCGGGACGTAGCCGGCCTCGGATGCGACCTCGGACATGATGACGATGTCGCTGGACTTGTCTGCTTTTTGCAGGCTTGAGAGGTTTGGGGAGAGCTGGTCGCCCAAGACCAGTACGAGGCGGCTTACCATGGGATTTCTGCGCCGGAATAGTCAAAGAACTTGCCGCTGTCTTGCGCGGTCAGGTTGTCGAGGACCCGGATCAGGTTTTCTGCGGCCTTGTGGGCAGATACGGTTTTATGGGCGGCGGCGTATTTGGCGGTGAAGGCCGTTTCAACTGTGCCGGGATGCAAGCAGACGGCGATGGCCTGCTTGTGGGTGCGCGCGAGCTCGATCGAGGCGCCGTGGATCAACTGGTTGAGCGCCGCTTTCGCCGCGCGGTAGCTGTGCCAGCCGCCGATTTTGTTATCGGTGATCGAGCCGACACGCGCCGAGAGAGCCGCAAAGACGCAACGCTTGTCGCGCGGGATCAGCGGCAGCGCATGTTTGAGGATTAGCGCTGGGCCTATGGCGTTGGTCTTGTATTGGTTTAGGAGTGGGTCTGGCTGGAGTGCTTTGATGGTTTTTTCGGGCTCTGCGCCGTCGATCACCAGCGCACCTGTGGCGACAAAAATGGTGTCGTAAGTGCCTTCAAGACGAGAGAAGGCGCGAGCGATGCTGGCCTCGTCAGTGATGTCGAGGCCGTTCTCACTGCGCGAGAGGCGCGTGACCTCGCCTTGCAATTGGTTTGCGATGGCCGCGCCAATGCCGCCCGAGGCGCCGATGATGAGATGTCGTTTCATGGGAAGCGACCTAACTTATGTGAGGCTCAGGTCAATGATGGAGCGCTAGATTGGGGCTTTGCCCCGCTCGCGATGCTCGCCCCCCAAGGTTTTCTTGCCAGGATGATGCGCAAGAAGAGGCTTTTCAAATGAGATCGGGTTTTCTATGCTGATAATTATGTCGATGATTGAGCATAAGCGCCTTTTGGGCAGCCTCCTCCTTCTTAGCCTTCGCTGAGCGTGCCTTGCGGCGCGTGCCGCTCAGTTGGACCAGCGCCGGAACTTTCAAACTCAGTTAAGAAGATCAGGACAGATCATGACACAAGATAAAGTCGTCATTTTTGACACGACATTGCGTGATGGGGAGCAATCTCCGGGCGCGACTATGAGCCATGCCGAGAAGCTGGAGATTGCGGCGCTGTTGGATGAGATGGGCGTCGATATTATCGAGGCCGGATTTCCGATAGCGTCAGATGGGGATTTCGAGGCCGTTAAGGCGATTTCGGAACAGACGAAATCCTCGGTCATTTGCGGGCTGGCGCGTGCGAATTTTAAAGATATCGACCGGTGTTGGGAGGCGGTGAAACACGCGGTGCGGCCGCGCATTCATACGTTCATTGGCACCTCGCCATTGCACCGCGCTATTCCCAATCTCGATATGGATGAGATGGCCGATAAAATCCACCAAACGGTCACTCATGCGCGCAATCTTTGCGACAATGTGCAATGGTCGCCGATGGATGCGACGCGCACGGAAGAGGACTATCTGTGCCGCGTGGTCGAGATTGCGATCAAGGCCGGGGCCACAACGATCAATATCCCCGACACCGTAGGCTATACCGCGCCGCGCGAGAGTGCCGCTTTGATCGCGATGCTTTTGGAGCGGGTGCCCGGCGCCGATGAGATCATCTTTGCCACGCATTGTCACAATGATCTTGGGATGGCGACGGCAAACTCGCTGGCCGCTGTGGAAGCTGGTGCGCGCCAGATTGAATGCACGATCAACGGATTGGGCGAGCGGGCGGGCAATACGGCGCTTGAAGAGGTCGTGATGGCGTTGAAAGTGCGCAATGACATCATGCCGTATCAGACCGGGATTGATACGACCAAGCTGATGAATATCTCGCGTCGGGTGGCGGCTGTGTCGGGGTTTGCGGTGCAGTTCAACAAAGCGATTGTCGGCAAGAATGCTTTTGCGCATGAGTCAGGCATCCACCAAGACGGGATGCTGAAAAACGCCGAAACCTTTGAGATCATGCGCCCCGAAGATGTGGGTCTGACCGAGACCAATCTGGTGATGGGTAAGCATTCAGGGCGAGCGGCGTTGCGCTCGAAACTGGCGGATCTTGGTTATGATCTGGGGGACAATCAGCTCAAGGATGTTTTTGTGCGCTTCAAGGCTTTGGCCGATCAGAAGAAAGAGATCTATGACGATGATCTGATTGCGCTGATGCAATCGGGTGAGGATGTCGAGGACTACATCAAGCTGACGGCGCTGAAAGTGTCTTGCGGCATGGGGTTGGAGAAATCCGCTGAGATGACTTTGGAGATTGATGGCGCGCCGTCGAGCGTGACGGCTACGGGTGACGGGCCTGTCGATGCTGCGTTTAACGCCGTGAAAGCGCTGTTTGACCATGATGCACGGTTGCAGCTTTATCAGGTCCATGCGGTCACGGAAGGCACAGATGCGCAGGCGACTGTGTCGGTGCGGCTTGAGGAAGGCGGCAAGATTGCGACGGGTCAATCGGCGGATGTTGATACGGTCGTGGCCTCGGTCAAAGCCTATATCAATGCGCTGAACCGTTTGATCATTCGGCGCGAGAAGGCCGGAGGTGATATGGCTGAGGTCTCTTACAAAGACGTCTCCTAACACCTATCTGTGGTATCTAAACAACGAAACGGTCCGAGGTTCGGGCCGTTTTCTACTTTGTCGCAGGCCTGCCTTATTTTCGCCAAAAGCGTTTATGATTTTGCAACAAAGGGCAGCGATTCCAAGCATTGTTGCGCTTATGGAAAGAGGCAGGGCGCTTTATCCCCGTGGGATGGGTGCGTATAAAGTAGATCAGCCAAGCTCCCAGTGAGTCGGAGCAGCTGGTGGGAATTTGAGCGGGAAGTCTAAACCTATGGCATGGGGCATTTTTTCGGGCCTTTTTTCGTCTGACATGGCGATTGATCTCGGAACAGCGAACACTTTGGTTTACGTCAAGGGCAAGGGCATTGTGCTCAATGAGCCCTCGGTCGTGGCCTATCACACCAAGAACGGCAAAAAAGAAGTTCTGGCTGTGGGCGAGGATGCGAAATTGATGCTGGGGCGTACGCCCGGCAGTATCGAGGCGATCCGGCCGATGCGTGAAGGCGTGATTGCTGACTTTGATACTGCCGAAGAGATGATCAAGCATTTCATCCGCAAAGTTCACCGCCGCAGCACATTTACCAAGCCTAAAATCATTGTCTGTGTGCCGCATGGCGCGACACCTGTTGAAAAACGCGCGATCCGGCAATCTGTGCTGGGCGCAGGGGCACGCAAAGCGGGTCTGATTGCAGAGCCGATTGCGGCCGCGATTGGGGCTGGCATGCCGATTACCGATCCGACGGGCAATATGGTCGTTGATATTGGCGGCGGGACCACGGAAGTGGCGGTTCTGAGCCTTGGCGACATCGTTTACGCGCGCTCTGTGCGGGTGGGCGGTGACCGGATGGATGAGGCTTTGGTGTCTTACATGCGCCGCCACCAGAATATTTTGGTGGGCGAGAGCACTGCCGAGCGGATCAAAACCTCTATCGGCACGGCGCGGATGCCTGATGATGGGCGCGGCTCGTCGATGCAAATTCGCGGACGTGATTTGCTCAACGGTGTGCCCAAAGAGACAGAGATCAACCAAGCGCAAGTGGCCGAAGCTTTGGCTGAACCCGTGCAGCAGATTTGCGAAGCCGTGATGACGGCGCTAGAGGCAACCCCGCCCGATCTGGCGGCAGATATCGTGGATCGCGGTGTGATGCTAACAGGCGGTGGCGCGCTTTTGGGCGAGTTGGATCTGGCTTTGCGCGAACAGACGGGTCTTGCAATCTCGGTGGCAGACGAGTCGCTGAATTGTGTGGCTTTGGGGACCGGCAAAGCGCTGGAATATGAAAAGCAACTGCGCCACGTAATTGACTACGACAGTTAACCCCGGGACGCAGGTAGGCTCTCGATGGCGAAAGACAGACGCGGACAAGAGGAATATGGCCGTCCGATCAGACGCATTCTGGTCGGGCTTTTGGTCCTTGTGTTGCTTGCCTCTTTTGCGGTTTGGCGGATCGACAACCCTCGGATGGAGCGGTTTCGCGCGGCGGTGATCGACAAGGTCGTGCCGTCTTTTGACTGGGCTTTGGTGCCGGTGACGAAGTTTTCGCGCATGGTCGATGATTTTCAAAGCTATGCGCGCATCTATGAGCAGAACCAAGAATTGCGCCGCGAATTGCAGCAGTTGAAATCCTGGCGCGAGGCGGCATTGCAGCTAGAGCAGGAAAATGCGCGGCTCTTGGATCTCAATAAAGTGCGGCTTAACGCGCAGCTGACTTATGTGACGGGCGTCGTGCTGACGGATAATGGCTCTCCTTTCCGGCGGTCGGTTTTGCTAAACGTGGGCGCGCGGGACGGTATCCAAGATGGCTGGGCGACGATGGACGGGCTTGGGCTGGTGGGTCGTATCTCGGGCGTTGGCGACAAAACTGCACGGGTGATCTTGCTCAATGACACCAATAGTCGCGTGCCGGTGACCATTCAGCCTTCGGGGCAAAAAGCGCTTTTGGTGGGCGATAACTCTCTGGCGCCGCCGGTTGAGATTATCGAGAACAAAGAAGATGTGCGCCCCGGCGATAGGGTTGTGACCTCGGGCGATGGCAAGGTGTTTCCTGCGGATTTGCTGGTGGGCCAGATCGTGCTGGGACCGGATGGTCGTTTGCGCGTGAAGTTGGCCGCTGACTACGGACGGTTGGAATTCTTGCGCGTCTTGCGCAACCCGGAGGCGCCGGGGATTGCATCATCAGGCGATCTGATTTCTGCCGATACTTTGCCGCCAATCGAAGAGCTGATCACGGATGCGGAGCCCGGCGATGGTTGATCCTGCCACCTCAAGACGGCTGAGTTACCGCGCGATGTTCTTTGCGCTTTGCGCAATGCTGATCTTTCTCAAGCTCTTACCAATCGGCGCTGTGCCCGGCGGCATCCCTGCGCCGGATTTGATGTTTTGCTTTATGGCTGCGTGGATGATGCGCCGCCCGAACTATGTGCCTGTACTTTTGGTCGCGTTTATCTTTGTGTTGTCCGATATTGTGTTCCTGCGCCCCATCGGGCTTTGGTCGGCGCTGATTGTGTTGGGCTCGGAATTTCTGCGCTCCAGATCAACGGGCCCATCCGAGATACCGGTGCCGGCCGAAATCGCGCTGGTGTCTTTTGTGTTTGCCGCGATGTTTGCGATTTATAGCGTGGTCTTCGTGCTTCTTGGGACGCCGCATGCTGAATTGAAAACCGCGGCACTTCACGTTTTGACCACCGTGATTGCCTACCCCTTTGTTATTGGCGTGACGCATTTTATACTCAGGGTGAGACGGGCCAAGCCGTCTGATCTGGATGCAGGTGGAAATCTGATATGAGGCGCACGCCCAAAGATACCGAAGACAGCGCCCGGATCGTGTCGCGCCGCGGGTTGATCCTTGGCGGCGGCATGGCTCTGTTTGCTGGTGGCCTTGGGTTGCGGATGCGTCATCTACAGGTCAACGAGGCCGATCAGTTCCGGCTTTTGGCAGAAGAGAACCGTATCAATATCCGGCTTCTGGCGCCTGCGCGCGGCGAAGTCATCGACCGCCGTGGCCGCTTGATTGCGGGCAATGAGCAAAACTACCGCGTTGTTATGCAGCGCGACGAGATCGAGGACGTGGAAGAAACGCTTTATGCGATCAGCCGCTTGATCCCGCTGACCACCGACGATCTGAAACGTGTGCGCGAAGAGATGGCCAAACGCTCGCGCTTGGTGCCGATCACGATTGCGGACCGGCTCAGCTGGGAAGATCTCAGCCAAGTGGCCGTCAATGCGCCGGCCTTGCCCGGTATCACACCCGAAGTGGGTTTGAGCCGAAGTTACCCGAGGGGCGAGGATTTCGCCCATGTGATCGGTTATGTAGGCCCTGTCAGTGACTATGATTTGGGCAAGTTGGATGTGATTGACCCAGTGCTGCAAATTCCGAAATTTCAAATCGGCAAATCTGGGGTTGAAACCAAGCTTGAAGACGCATTGCGCGGGCGGGCCGGGACAAAACGGATTGAAGTGAATGCCGCAGGCCGCGTGATGCGCGAGCTGGACCGCGATGAAAGCACCAAAGGTGTTAGCGTTCAGCTGACGATTGACGCCAAGCTGCAAAACTTCGCGCAAGCGCGGATGGCGGGTGAAAGTGCGGCGGCGGTTGTGATTGATGTGGAATCGGGTGATCTGCTGGCCGTGGGCTCCGCGCCGTCTTTTGATCCTAACAAATTTGTGCGCGGCATTTCGGTCGCCGATTACAAACTGCTGACTGAGAACGAATACCGCCCGCTGGCCAATAAGGCTGTGCAAGGGCTCTACCCGCCAGGCTCGACCTATAAGATGGTTGCGGCTTTGGCGGCCATCGAGGCCGGAGAGATTGGCCCCGAAGAGACTGTCTGGTGCGGTGGTCATGCCGAGGTCGCGGGGCGCAGGTTCCATTGCTGGAAACGCGGCGGGCACGGTCATATGGACCTGCGTAATTCGCTCAAGCAATCTTGTGACGTCTACTACTATGATGTCGCGCAGCGCGTCGGTATCGAGCGGATGAGCGCGATGGCGCGCCGTCTTGGATTTGGCGAAAGCCACGCCGTAGAGATGTCAGCGGTGGCCAAAGGTCTGACGCCGACGAAAGATTGGAAGCGCGCCAATCGCGGCTCCGAATGGGTTGTGGGCGACAGTTTGAACGCGGCGATTGGGCAGGGCCTTGTCTTGGCCTCGCCTTTGCAGCTGGCGGTGATGACAGCACGGATCGCGACGAACCGGGCTGTGTCGCCGAGGCTGGTGCGTGCGATTGACGGCGTCGAGCGGCCCAACGGGGCGGGCGAGCCTTTGGGGCTGAGCACGACATCGATCAACTACATCCGCGACGCAATGTTTGCGGTCAGCAATGAGCAACGCGGTACGGGTTACCGCTCTCGCATCGTGGATGCCACGAAACAGATGGCGGGTAAAACTGGCACGTCGCAAGTGCGCAACATCACCAAGGCAGAGCGTGCGCAAGGTGTGTTCCGCAACGAAGACCTGCCATGGGACCGGCGCGACCATGCGCTGTTCGTAGGCTTCGCGCCTTATGACAAGCCAAAATACGCAATTGCCGTGGTGGTCGAGCATGGCGGCGGCGGCTCTGTTGCTGCCGCGCCGATTGCGCGCGACATATTGCTGGCGGCTCAGTTTGACGGTGTTCCACCATTGGACGCTTATCCGAAATCGCAGCGCGCGCGGATCAGCTCTGCGCTGGAGAAGCTAGAGCTCAACGACCCTGATGACGACGGCGCGCCTGCATGAGCTATCTTGAGTACAACCTGAAATCGGTGCCCTCAGGCATTGCCAAAGTGTTGCATCTCAACTGGCCTGTGATTTTGCTATTATCCGCCATTTCCTGTGTTGGCTTCGTGATGCTGTTTTCGGTCGCAGGTGGCTCGATGCAGCCTTGGGCCGAGCCACAGATGAAGCGTTTCGGGCTTGGCATGGCGCTGATGTTTACAGTCGCGATGATCCCGATTTGGTTTTTGCGCAATATCGCGGGGCTGGCCTATGCGGCATGTATAGGGTTGTTGCTGGCGGTCGAATTTTTCGGCGAAACGCGCGGCGGAGCCACGCGCTGGATTGATGTGGGCATCACTTTGCAGCCGTCCGAGTTGATGAAGATCACGCTGATCATGTTCCTTGCGGCCTATTATGATTGGCTTGACGTCAAGAAAGTCTCGCGCCCGCTTTGGGTGATGGTGCCTTTGATCATCATCGCGGTGCCTGTATTTCTGGTGCTCAAACAGCCCGATCTGGGCACGGCCTTGCTGTTGGTCTTTGGGGGCGGCGGGTTGATGTTTCTGGCTGGCGTGCACTGGGCTTACTTTGCCGCTGTGATCGGTGGCGCGGCGGGTTTGATCGGTGCTGTGTTCGAGTCGCGGGGCACGACGTGGCAGATCCTGAAGGACTATCAGTACCGACGCATTGACACTTTCATCAACCCCGAGACCGACCCGCTTGGGGCGGGCTATCACATCACCCAATCCAAGATCGCGCTGGGCTCTGGTGGCTGGACGGGGCGCGGGTTTATGCAAGGCACGCAATCGCGGCTCGACTTTTTGCCCGAGAAACATACCGATTTCATCTTCACCACCTTGGCCGAAGAATTCGGCTTTATCGGCGGGTTTTCCTTGCTGGGCCTCTACACGCTGGTGATCTTCTTTTGCGTGCTGTCGGCGGTCAAGAACAAGGATCGTTTCTCTTCGCTTCTGACGCTTGGCATCGCGCTGACCTTCTTTTTGTTCTTCGCGGTGAATATGTCGATGGTTATGGGAATGGCGCCCGTTGTGGGCGTGCCGTTGCCTTTGGTCAGCTATGGTGGCTCGGCGATGCTGGTCTTGCTTTTGGCCTTCGGGTTGGTGCAAAGCGCGCATGTGCATCGTCCGAGGTAGGCTATGATCAATGTGCTCTTTGCGTCCAAGCCCTCCGCTTGGGCCGAATATGAGGCGCCGTTGCGCGCGGGGTTCGAGGCTAAAGGGCTCGACGTTGCGTTGAGCACCGAGACGGATGCGCCCGAGACGATCGACTATATCATCTACGCCCCAAACTCGAAGATCCGCGATTTCACACCGTTCACGCGCCTAAAGGCGGTTCAAAACCTGTGGGCGGGTGTCGAGAATGTTGTGGGCAATGACACGCTGAAAGTGCCGCTTTGCCGGATGGTTGATGAGGGCCTGACAGATGGCATGGTCGAGTGGGTTTTGGGCCATGTGATGCGTCATCATCTTGGGATGGACGCGCATATCATCAATCCGGATAAGAATTGGATCGAGACATTTCCGCCCCTTGCGCGTGAACGCTCGGTCACGGTTTTGGGTCTTGGCGCTTTGGGGGCTGCTTGCGCGCAGACGCTCGCAGGATTGAAATTCGACGTGCATGGCTGGAGCCGGAGCCTCAAGCAGATCGATGGCGTGACATGTCATGCGGGAACGGAAGGGTTGAAGGCCGCGCTGGCCAAAGCAGAGATTTGCATTTTGCTTTTGCCTCTGACGCCTGAGACCGAGAACATCTTGGACACAGAGGCTTTCGCACGGATGCCCAAGGGCGCGTTTATCATCAACCCCGGACGCGGGCGGATGATTGATGATGATGCGCTCTTGGCTGCGTTGGGATCGGGCCAGATTGCGCACGCGACGCTGGATGTGTTTCGGGTTGAGCCTTTGCCGCAGGACCATCCGTTTTGGAGCCATTCTCAAGTCACTGTGACGCCGCATATCGCATCGGTCACGCGGATATCGACTTCGGCGCAGGTGGTAGTCGACAACATCGCGCGCGCGGAGGCGGGGCAGGCTTTGCTACATGTGGTTGATCGCAGCGCCGGGTACTAGCGCAAGACAGGCGGCTTTCCCGGATCGGAGCCCGGAGCTATTTGTGGCGTGCGCTCAGCAGGTTGAGGCAAATCAAAGCGAAGCCCATGACGCGCGAAGGAGGCCGCTATCGGCTCGGCCGCTTTGACAAATGCAACGTCCAACGCGCCTGCCTCGATGCCGCTAAAGACCAGCGCCTCACGTACGGCTGAGACTAGCGCGGTTTGCGCGTCAGGGATGGCATCGACGAAAGCCAGAATATGCGATTGGGTCGCGTTGTCGTAGCTGACATTTGCCAGATAGGCGAATTTGGCGAGGCCCGTTGCAGTGGCGAGTTTCTGGTCCAAGGCGGTGATCAATGCCTCGGGCAGGCCGGAGGGGGCGCTGATATCGGTTGGAGTGGCCTCTATTTGATCGGGGGCGTGACCCAGTGTCTCGTTCAGCCAACTCAGCGCTTCAGATGGGATCAGCATTGAAGAAGGGGCGACGTCTAAGTTGAGGCCAAGCCCGATATTTTGACCTGCAAGCATCGACGTTAAAACACGACCCGAAAGGGCTGCAAAAGGGGCAGGTCCGTCGGCGAACTCTGCCAGACGGGCCTCGGTGTCAAAAGCCAGCACATATTGCGCTTCGTCCAGTGGAAAGACTTGCGGCTCGATCTGGTCGCCATCGGCATCACGGGCAAGCAGCAAGAACAGCTCGCAATCGGCCAACCGTTCAAAGAAGCGCAGGCGCGCGGCGTCATCTTCAGGAGCCGCTTCCATCCCGCGATGGGCCAGATCAAGTGCAGTATCGGACATGAAAGACGCCTTTGGAAAGGGGTTTGCAAGCGACAGAATTCATTGCAGGATCGCGTGAAAATGGAAAGGCCAAGATGCTGCAAGATGACATAGAAGCCTGCCAGATTTGTGCGGAACGCTTTGCTGCGACAGTGACTGGCCACCGTCCGCGCCCAATTGTCTGGTTTCGCGCGAACACGCCAATCTTGATTGCAGGCCAAGCGCCCGGGATGCGGGTGCATGAAGATGGTCGTCCGTTCTGGGACCGCTCTGGTGACCGGCTGCGCGATTGGCTTGGGCTGGATCACGACCAGTTTTACGACCGCGATTTGGTCTCGATCCTGCCCACAGCCTTTTGCTTTCCGGGCTATGATGCGAAAGGCTCTGACTTGCCGCCACCGCCCATATGCTGGGAAACTTGGCACGCACAAAGCTTGGAGGAGATCGGTCGCCCGAAGCTGCGTGTCATCATCGGTTCTTACGCAATCTCGCGCCATCTGGGCCTGAAGGGGCGGCTGGGCGATATCATCTCGGACTGGCGCGAACACGCGCCTGATACTTTCGTGCTGCCGCATCCGTCTTGGCGCAATTCTGGCTGGATGCGCAAACATCCGTGGTTTGAGGCGGACATATTGCCGGCCTTGCGTGAGAGAGTAGCAGAAATTATTTGATTGCAATATTTCTATAATTATAGAAATATAAAATCATGGAGAGATTTAGCGATTCCAAATTGTCTTTGGTGCAAGCGGCGAGCGCCTATGCAGCACTTGGCTCCGAGCAGCGTTTGTCGTTATTGCGCACGCTGACGCGCGCGGGCGATCAAGGCACGAGCATCGGCGCGTTGGGGGAGGCCACGGGTTTAAGTGGCGCGAACCTGACGCATCATTTGCGTATCTTGTCGACGGCGGGCCTGATCCGGCAAGAAAAGCGCGGCCGGTCGGTGATCTGTGCGGTGGCCGATTACGTGACCTTCGAGCGGCTCAATGCGTTTCTGCGCGAGGAATGTTGCGCCGATGTCGACTGTGACAAAGACGGTGACAAAAATGAGTGACGCCACACAAGAGCGCAGCATCATGCCCGTAAGGTTTTCCAAAGTTTGGCTGGTCATCTTGGCTATCCCGGCTTTTCTTGCGGTGTTCGATCCCGCGCAAGTGTGGCCCACGATTACATTCGCGGCCTCGGCCTTTGGCCACACAGCGATCTTCATCACCTTTGCGGTTCTGGCGATTGGTTATTTGAAAGCCAGCGGTGCAGAGGCAGTTTTGGCGGAAGCCTTCAAAGGCCGCGAGACGCGGATGATCATGTTGGCGGCCGTGTTGGGCGGTGTTTCGCCATTTTGTTCCTGCGAGGTCATCCCCTTCATCGCGGCATTGCTGGCAGCAGGCGCGCCTTTGGCGGCGGTGATGGCCTTCTGGCTGGCGTCGCCTTTGATGGACCCGGCGATGTTTTTGATCACCTCGGGCACATTGGGATTTGACTTCGCGATTGCCAAAACGATCTCTGCCATTGCGCTTGGCCTCTTCGGTGGGTTTGCCGTCAAAGCCATGGCCGGAGCCGCGCTGTTTTCCGATCCGTTGCGAACCGTCAAACAAGGCGGGTGCTGTGGGTCTGCGTCGCCTTTTGAAGGCAAGCCGAACTGGACCTTCTGGTCAGAGCGCGCGCGGGTTGATGTATTTTTCCAAGCGGCCCTAGAGAACGCTCTGTTCTTGGGCAAATGGCTGCTTTTGGCCTATATGATTGAGAGCCTGATGCTGGCCTATGTCCCGGCCGAATGGATCAGCGGTTTCCTAGGAGGCTCGGGGATTTGGCCGATCTTGCTGGGTGCTTCTGTCGGTGCGCCGGCTTACTTGAATGGCTATGCTGCCGTGCCATTGGTTGATGCGATGCTGGCGCAAGGCATGTCCAATGGGGCTGCGATGTCGTTCATGATCGCGGGAGGGGTCAGCAGTATTCCCGCTGCGATTGCGGTTTGGGCCTTGGTCAAGCCGCGCGTTTTCGTAGCTTATCTGGGATTTGCTTTCGTCGGATCGGTCACTGCCGGGGTGATTTGGAACCTGATCGCCTGAGCATTTGGCAGGCCGCTTTGAAATTGCAAACACAGCCTCGTTGCTTGGTTGTAATTGCTCAGACCATCCAGCATAAATGACCCAGTCCTTTGAGCGCGCCAGATCACGAGCGCGTCTTCGCAAACGGGGGGAAACTTGCGGATCATCGTTTCAGCCGTTGTTCTATCGGCCCTTTGGCTTTTGATGTCAGGGGTCTACAAGCCGTTGGTCATCGGGCTTGGAGCGGTGTCGGTGGTCGTCGCGATTTTCGTGGCGCATCGGATGAATAAGGTCGACGGCCAGCCCATCCAGTTCCATCTCAAACCGATAGCTTTCTTGGGCTATTTCCTATGGCTTCTGGTCGAGATCGCCAAGGCAAACTGGGCTGTGACCAAAGTGATCTTGTCGCCAAAGATGCGCATGCGGCAGCATTTGTTTTTGGTGCCTTATCATCAGAAATCCGATCTGGGTCAGGTGATCTTTGCCAACTCGATCACGCTGACGCCGGGCACGATTTCGGTCGAGGTGACGGATGGGAATTTCTACGTCCATGCGATTGATTATTCGCCCGATGATGACGCGGCGATTGCGGATATGGGCGCACGTATTTGCGCCACTGAAAGCTCGGCTGCGTGATGTTTGAGTTGGCGATCATAGCGCTGTTCATTGCGATGATTTTGGTGCTGATCCGGCTCTATGCGGGGCCCACGCTTTATGATCGGGTCTTGGCTGTGAACTCCTTCGGGACGCATACGGTTTTGTTCATTGGCGTGTTGGGCTTTTTGAATGAACGCCCGGATTTCCTCGACATCGCGCTTCTTTATGCGCTGATCAATTTTGTCGGCACCATCGCGATATTGAAATTCTTCCGCTACCGCGCGATCGGCGATATCTCCCATCGCACCCGGCAGGAGGCGGATACATGATTGTTGAAGTGCTGAGCTGGATTTTCATTGTGGCAGGATCGTTCTTTGCGATTGTCGGCGCGTTTGGGTCGTTGCGCTTTCCAGATTTCTGGTCGCGACTGCATTCCGTTTCGATCACAGATTCGGCAGGCGTCATCTTGCTGTTGATCGGCATGTGCCTGCAGGCGGGGCTGACACTGATCACCGTGAAGCTGATCATCATCGGTGTGTTTCTGTTTATTACCGGCCCGACCGCGACCCATGCGGTGGCTAATGCCGCGTTTGTCTCTGGGCTCAGACCGGAAGAGGCCGAGGGGCTCAAAGCGCCGGATGAGACCAAGATTTCGGAAGGTGCATCATAGAAACCTTCGTCAATATCGTCCTGTTCACAATGCTAGTCGCTACTGGCATCGCAACGGTGCGCATGACGAGCTTGTTTGCCGTCGTCATGCTGTCGGGCGTGTTCAGCTTGCTGTCGGCGCTTTTGTTGGTGACGCTGGACGCGGTCGATGTGGCCTTTACCGAGGCGGCTGTGGGGGCGGGCATCTCGACTGTGCTTCTGCTCGGTACAATCGCGCTGACATCGCGGCGTGAAATTCAGACCACACGCTCGCCGGGCATTCCGCTTTTCGTCGTCGTCGTCACGGGGGCTGCACTGATCTATGGCACGCTCGATATGCCGAGCTTCGGGGATCCAAACGCGCCCGCGCAGACCCATGTTGCGCCGGAATATCTGGAGCGTTCGCAACATGAGATCGGTGTGCCCAATGTTGTCACTGCGATCCTTGCCAGCTATCGCGGTTTTGACACGCTGGGCGAGACGGCGGTGGTGTTTACCGCAGGCATTGCGGTGTTGTTCTTGATCTCAGGCCTGAGACGGCGGCGCGAGGATGAAGAAGATGATGAGGGGACGCGGCTATGATGCAGCATCACCTGATCTTGCGGGTCATCACCAAATTGCTTTGCCCCTGCATCGTGCTCTATGCGTTTTACGTGCAGTTTCACGGTGACTATTCACCGGGCGGCGGGTTTCAAGCGGGTGTCATTCTGGCCGCGGCCTTCATCGTCTATGGCATCGTGTTCAGCGTCGACCAGGCCAAGCAGGTTTTCCCGCCTTGGATCGTCCACAAGCTGATGGCGTTGGGCGTTTTGATCTATGCGGGCACCGGCATCGTGTCGATGTTTCTGGGGTATGAGTTTCTCGACTACGGCGCATTCACGCCGCATCACCCAGAGCATGGCCAACACTGGGGCATCCTCGCAGTTGAGCTTGGCGTCGGGGTCACTGTGACGGGCGTCATGGTTGGGGTCTATTACGCGTTCGCGTCTCGTCCGCCACGTATCTCGGATGAGGAGTGGTGAGCATGTGGGATTTCATCGTCGGTCATCTGAATTACTGGCTGTTCATCGTGCTGATGATGACGGGGCTCTATATCGTTGTGGCCAAGGGCAATCTGGTCAAGAAGATCGTGGGCCTGAACATCTTTCAGGTCTCGGTTTTTATGTTCTACATCTCTATCGGCAAGATCGCGGGCGGCACGGCGCCGATCTTCCCGCTCGATATGAAGGTCGATCCGGATGTGTTGTATTCCAACCCGTTGCCGCATGTGCTGATCCTGACGGCGATTGTAGTGGGCGTCGCGACAACATCGCTGGGGCTGGCTTTGGTGGTGCGTATTCGCGAGGCATATGGCACGATTGAAGAAGAAGAGATCCTCGAGATCGAGCAGAAGATCGCGGCTGATGAGAACGCGCTTCATGGCGACGCAATGGGCGGGCGCGCCTGATGGCCGGAGAAACCGCGCATCACACGGCTTTGACGCTGCAAGATCACTTGCCGATTTTGCAGGTTCTGATCCCGTTCGTGGCCTCCCCCCTGATCGTTTTGATCGGCTCGCGGGGCTTGGCGTGGTTCATCGCGTTTGCGGCCTCGCTGGCTGCCTTTATCGTGTCGTGCTTCTTGCTCATGGGCGTGCTGGACGGCAGTTTCATCTCCTACGAGCTCGGCGGTTGGGAGCCGCCTTGGGGCATTGAATACCGCGTCGATGCGGCCAATGCGTTCGTGTTGTTTCTGGTCTCGGGCATCTCGACCCTCGTGCTGCCCTTTGCCTATGAAAGCGTCAAAGCCGAAGTGCCTTACCGCCACCACGCGCTGTTCTATGCGCTTTATTTGCTGTGCCTGACGGGGCTTTTGGGCGTGGCGATCACGGGCGATGCGTTCAATGTCTTTGTCTTCCTCGAGATCTCCTCACTGTCGACCTATGCGCTGATTGCCGCGGGCGCCTCGCGCGATAAGCGCGCGTTGACGGCAGCCTATGACTATCTGGTGATGGGCACGATTGGGGCAACGTTCTTCGTGATTGGTCTGGGTTTTCTATACATGGCGACCGGCACGCTGAACCTCGCCGATCTGGCCGAACGGATTGCCGATCAAGGTGACAACCGCACGGTGCGCACCGCCTTCGCGTTCATCGTCGTCGGAATGGGCTTGAAGGTCGCGTTCTATCCGCTGCATCTGTGGCTGCCCAATGCCTATACATTCGCGCCCTCCGCGATCTCGGTCTTTCTGGCGGCGACGGCCACGAAGGTCGCGATTTACGTCGTCTTGCGGTTCACCTTCTCGGTCTTCCAGCCGGGCTTCTTGTTTGAAAGCCTCACCTTTGAATTGATCATCCTGCCCTTCGCGCTTCTGGCGATGTTTGCGGCGTCGTTCATCGCGGTGTTCCAGACCGATTTGAAACGGATGCTGGCCTATTCCTCACTTGCGCAGATTGGCTACATGCTGCTTGGTATCGCGCTTTTGAACGTTACGGGCCTGACCGCATCCATCGTGCATCTGTTTAATCACGGGATCACCAAGGCGGTGCTTTTTATGGCCGTCGGTGCGTTGGTGTTGCGCGCAGATAGCTCGTTCTATTACCGCATTCGCGGTATGGGGCGCGTGATGCCTGTGACGGCGGCTTGCATGGTTGTGGGCGGCTTGTCATTGATCGGTGTGCCGGGCACGGCGGGGTTCATCTCGAAATGGGAATTGGTGCAGGCGGCGCTTGAAAAGGGCTGGTGGCCGATCTCGTTGATGGTCGTGGCCTCTTCGCTTCTGGCGGTGATCTATGTCTGGCGCGTGATTGAGGTGATGTATCTGCATCAACCCGCAACCAACGCCGTCCATAAAGAAGCGCCTTGGACGATGCTGCTTCCGATGATCTTGCTCGCCGTCGCTTGTGTCTACTTTGGCGCTGATACGCAACTGACATTGGGCGCGGCGGCGACGGCGGCAGAGGGTCTGCTGGCAGGCACCACCGGCATGATCGAGAGCGCGGGGGGCGGTCACTGATGGAGACCAACACCGCCATTTTCGTATCCATGCTGATCCCGCTGGTTGCGACCTTCACGAACCTGCTGTTTCGTAATTCGCCGAACCTGCGCGATGGCACAACCTTTGTTGCGGCCATTCTGACCTTCCTGACCGTGCTCAATATCTTGTGGAACGAAGGAAATGGCACGTCTGAGACGATCGAGCTGTTTGACATCGTGCCAGGCATCCCGATCGCGTTCAACGTCGAGCCTCTGGGCCTGATGTTTGCGATCATCGCCTCCGGGCTTTGGATCCTGACGCATCTGTATGGCATCGGCTATATGCGCGGCAATAATGAGGAAGGGCATGCGAGGTTCTTCGCCTCTTTCGCCTTTGCGATTGCAACCGTGATGGGCGTCGCGTTCTCCGCCAATATGATGACGCTGTTCATCTTCTACGAGCTGCTGACGCTGTCGACCTATCCGTTGGTGGCCCATAAGGGCACGGCAGAAAGCATTCGCGGCGCGCGGGTCTATTTGGCCATTTTGCTGGGCACCTCCATCGGTTTGCAGATGTTTGCGATCATCTGGACATGGGTTGCGGCGGGCACACTGGAATTCACCTATGGCGGGATTTTGGAAGGCAAGATCGCGCTCAGCCTCGTGCCGATCCTGCTGGCCTTCTACGCCTTTGGCATCGGCAAGGCAGCGTTGATGCCGTTTCACCGCTGGTTGCCTGCGGCGATGGTAGCACCCACGCCTGTCTCGGCGTTGCTGCACGCGGTGGCCGTTGTGAAAGCGGGCGTGTTCACGATGCTGAAAGTCGGCGTCTATATTTTCGGCATTGATTTTCTGGCAGAAACCGGCGCGTCAGTCTGGCTGATGTGGCTTGCGGCGTTTTCGATCATCGCGGCCTCGGTCGTGGCGATGACGAAAGACAACCTGAAAGCGCGGCTGGCCTATTCGACGATTTCACAGCTGAGCTACATCACGCTGGGCATGGCGCTTGCGACCTCGATGGGGGTCTTGGGGGGCGGCTTGCATATCGCAATGCATGCGATGGGCAAGATCACCTTGTTCATGTGTGCCGGTGCGATTTATGTGGCGACCCATAAGACCAATATCAGCCAGATGACTGGGCTGGGGCGGATCATGCCGATCACCTTTGGCGCGTTTTGCATCGGCGCTTTGTCGATCATCGGCCTGCCGCCTTTGGGCGGATCATGGAGCAAATGGCTGCTGATCGTGGGAGCCGCTGATACCGGCCATTTGATCATCATCGGTGTCTTGATGGTGTCGAGCCTTCTGAATGTCGCGTATCTCTTGCCCATTGTCGGGCGCGGTTTCTTTTTGTCCGACCCGGAGAATGAAGGCCCCATGCAAGAGGCTCCGCTTTTATGCTGGTTGCCACCTGCTTTGACCGCGCTTGGGTGCCTGATCTTGTTTTTCTACGCCAGCGATATCGTCGACTTCCTAAGCCCCTTGGTCGTGAGGAAATGACATGAGCAAGACGCCTGAAAAGAATGATGAGAACCTGCCGCGTCTTGGCCGCGCTTTGTTGTTTCTAGACAAGAAGCGCAGTGTCGAGATGATCGTCTATGGGCTCTATGTTGTTTGCGCGCTGCTGTTTCTGGCGGATTTCTTCTACGACAAGAAAACCTATGTCGATGCCGAGGATATCCCGGGTTTCTACGCACTCTATGGCTTCTTCATGTGCGCAGCACTTGTGATTTGCGCGCGGATGATGCGGGTCGTCTTGATGCGGCCCGAGACCTACTACGCGCCCAATGACGTAGAGGCCGAGGAATACCCCGAAGATCAGCTCTCGAAGGAGAGCGTCAATGATTGAGGCTTTCCCTCCCTTCCTCGTCTACCTGATTGGCGCCTTGGCTATCGTGGCGATACCGGCGGGCAATCTGCGCTCTGCCGCGTCGCTGGTGGTGCCTGTGATTGGCGCATGGCTGATCTGGACGGCCCCTGACGGATTGTCGGTTGGGTATTCGATGTTCGGGCTCGATTTGAACCTGATGCGGGTCGACAAACTGGCGACGCTGTTCGGGCTGGTCTTCTCGCTCGCGGCTTTTTTGTCGCTGATCTACGCGTGGCATGTGCGCGATACGATCCAGCAAGTGGCCGCATTGCTTTATTCCGGCTCGGCAATTGGAGCCGTGTTTGCGGGCGACCTGATCTCGCTGTTTTTGTTCTGGGAAGGCACGGCGATTGCGTCTGTCTTCTTGATCTGGGCGCGCCGGACCGAAGGCGCTTACGCCACAGGTATGCGCTATCTGATTGTCCAGATCGCCTCGGGCGTGATCTTGCTGGCGGGCGCTGTTTTGTATTATCGCGAAACGGGAGGCGTGGCCTTTGACAAGATGGTCCTCGGCTCGCTCGCGACTTGGCTGATCTTCTTGTCCTTCGGGATCAAATGCGCTTTCCCGCTTTTGCACAACTGGTTGCAGGATGCCTATCCGGCGGCAACGGTCACAGGCACGGTGGTGTTGTCTGCCTTCACCACCAAGCTCGCGGTTTATGCTTTGGCGCGCGGATTTCCGGGGACCGAAATCCTGATCTATATCGGCGCGATCATGACGCTATTCCCGATCTTCTATGCGGTGATCGAAAACGATCTGCGCCGCGTTCTGGCCTATTCGCTGAACAACCAGTTGGGGTTTATGGTGGTGGGCGTGGGCATCGGCACAGAGCTGGCGCTCAATGGCACGGCCGCGCATGCTTTTGCGCATATTCTCTATAAAGCGCTGCTGTTCATGTCGGTGGGAGCAGTCCTGTTCCGCACAGGCACCGCCAAAGGCTCGGAGCTTGGCGGGCTTTATAAGACCATGCCGCTGACGATGATTTTCTGTGTCGTGGGCGCCGCGTCAATCTCGGCCTTCCCGCTATTTTCGGGCTTTATCTCCAAGTCACTGATCCTGTCTGCGGCTTCGCATGAGCATTACAATATCATCTGGGGCATCTTGCTATTCGCGTCTGCTGGCGTGTTTCACCATTCAGGCATCAAGATCCCGTATTTTGCGTTCTTTGCGCATGACAGTGGATTGCGCCCGAAAGAGGCACCAACGCATATGCTGATCGCGATGGGGCTTACCGCGTTTGTATGTATCGCGGTGGGGGTCTATCCGGCGCCGCTTTATGCGTTGCTGCCTTACGAGGTCGATTACGTGCCCTATACGACGACCCATGTCATCACGCAGTTGCAGCTGTTGTTCTTCTCGGCGCTGGCCTTCACCGTCTTGATGCGCACTGGAATCTACCCGCCGGAATTGAAATCCATCAACATTGACAGCGATTGGACCTACCGCAAATTCTTGCCGCGTGTGATTGGACTGATAGCGCTTGGGGTCGCGGCGCTTTGGAAAGCGCAGGCGAAGTTCTGGTTGGACCGCTATCACGGCGCGGTAGATCGGCTCTATTCCGCACATGGGCCCGAGGGGCGTATGGCGCGGGTTTGGCCAACAGGATCGATGGTGCTATGGCTTGCGATCTTGCTTGGCGTGACGTTGATCATCAATTTCGCGAGTTAAGATCGCCCCTGCCAAACTGGTGCAAAAACAGTGCGTTTTGGCATTGTTTAGAGCTCATTTACCTAAATTGCGTTGAATAACGGGTATTGCATCCGACATAATGCGCTCAACAAGGCGCATTTAAAGCGCTGACGACCCCCGTAGAGCAGTGATCTGCGGGACATTTGAGGTTGGGTAAGCCCCGATGATAGAGTTTCAAGAAGTGAGCAAGTCCTTTTGGACGGGCACGCAGCGCAAGGTGATCCTTGATCGCGCTTCTTTTCGCGTGGAGCTTGGAAACTCGATAGGAATTCTCGCGCCCAATGGCACGGGTAAGACGACGCTGGTCAATATGATGGCGGGGCTGGAAAAGCCCGATGAGGGCGAGATCATTCGTACCTCACGCATATCGTTCCCGCTGGGGTTCATGGGTGGGGTTGTGCCCAGGCATACCGCCACCGAGAACTGCCGCTATATTGCGCGGCTCTATTCGCTGGACCCTGACTATATCGAAGCTTTTTGTAGGTATCTTTGCGGGCTGAAAGAGTATTTCGATATGCCCGTGGGCACTTACAGCCAAGGGATGCGCGCGCGATTTACTTTTGCTTTGATGTTGGCTTTGGAGTTCGACATCTACCTGATTGACGAGGGGATGCCCTCGACCACGGATGTCGAGTTTAACCGCAAAGCTGGCTCCATCCTGAGAGACCGTTTGAAGACCGCAACGCTGGTTGTGGTGTCGCATCAGGCGGAAACACTAGAGAAATTCTGTCGCTCGGCCGCGGTGCTTTTGAATGGGCAGCTGCACATGTTCGACACATTAGAAGAGGCGAAGAGGCTCTATGACTATGAAACCCAAAGCTAAGCGCTACCGCATCCGGCAAGGTGAGGCTGCGGCCCCGAGCGTCGAGGGCAATGTAGCTCGCGCTATGGAAGGCGCACAGGTTTTCTCCGGACCGACGGATGACGGATTTGGCAGTCAGACCTTTCCTGCGGCTGGTACTGGCACGGTCGAGACGCCGAAAGCGCCTGCCTCTGCCGCCGATCAGATTGCCTCGATCCGGCGCGAAGGTCTGACGGGCCGTCAGCTGCGCATGGCGCGGCGCGTGGCGCAAAAGCAAGGGTTGAACCCGTCCTCGGATTTTGATGCGGTGCGCGTGTTGCGCGACAAAGGTATCGACCCGTTCAAACGCTCCAACATGCTGGAACTTGTCGTCCCCGCTGCAGATACGCCGGAGGCGGAACAGGCTGTTCCCGCCAATGTGCCGGGGCCTGTGACGAAGCCCACGCAATTGCCTTCGACCCATGTGGTCACGGAAGATGAACGCGCCGTCGATATCATGGCGATCCAGCGCGACATCGCGAAACGCCGCAAGCGTCGCGCGATGCTTCTGGGGCTACGGCTTTTGTTCTTCGTGCTGCTGCCGACATTCGTAGCGGGCTATTACTACTACGCCGTCGCGACGCCGATGTATGCGACCAAGACCGAGTTCGTGATCCAGAAGGCCGATGGCGCCGGAGGCAGCGGTCTTGGCGGGGGGCTTTTGTCAGGCACCGGGCTTGCGACGTCACAGGACTCGATCACCGTGCAAGGCTATCTGCAATCGCGCGAAGCGATGCAGCGGCTCGACGAAGACAAGGGTTTTCGCGCGCATTTCAGTGCGCCTGAGATCGATTCTATTCAGCGCCTAGATGCAGATGGCACGAATGAGGAAGCCTATAAGCTCTATCAAAAGCAGGTCAAAATCGGCTTTGATCCGACAGAAGGTGTCGTCAAAATGGAGGTCAGCGCGGCTGATCCAAAGACGAGCGCGGACTTCTCGGAAAAACTGATTGCCTATGCGGAAGAGCGGGTCGATCAACTGACGGCGCGGCTGCGTGGCGATCAGATGGAGGGCGCGAATGCCAGCCGGATTGAGGCCAATGAAAAGATGATTGCCGCTCAAGAACGTATTGTCGAGATCCAAGAAAAGCTCGGTGTTCTGAGCCCGGAAAGCGAAGTCCAAGCCGTGTTTGGCCAGATCAGCCAGCTGGAAAGCGAATTGCTAACAGAGCGGATTTCGCTCAACACGTTTCTCGACAATTCGCGTCCCAATCAGGCCAAGGTCAGCGCGGCGCGCAATAAGATCGAAGAGCTTGAAAAGCTGATCGCAGAAAAGCGCGCGCAGTTGACGCAAAGCACGACCGATACGGGGTCACTGGCGAAAATCTCGGGCGAATTGCTGGTGGCTCAGGCCGATCTAGAAACCCGTCAGGCGCTCCTTGGTCAGGCGGAGGCCGCCTTTGAGGCTGCCCGGCTCGAGGCCAACCGTCAGGTGCGTTATCTATCCGTCGGTGTGTCTCCGGTCGCTCCGGACGAGCCGACCTATCCGCGTGCCTTCGAGAATACGCTCCTCGCCTTCTTGATCTTTGGGGGCATCTATTTGATGGTGTCGCTGACTGCATCGATCCTGAGAGAACAGGTCTAGACCTCATGAAAACCGTCGAGTTTGGCTCCGTGCGGGCCTCAAATGATCTGCCTTTGATGGTGATCGCGGGGCCGTGCCAACTGGAAAGCCGCGACCATGCGTTGATGATTGCTGACGCCATGGCGGAGGCCTGTGCCAAAGCAGGTGCGGGGTTCGTGTTCAAAGCGTCCTACGACAAGGCGAACCGCACATCGCTCAAGGGCAAGCGCGGCTTGGGGATGGATGAGGGCTTGTCGATCTTGGCCCATGTGCGCGACACGCTGGGCTGCCCCGTGCTGACCGATGTGCACGCGCCCGAGCAATGCGCGGCCGTGGCGCAAGCGGTCGATGTGATGCAGATTCCGGCTTTCTTGTCGCGGCAGACAGATTTGCTTGTGGCTGCAGGCGAAACCGGAGCTGTGATCAACATCAAGAAGGGGCAGTTTCTGGCCCCGTGGGATATGCCCAATGTGATCTCGAAGGTAGAGTCGACCGGCAATGAACGCATCTTGCTCACCGAGCGCGGCGCTTCTTTTGGCTATAATACACTGGTTGCCGATTTCAGATCCCTGCCGACCATGGCCAAGACGGGTTATCCGGTGATCATGGACGCAACCCATTCCGTGCAACAACCCGGCGGGCAGGGCGGATCGTCAGGCGGCCAACGCGAATTTGCTCCTGTCATGGCACGCGCCGCCGTATCGCTTGGCATTGCAGGTGTGTTTATCGAAACTCACGAGGCGCCAGATACTGCGCCGTCAGACGGCCCTAACATGATCCCGCTCGATCAAATGCCCTCCCTTGTCGCCTCGCTGATGGCGTTTGATAAGCTGGCGAAGGCAGACCCGCTGCGGGTTTAACACGCCTGTCCTGCGGCCCAGCCTGATGACCACGCCCATTGGAAGTTGTAGCCGCCCAGCCAGCCTGTGACGTCGACGACTTCGCCAATGAAATAAAGGCCGGGGGTGGATTTGGCTTCCATGGTTGTACTGGAGAGCTCCGCCGTATCGACGCCGCCCAATGTGACTTCCGCCGTGCGGTAGCCTTCAGAGCCAACAGGCTTGATTTGCCAATTGCGGATTTGATCTTGCAGCTTATCGAGGTCGTCATTCGACTGATCTGCCAGCCTGCCGTCCAAGCCCGACAGGCCCGTCAGCAGTAGTGCGAGTTTCTCAGGCATATGCTGCGCCAAGGCGTTCTTGACGCTGGTCTTGCCGCTTTTCTGACGCTGCGCCTTAAGTGCAGGTGCAATCTGGCCAGTGATGTCGAGATCAAGCGCAATGGTGTCCCCTTCTTGCCAATAAGACGAGATTTGCAGGATCGACGGCCCCGACAACCCGCGATGCGTGAACAGCAGCCCTTCGCGAAAACTGGTCGCATTGCAGCTCACATCGGCCATGATCGATGAGCCCGCTAGAGGCGCGGTGCGCTCCAAGTCTTGTTCAGCGAATGTCAGTGGCACAAGCGCTGGGCGGATAGGCGTCAGCTGCAATCCGAACTGGCTTGCGACGTCATAGCCAAAGCCCGTGGCGCCCATTTTCGGGATGGATTTGCCACCGCAGGCGATGACTAGGCTCTCGCATTGCAGCTTTCCTTGAAATGTCTGGAGTTCAAATCCAGCCTCAGTCTTCTTGATCTTTTCGACACTGGTGCCAAGACGTAGTTCGGCCCCAGCCTCGGTCATATGGCCGGTCAGCATTGCGATGATCTCTTTGGCAGAGCCATCGCAAAACAATTGCCCAAGCGTCTTTTCATGCCACGCAATTCCGGCAGCATCGACCATCGCGATGAAGTCCCATTGAGTGTAACGGCTGAGCGCGGATTTCGCGAAATGTGGGTTTTGCGACAAGAACCGCTCGGGTCGGATATCGAGATTGGTGAAATTGCACCGCCCGCCGCCCGAAATGCGGATTTTCTCACCCGGAGCTTTCGCGTGATCGATCACCAGAACCCGCCGCCCCCGCTGTCCGGCCTCAATCGCGCAAAGCATCCCCGCAGCACCCGCGCCAATGATGATCACATCCCAATCCATCGCGTTGGGATAGACCGCGCTTAACTCTCTCACAAGCCGCGATTTTTAACTTGCAGCATGAGCTTTGGCGCATTACATCACCTGTCACTGTTGGGGTGTAGCCAAGTGGTAAGGCAACGCTTTTTGGTAGCGTGTATCGTAGGTTCGAATCCTACCACCCCAGCCAG
>CAZCEW010000003.1:0-77488 GCA_964497775.1 uncultured Rhodobacterales bacterium
CGAAACATCGGGAAGACGAAATCGCGCACGAATTCCTCACGCACATCTTCGATAAAGATGTTCTCGGGCTTGATGCCCAAAAGTTCCGCCTTCTTGCGCGCGGGCTCCAGCTCTTCGCCTTGGCCCAGATCGGCAGTGAAAGTGACGACCTCGCAGCCATATTCCGTCTGCAACCATTTGAGGATGATCGAGGTATCGAGACCACCGGAATAGGCAAGGACGACTTTCTTAGGGGCAGACATGAGACAGGCTCCGCTTAAGGCTTTGAACAGATGCGCGATACCGTCTTGGACAATGGGACGCAAGACCAAGCGATTGACCCCGCGCCGCTTTGCGCTCTTAATCGCGCGATGTGCAGCCTCGATAGGACCCGTTCAAAATGAGTGATTTCGCCACCGCCGCGCAGGCCGCCACGAAAGCGATGCGCGATCTGTTCGAGCCGACGCCTATACAGCTCAACGAATTCTTGTCGGATCGCTACGACGCACAGATTTATCTCAAACGCGAAGACCTCTCACCGGTGCGGTCATACAAGATACGCGGCGCGTTCAATGCAATGCGCAAACTGCGCGCGGCCTCGCCCGATCAAAATCATTTCGTTTGCGCAAGTGCGGGCAATCACGCGCAGGGCTTTGCCTATGCCTGCCGTCATTTCGGCGTGAAGGGAGAGATCTTCATGCCGATCACCACCCCTCAACAAAAGATCGAAAAGACCCGCGCCTTCGGCGGTGATGCCGTGAAAATCCGGCTGACGGGGGATTACTTTGACCAAACTCTCGCCTCCGCCCAAAGCCATTGCGCCGAGATCGGAGCACATTTTCTGGCACCCTTTGATGATCCCGATGTCATCGAAGGCCAGGCCTCGGTCGCTGTTGAGGCTTTGAACGAGATGGAGACCCAGCCCGATATCGTCGTGCTGCCAGTTGGCGGTGGCGGGCTATCCGCCGGGATGGTGCAGTATTTTGCCGCGATGGCCCCCAAAGCAAAGTTCTGGCTGATCGAGCCTGAAGGCGGTGCAAGTCTGAGCGCGGCGCTGGCAAAAGGTGAGCCAACCGCTCTTCCCCATGTCGACAGTTTTGTGGATGGCGCAGCAGTCGCGCGGATTGGGGATCATACTTTTGCGGCACTCAAAGATGTTGATCCGGCCCAAGTGCTGACCGCACCCGAGAACCGAATTTGCGGCACGATGTTGGAACTGTTGAACGTCGAAGGCATGGTGCTAGAGCCCGCAGGCGCTTTGGTTCTGGATGCGTTGCAAGACATCGCGCCTCAGATCAAAGGCAAGCGCGTCCTGTGCGTGACCTCAGGCGGCAATTTCGATTTCGAGCGCCTGCCAGAGGTCAAAGAACGCGCGCTTAGATTTGCAGGCGTGAAGAAGTATTTCATCCTGCGCATGCCGCAACGCCCCGGCGCGTTGAAAGACTTCCTCGGGCTTCTTGGCCCTGATGACGATATCGCGCGCTTTGAGTATCTCAAGAAATCCGCGCGCAACTACGGCTCTGTCCTGATCGGGATCGAAACCAAAGACGCGGGCAATTTCGCGCGTCTCACGCAAAGCATGACCGATACCGGGTTCGAGCATCGCGACATCACCGAAGATCCGGTCCTATCGGAATTCCTGATCTAGGCTGCGTGCAAATGCGCTGCGCGCCCTTCGTTAAATTCCGCGACTGAGCGCTGATACGCCTCTTGTACCGCGGCAATTGTGCTGGCAGTGCAATTCGTCTCAGCCTCCGCGCAGGCCTGTTGCAAGCTCACAAACCCAAGATTGGCCGCGCACCCTTTCAAGAAATGCAGGTCTTGCGACAACTGCTCAGACTGCGCCAACCCGCCGAGCTTTTCTTCGACCTCTTCCAAGAACAACGCGAAAACCTCGTCGAAATCCTCCGAGCCCAAATCATGCGCCAGCTCTTCCACACGTACCCAATCGACCATTTCTATCCCCTCTTCCAGTTGCGGCGATGATGGCGTGAAGATCATTAAATCTGGGTTTCGAAGGGTTCAAATTTAGAGACAAGTTTAAGGTTCATCGCTTCTTAAGAACGGGTCTGCAAAACCTGTGTCATGGCCGCAATTCCGCTCATAGATATGTCGCAAGACGCTTTGCCCGATGGATGGCGCGATGCACCGCTGGCGGACCCGGCCGCGCCGCATCTGGTATTGATTGTCGATGACAGCAAGATGCAGACAAAGATCCTAAGCTCGTCTTTGCGCAAATGGGGCTACGAGGTGATGGAGGCCGCGTCAGGCTTTGAAGCGTTGGAGATTTGCCGCACGCATGATGTCTCGATCGTGCTCAGCGATTGGGTCATGCCGGGGATGAACGGGCCCGAATTTTGCGCCGAGTATCGCAAACTCAACCATGAAAGCTATGGCTATTTTATCTTGCTCACCAGCAAGTCGGAAAAGAATGATGTAACCTTGGGGTTGAACTCGGGCGCTGACGACTTTCTGACGAAGCCCGTCAATTCGTCGGAGCTGCAAGCCCGTCTGCGCGCGGGCGAACGCGTCGTGACAATGCAGGCCCAAGTGGTCGAGAAAAACCGCATGCTCAACGAAACGCTGGACACGATCCGCGAAATCTATGACAGCCTCGATCGTGATCTGTCAGAGGCGCGCAAGCTGCAACAATCGCTGGTGCGTGACACAGAGATCACGCTGGAGACGGGTCAGGTCTCGATGGTGCTGACGCCAAGCGGACATATTGGCGGTGATCTTGTCGGGCAGTTTCGGATCAACGATCATCAAGTCGCACTCTATTCGCTTGATGTCTCCGGCCATGGTGTGTCGTCAGCCTTGCTGACTGCGCGGCTGGCTGCGTATTTCTCCAGCAGCTCGCCCACGCAAAACGTCGCGATCACACAAGACCCGGATGGCACCCTGCGCGCGCGCGACCCGTCCGAGACCGCGGCGCATCTCAATGCCGTCTTGCTCAGCGAATTGCAAACCGAGCATTACTTTACGATGGCGCTTGCGATCCTTGATGAGGTGACAGGCCAGGTGACTTGCGTGCAAGCGGGCCATCCGCATCCGATTGTGCAGCGCAAAGGACAGATGCCGGAGATTTGCGGCGCGGGCGGTCCTCCGATCGGTCTGCTCCCCGATGTCAGCTACCAATCTTTTGAGATCAATTTGCAGGCCGGAGACCGGTTGGTGCTCTATTCAGATGGCGTGACCGAATGCGCCAATCCACAAGGTCAATTGCTTGATGAGGCCGGGTTGATCACACTCTTGCACCGGCATGAGGACGCAAGCGGCGCAGAGCTTTTGCAAGATCTTGATTGGGAGCTGCACCAGTTCACCGGCACCAAAGACCTAAGCGATGATGTCTCGGCGCTGGTTTTGCAATTTGACGGCCCCAAAGGCGCTAGGCCTAAATCCGAAAGCAACGCCTAACCGCCGCGCGATCCGCAGAGCTTGCCAGAGATGCGCTCGCATCCTGAGGCGACATCCAGACTTCGCTGTGATCGGGCTCGGTCGGGGGACCACGGCGCAGCACGGGCCTAGCGGTAAAGATGTGACAAATCTTCTCGGCCCAGATGTCATAATCCGGCATGAAAACAAATCGCCGGTAGCTGAGAAAGTGGCGCGGAGTGGCAATGGCCCAACCGGTTTCCTCCATAACCTCGCGGTGTAAGGCCTGCACGGGGCTTTCACCCTCATCAATTCCACCACCGGGCAGCTGAAACTCATCCTCATCGCCGCCCTGATGGGTCACCAGCAATTCTGCCTTCGCCAAAGAGGCCTGACCGTCCCACAAAATCGCGTATGCACCGGGCCTGCGCCGATAGCTTTGGCCTGCCTGAACCGGTGGTCCGAAACGTCTGATCATTTTGCATCCCTGCCTTGCATTGCGGCACTACCCCTTGGGCCTGCCATTGCCGCTCCTATATAGACGCGGTATGCCAAGCCTTAAGGCGTTAGGAAACCCCATGACACTTGCTCAGAAACTCGCGTGGGACGACACGGTTTTGCCGTTCCAGCTCGACACATCCGATATTCGCGGCCGCCTCGCGCGGCTCGATGGCGTTTTGGACGAGGTGCTCGCACAGCACAATTACCCCCCCGTGGTCGAAGCTATGGTGGCCGAAGCCGCTTTGCTAACCGCGCTGATCGGCCAGACGATCAAGCTGCGATGGAAGCTGTCGCTGCAAATTCGCGGCGATGGTCCTTTGCGGCTGATTGCTACGGATTACTACGGCCCCTCCGAAGATGGCGAGCCCGCAAAGCTGCGCGCCTATGCCAGCTATGATGACGAAGCGCTCGATCTGGACGCGGACCCGTTTGCACAAATCGGCAAAGGCTTCTTTGCGATTTTGATCGACCAAGGCGATGACATGACGCCCTATCAAGGCATCACGCCTTTGGCGGGCGGCAGTCTGGCGGCCTGCGCGCAGACCTATTTTGCGCAATCCGAACAGCTGCCCACGCGGTTCCATCTGACCTATGGGCGCGCCCAAGAACCCGGCGCGGCTGAAAGCTGGCGCGCGGGCGGCATCATGTTGCAACATATGCCCAAGGCCTCCCCGCTGATGGCGCAAGACGGCGCGTCGGGCGAAAAGGGCCTGCTGCAACCCGAAGATATCTTGCAAGATGAAGCGGCCGAGAATTGGAAGCGCGTCAATATCCTGCTCGACACGGTAGAAGAGATCGAGATGATCGGCCCGCAGGTCTCGCCAACGGATCTTCTGGTGCGGCTGTTTCACGAAGAAAGCCCGATTGCTTATGACGCGCAGCCGATCAAGTTTGGTTGCACCTGCTCGGAAGACAAAGTGCGCCAATCGATGTCGATCTATTCGACCCGCGATCTGGCGCATATGACCACCGATGAGGGCACGCTGACGGCGGATTGTCAGTTCTGCGGCGCGCATTACGTTCTGGACCCCACGACATTAGGGTTCGAGGCGGAAGGGGCCGATGACCCGCTTAAGTGAAGACATAAACCGGATCGAGGCCGCGCTGAAAACCACCAGCGCGGCCTCGTCCGATTTTGATCTCAACCCCGACACGGTGCTGCCCGAGGGCCGCAAACTGCGCGATGCTGCGGTCTTAATTGCTCTGCAGGAAGGCCCAACTGGCACTGATGTGATCCTGACCAAACGCTCCTCGGCGCTGAAGCACCACCCGGGCCAAATCGCGTTTCCGGGCGGGGGCAGAGATGACACAGACGCCTCGCTTTGGGACACAGCCCTGCGCGAGACGGAAGAAGAGATCGGCCTGCCGCGCGAAGCCGTCACGCGCATTGGCGAGATGGCGTGCCATGAGACAGTGACCGGCTTTCGCGTCACTCCGTTTATCGGTGCAGCTCCTGAGTTTGTGCCGATCCCGGAGCAGGGCGAGGTTGCCGAAGTGTTCACCGCGCCGCTCGCCCATCTGATGGAGCCCGCGAACTACCAAATCCAATCACGTCGCTGGCGCGGAGCGCAGCGATTCTACTACGTCGTGCCCTACGGCCCGTATTACATCTGGGGGGCAACCGCGCGTATCTTGCGGTCGCTGGCCGAACAGGTGAGCGCATGAAAATCTCAGGGGCTTGGATCAACACACCGGCCTCACAGAGAGTCGCCAAGATGCTGTTGGACGCAGGGCATCAAGCCTACTTTGTGGGCGGCTGCGTGCGCAATGATCTGATCGGCGCGCCTGTCAGCGATATCGACATGAGCACTGACGCGCGGCCAGAAGTGGTGATGAAACTTGCACAAGCGGCAGGCCTAAAGGCCATCCCCACAGGGATCGAGCACGGCACGATCACGGTTGTTGCAGACAAAATCCCCCATGAGATCACAACCTTTCGCACGGATGTCTCAACCGATGGGCGGCGCGCCACCATCGCTTTTTCCGATACGGTCGAAGAAGACGCACGCCGGCGCGATTTCACGATGAACGCGCTCTATGCCTCGGCGGATGGAGAAGTCCATGATCCGGTCGGTGGCCTGCCCGACCTGCGCGCGCGCAAGCTGCGCTTCATTGATGATCCGACCCAGCGCATCCGCGAGGATTACTTGCGCATCCTGCGCTTCTTTCGGTTTCATGCGTGGTATGGCGATCCGGCTGAAGGCTTGGATGCCGACGGGTTGGCCGCCTGTGCCGAAAATCTCGACGGGCTGGCGCAACTGTCGCGCGAACGTGTCGGGGCTGAGATGATCAAACTGCTCAGCGCCAAAGATCCCGCGCCCAGCATCGCGGCAATGTCGCATGCTGGCGTGCTGCACGCTGTCATGCCCGGCGCCGATCCGCGCGCTTTGGCGCCGCTTGTGCATCTGGAAGACACGCGCGCGCCGCGTTGGACCAGACGCGCAGCGGCTTTGGGAGGCGACGATCTGCGCGAGACTTGGCGCTTGTCGAAACAAGATGCAGAACAGATCAAGACATTGCGCCAAGAGATCGAAGCTATGCGCGCCTTGCCCGAGATCGCCTATCACCACAACGCAGAGATCGCCGAAGACGTAGCACTTGTGCGCGCCGCACTGTTTGAGACGCCATTGTCAGAAGACATGGACGCGCAAATCGCGCGCGGCGCTCAGGCGCAATTCCCGGTCAAAGCCGCCGACTTGATGGACCAGCTTCAAGGCAAGGACTTAGGCGATAAGTTGAAAGCGCTTGAGGCCAAATGGATCGCCTCGGATTTTACTTTGACCAAAGCCGATCTGCTGAAATGACCTTCGATCCGCTTTATGTTTTCGTCTTCGCAGGGCTCTTTTCGCCGGGGCCAAATGTGATTTTGCTAACGGCATCGGGCGCGCGGTTCGGCTTTCGAGCAACCTTGCCTCACGTGTTGGGCGTGGCCTTTGGTGTGGGCATCACATCGGGGCTAACAGGGCTTGGGATCGGCGCAATACTCCTTGCGCAACCGGCGCTGACCTTGGCGCTAAAAACCTTAGCTGCTGCGTGGATTTTATGGATGGCGTGGAAGCTGTTTCAATCCACCCGAGCGCCTCAGGCGGAAACGCGCGACCGACCGTTCACCTTCCTCGAGGCCGTCTTGTTTCAATGGGTCAACCCGAAGGTCTGGGCCGTAGCCCTTGCTGCGTCATCGGGCTACAGCGCGGGTTTGCCACCGATCCAAGAGGCGCTGCGACTGGCCTCTGCCTTCTCGGGCATCAACTTGTTTGTCTGCCTGTTCTGGACCTTCGCCGGTTCGCTTTTGGCGATGCTGCTGAGCAACCACAAAGCCTGGCGCATCTTCATGACCGTCATGGCAATCGCACTTGCTGCATCTGCGGTTATGGTCTTTCTGTCCTGACGCCTGTATACGAGAGGGCTGATCAAAGGCCATCTCGATGTTTCGCTATTTAGAAAATCTGGTCGATCCTTACGAGGCATACGACGAAGTAGACGCACCGCCGACGCGGCTGTGGCCATTCATGCGCGACTATTCCAAGCCGTTCAAGAAGGTGTTCATCCTGGCTGCAATCCTGTCGGTCTTGGTGGCCACAGTCGAGGTCGGGCTGATCTACTACATGGGCCGCGTCGTCGATCTGATGTCGCGCGGCACGCCAGAAGACGTGCTCAGCACCTACGGGTTAGAGCTGGTTTTGATCGCGATCTTCATCGTCTTTCTACGCCCTGTCATTCAGGCGCTTGATGTCGGGCTTTTGAACAATGCCATCCTGCCGAATTACGGCACGCTGTTTCGCTGGCGCGCGCATAATCACGTATTGCGACAATCCGTGGGCTGGTTTGAAAACGACTTCGCAGGCCGCATCGCCAACCGCATCATGCAAGCGCCTCCCGCTGCAGGCGAGGCGATCTTTCAGGTCTTCGACGCGATCACATTCTCACTGGCCTATTTCATCGGCGCGGCGTTGCTTCTGGGTGACGCGGACCCTCGACTAGCGATCCCCTTGGTGATCTGGCTCGGGCTTTATGCGTGGCTTGTACATTGGACGATGAAGCGCGTGGGGCCTGCCTCGAAAGCATCGTCTGACGCGCGCTCCATGACCACAGGGCGCGTCGTTGACAGCTATTCCAACATTCACTCCGTCAAGCTCTTCGCCCATCACGACCGGGAAATCGAATTCGCCAAGGAAGCGATCGAGCAAACCCGCCAGACCTTCGCGCGTGAGATGCGAATTTTCACACTGATGGATCTGATGCTGATGACGCTGAACGGCTTGCTGATCGTAGGCGTCGTGGGCTGGGCGATTTACCTTTGGGCGCAAGGCACGGCAAGCGTCGGCGCTGTCGCTGCGGCGGCGGCTTTGACGCTGAGGCTCAACGCGATGACCGGTTGGATCATGTGGGCGCTGTCCTCTTTCTTCCGCTCTTTGGGCGTCGTGTCTGAGGGGATGGAGACGATCGCCCAACCCATCACCTTGCTGGACGCGCCAGATGCCAAGCCACTGCACATGGGCAAAGGCGAAGTTTCGTTCGAGAACCTGACCCATCACTACGGGCGCGACAGCGGCGGGTTAGAGGCACTGAACCTGACGCTCAAACCGGGTGAGAAAGTCGGGCTCGTCGGCCGCTCTGGCGCGGGGAAAACCACCTTGGTCAAACTGCTCTTGCGGTTCTACGATATCGAAGCGGGCCGCATTCTGATCGACGGGCAAGACATCGCGCGCGTCACGCAAGACAGTTTGCGCAGCCATATCGGGATGGTGTCGCAAGACTCGTCCCTGCTGCACAGATCGGTGCGCGACAACATTCTATACGGCCGTCCCGATGCCACGGAAGACGAGATGATCGACGCCGCAAAGCGCGCCGAAGCGCATGAGTTCATCCTTGATCTGGAAGACCCTGAGGGGCGCAAAGGCTATGACGCGCATGTCGGCGAGCGTGGTGTGAAGCTGTCGGGCGGTCAACGCCAGCGGGTCACGCTTGCGCGCGCGATCCTCAAAGACGCGCCACTTCTGGTGCTGGACGAGGCGACAAGCGCGCTTGATAGCGAAGTCGAGGCCGCGATCCAGGATACGCTTTACGGCGTGATGCAAGGCAAGACAGTGATTGCAATTGCCCATCGCCTCAGCACAATCGCGCATATGGATCGCATTGTTGTTCTGGAAAACGGAAAGATCGTTGAAGACGGAACTCATGACGCGCTTTTGGCGAAGGGCGGGCTATATGCAGGGTTCTGGACGCGCCAATCAGGCGGGTTCCTGAACACCGAGGCGGCGCAATGATTTTGAAGCTGACAGACCTGTTGCAACCCTTTCTGCGCAAACTCGGCAATCTGATCGATCCGTTCAAGGAAGCGAAGACCCCGCCACCGCGCACGCTTTGGGCGTTTTGCAAGTGGTGCCTTGAGGGCTCCTTCCCGATCTTGTTCATCGCGGCAGGTGTCTCGGCAATCGCCGGCACGATGGAGGCCGTCACCGCCCTGATGCTCGGCATGGTGATTGACGCCGCCGCATCGACGGAGCCGTCGCAGTTCTTCTCTGAAAATATCGGTCTGGTCGCCATATTCATTGGCTTCTTCTTATTCCTGCGACCGCTGGCTTTCGGGTTCAGCGCCGCGTTCAATGGCGTCGTCATTCCGCCCAATGTCTATCCGCTGATCCAAAGCCGTCTGCATCGCTGGACGCTGGGCCACGCGGTAGACTATTTCGACAATGATTTCGCTGGACGCATCGCGCAAAAGCAAATGCAAACCGCGCGCGCGCTCACAGAAGTCACAGCGGAGACGATCAACGTCGTGGCTTTCGCATTGGCCTCGCTTCTGGGCTCGGTGCTTTTGCTTCTGACAATTGATCTGCGCATGGCGGGCGCATTGGCGGTTTGGCTGGCGGGCTACATCTTGATGATCCGTTGGTTTATGCCGCGCATCCGCAAACGCTCCGCCGCCCGTGCGGGTGCGCGCACGATGGTCACGGGCCAAGTCGTCGACACGATCACCAATATCAAAACAGTCAAGCTGTTCGGCCATGCCCGGCACGAAGACCGCTCTGCCCTTAACGCGATGGGAACCTTGCGCGACCGCGCGTTGGAATTCGGCAAGCTGTCCACCGGTTTTCGTTTTGCGCTGATGCTGACCGCCGGGATCTTGCCGGTCTTATTGATCGGCGGGACGGTTCTCCTGTGGCAAAACGGAGTGGCCAGCGCGGGCGATATCGCCGCCGCCGGTGCCGTGTCGATCCGCATTGCGCAAATGACGGGCTGGGTCAGCTTCGCGCTGATGGGGATGTACGCCAATATCGGCGAGGTCGAGGACGGCATGCGCACATTGACCCCGCCGCATGGATTGCTTGATGCAGGCGGCGCGGTTGATCTGGAGGTCCCTGAGGGCCGTATCGCATTCGAGGACGTGACCTTCAGCTACGGCCGCGAAACCGGCGGGATTGAGCATATCAATCTGAACGTTGAGCCCGGTGAGAAACTTGGCCTCGTCGGCGCGTCTGGTGCGGGCAAGTCGACGCTCGTGTCGGTTTTACTCAGGCTCTACGATATCGAGAAAGGCCGCTTGCTGATCGACGGGCAGGATATTGCCGCTGTGACGCAAAACAGCCTGCGCCAGAAGATCGGGATGGTCACGCAAGAGACCGCGATGTTCAACCGCTCCGCACGCGACAACATTTTATATGGCGAGCCGAACGCTTCAGATGACGACGTGATTACGGCGGCCAAACAGGCGGAGGCGCATGACTTTATTCTGGGCCTGCAAGATCACAAAGGGCGCACCGGCTATGACGCACATCTGGGTGAGCGTGGGGTGAAACTATCCGGCGGTCAGCGCCAGCGTATCGCAATTGCGCGCGCGATGCTGAAGAACGCGCCGATCCTGATTTTGGACGAGGCGACAAGTGCGCTCGACAGTGAAGTTGAGGCCTCGATCCAGACCGCGCTGCAAACTGCGATGGAAGGCAAAACCGTCATCGCTATCGCGCACCGTTTGTCTACCATTGCACGGATGGACCGGATCATTGTCCTTGACGCGGGCCGCATCGCAGAGCAAGGCACGCATGAAAAGCTTCTCGAAAAAGACGGGCTATACGCGCGGTATTGGCGCAGGCAATCGGGCGGCTTCATCGGCATTATGGACGCTGCGGAATAGGACCACATGCAAGAGCTGACGATTGAGAGGATCAACCAAAACGGCGATGGCATAGCCGCTGGCGCGCAGCCTATTGCTCGCGTTTTGCCGGACGAAGTGGTTGATATCAGCGCCGCGCCTGCACGTATTCTGACGCCCTCGCCTGATCGTGTCGCGCCGCCTTGTCGCCATTTCAAGACCTGCGGCGGGTGCAGCATGCAACATGCCAGCGACAGCTTCGTTGCAAATTGGAAAACTGAGATCATTCGCACAGGGCTTGCCGCACGCGGCATTGAGGCCGATATCCGCCCGATCCTGACCTCGCCCGCGCAAAGCCGACGCCGCGCGACCTTGCATGGACGGCGCACAAAGAAGGGCGCGATGATCGGGCTGTTCGCGCGCGGGACGGATACGCTTATTGAAACGCCTGAGTGCCAGTTGGTTGATCCAGCTATCTTGGCAAAACTGCCCGCCTTAGAAGCCCTGACCATCGCGGGCGCCTCGCGCAAAAGTACGATCGCGCTGACAGTCACTATCTCGGAGGCGGGGCTCGACGTGGATGTGCGCGATGCCAAACCGATCGAGCCGCAAGATCTGACCAAAATGGCCGCACTGGCAGAGCAACATGATCTCGCGCGTTTGACATGGGATGGCGAGACAATCGTGACACGGCGCAAGCCGGAGCAAGTGTTCGGCGCGGCCCGTGTCACACCGCCTCCCGGCGCATTTTTGCAAGCGACCGAGCATGGGCAAGACGTTTTATCGACCTGCGTTGCAGATATCGTGGGCGAGGCCAAACGGGTCGTTGATCTCTTCGCAGGCTGCGGCACGTTCAGCCTGCCTGCTGCAAGCACGGCGGAAGTCTGGGCCTTGGAAGGCGAGGCAGAGCTGATCCGCGCACTTGATGAAGGCTGGCGCGCGGCCAGTGGTCTGAAGAAAATCACATCCGAGACCCGCGATCTGTTTCGCAGGCCAGTTCTGGCCGCGGAGTTTCGCAAATTCGACGCCGTTATCATCGACCCACCGCGCGCCGGGGCCGAAGCCCAAACCAAAGAGCTCGCCAAATCAGGTATCCCCGTCATCGCGGCTGTCTCGTGCAATCCGGTGAGCTTCGCGAGAGATGCAGAACTGCTGATCAATGGCGGATATGTGTTGGATTGGATTCAACCCGTCGACCAATTCCGCTGGTCAGCCCATGTCGAACTTGCAGCGCGGTTCCACAGGTCCTAAATCCGGTACTATCATAAGGACCCGCGATCATGAGCTTGCAGACAGATACCCAAGAATTCCTAGAACGTGTAAGCGTTCGAAACTTCATTCTTGCGGTGATTTTGTTCAACGCCATTATTCTGGGGCTTGAGACGTCGAAGACTGTTATGCGTAGTTTCGGCTGGCTGATCCAAGCACTTGATACGATCTGCCTCGGGATTTTCATTGCAGAGATCTTGGCCAAGATGTTCGCTTACCGGCTGAATTTCTTCCGTCAGGGCTGGAACGTCTTTGACTTCATTATCGTCGGTATCTCGCTGGTGCCAGGAAGCGGTGGCTTGTCAGTGTTGCGCGCGCTGCGCATTTTGCGATTGCTGCGCGTCATCTCGGTTGCGCCGTCGCTGCGCCGCGTGGTTGAAGGTTTCGTCAAAGCGCTGCCCGGCATGGGATCGGTCTTTTTGCTGATGGCACTGATCTTCTATATCGGCGCGGTGATGGCCACGAAACTCTTTGGTGACAACTTCCCCGAATGGTTCGGCACAATCGGGCATTCGGGCTATTCGCTGTTCCAGATCATGACGCTGGAATCGTGGTCCATGGGCATCGTGCGCCCGGTGATGGAAGTTTACCCCTACGCGTGGGCCTTCTTCATCCCGTTCATCATGGTCACAACTTTCGCTGTGGTGAACCTGCTTGTGGGCCTGATCGTCAATTCGATGCAAGACGCCCATAAAGTCGAAGAGACCGGTGCTACGGATGCGTATCGCGATGAAGTCCTGACGCGGTTGGCCGAGATCGAGAAGCGTTTGAAATAAGCTCAGGCGCGACGGCTGGAGATATCGGCGACGCCCAGAACCTCTAGCACTTTGGCTTCAATCTGCGGCGCGTTCATTGCAGCGACGTCATACATATCGCGCGGGCTGGCTTGGTCGATAAAGATATCCGGCAGCACCATCGAGCGGAATTTGAGCCCGGTATCAAACACCGCTTCATCCGCCAAAAGCTGCGCCACATGCGAGCCGAACCCGCCGACCGCACCTTCCTCGACGCAGATCAGCGCCTCGTGGTGACGGGCAAGTTGCAAGATCATCTCTACGTCCAGTGGCTTGGCAAAGCGCGCATCCACAATAGTCGGTTTGATGCCCTTCGCCGCGAGGTTCTCAGCGGCGATCAAAACTTCCGACAAGCGCGTGCCAAAGGACAAAATAGCGACCTGATTGCCTTCCGCGATCATCCGCGCCTTGCCGATCTCGATTGGCTCGCCGCGCTCTGGCATCTCGACCCCTGCGCCTTCACCCCGAGGGAAACGGAACGCACATGGCGTGTCGTCAATCTGCGCGGCGGTGGCAACCATATGGACAAGCTCCGCCTCATCGGCGGCGGCCATCACAATCATGCCGGGAAGGTTCGTCATGTAGGACACATCGTAAGACCCCGCATGGGTCGCACCATCCGCACCCACAAGCCCCGCGCGATCAATCGCGAAGCGCACGGGTAAGCGCTGAAGTGCGACGTCATGCACGACTTGGTCATACCCGCGTTGCAAGAAGGTCGAATAAATCGCGCAAAACGGCTTCATACCACCAGCCGCCAGACCTGCGGAAAATGTCACTGCATGCTGTTCTGCAATGCCGACATCAAAACAGCGCGACGGGTAGCGTTCGTTGAACAGGTTCAAGCCAGTGCCGTCGGGCATGGCTGCGGTGACGGCGACGACTTTACTGTCTTCCTCGGCCTCACGGATCAGCGAATTGGCGAAGACTTTCGTATAGCTCGGCGCGTTCGACGGCGCTTTCTTCTGCTTGCCAGTGATCACATCGAACTTGGCCGTCGCATGGCCGCGATCAGAGGCTTGTTCCGCCGGAGCATAGCCTTTGCCCTTCTTGGTGATCACATGGATCATCACTGGCCCATCGGCACGGACTTTGACGGTGCGCAAGACGCTCAGAAGCTGTTCCATGTCATGGCCATCAATCGGGCCGACATAGGAAAAGCCCAGCTCCTCAAACAATGTGCCGCCCACGGTTGCGGATTTAAGAAGCTCTTTCGCCCGGCGTGCGCCTTCTTGGAACGGCTCTGGCAGAAGCGAGACAGCACCCTTGGCCGCAGCTTTCATTTCTTGAAACGGCGCGCCCGCGTAAAGTCGCGACAGGTAGGATGACATCGCCCCCGTAGGCGGCGCGATCGACATTTCATTGTCATTCAGGATCACAATCAGCCGCTTGCCCAGATGGCCCGCATTGTTCATCGCCTCATAGGCCATGCCGGCACTGATCGAGCCATCGCCAATCACCGCGATACAATCGCCGATCCCATGCTCAGGCGCACCGCCCAAATCACGCGCGACGGCAAGCCCAAGGGCCGCAGAAATCGAGGTCGAGCTATGCGCCGCGCCAAACGGATCATACGCACTTTCAGACCGCTTGGTAAAACCAGACAAGCCATCTTTCATGCGAATGGTCCGGATACGATCACGCCGTCCGGTTAGAATTTTATGTGGGTAACACTGATGCGACACGTCCCAGATCAGACGATCTTTGGGCGTATCGAACACTGCGTGCAACGCAACAGTCAACTCGACCACGCCGAGGCCAGCCCCCAGATGACCGCCAGTCTCGGACACCGCTGAAATCGTCTCGGCGCGCAGCTCGCCCGCCAGTCGCGTCAGCTCGGCATCCGACAGGCCCTTCATATCAGCGGGCACATCAACCTTGTCCAAAATAGGAGTGTCGGGTCTATCGGTCATCTTATGCCTTTCCGCGCATCACGTCTCGCGAGAGATAACGAACCGCGCCGCCGCTTGCAAATTCTGCGCCTCGGCGCCGTAGGGCGTCAAAGCCTGTTGCGCCTCGTCCACCAGCTCGGCCGCTCGTGCCTTTGCGCCGTCCATGCCGAGCAAAGTGACGAATGTCGCCTTACCTGCTTCCGCATCTTTCTGAAGTCGCTTGCCCGCTTTGTCAGCGTCGCCTTCAATATCCAAGATGTCATCGGCAATCTGGAAAGCAAGGCCAAGCGCGCGGGCATATTGGCGCAGTCGCGTCGTGTCGGCACCCGCCAAAACCGCGCCCGCTTGTCCGGACCATTCGATCAAGGCTCCGGTCTTGCCCGCTTGCAATCTGGTGATCTGTTCCAGCGTGAGCGGTGTCTTGGACGTCTCCGCCTCGATATCGAGAACCTGTCCCAGAACCATACCTTGCGCGCCGGACGCCTTGGCCAGAGAGGCGATCAGATTGGTGCGGATCGCGGCATTTGGCGAGGCCTTGGCGTCGGCCAAAATCTCGAACGCTAAAGTCTGCAAAGCGTCGCCCGTTAGAACGGCAATCGCCTCGTCCCATTTGATGTGAACGGTCGGATTGCCACGGCGGAGATCATCATCATCCATGCAAGGCAGATCGTCATGGACGAGCGAATAAGCGTGAATGGCCTCTATTGCGGCGGCAGCTTGATCGGCTTGGGACGGATCGACACCATGCAGCCGCGCCCCCTCCATCACCAGAAAGGCACGCAACCGTTTGCCGCCGCGACACGTATAGCGCATGGCATCAGCAACGGTGCCGTCAAGCTCTGCCATAGCGCGATCAAGCGCTCCCTGCACGCGGGTTTGCGCATCACGCAGCGCGGCGTTGAACATCTCAGAGACCTTCGACAGGTGTTGTCCCATTTGGCTGGCCATCTGATCCGATGGTGATCTTGGCGACCTTTTCCTCGGCCTCGGCAAGTTTGGCCTCGCAGCGTTTCTTCAGGTCCGCGCCACGCTCATACATCTTGATCGAGTCTTCTAAAGGTACGTCGCCGCGTTCCAACTGGCCCACGACATTTTCCAACTCGGCCATCGCCTGTTCAAAACTCATCTCGGATACGGGTGTCTCAGCCATTGGGTCCTCGTCTTAGCAAAACTTCCAGATGCGCCTTTGTCGACGCGGCCAACGCATCCAGATCATATCCACCCTCAAGAGTCGAGACGACCCGACCCTCGCAATGGCGATCGGCGATATCGCAGAGCTGCTCGGTGACCCAAGCAAAATCTGTCTCAGTCAGGTTGAGATTGGCGAGCGGGTCATTGGCATGCCCGTCGAAGCCCGCGGATATGAAGATCAATTCGGGATCGAAGTCGGTGAGAGCCGGAAAAATCAGCCGCTCATACGCATCACGAAAGGCCTTTCCACCTGTGTTAGGCTCGAGAGGCACGTTCAGGATGTTGTTGTCTGTCCCAGTCTCGGACGCGGCACCTGACCCCGGATAAAGCGGCATCTGATGGCTTGAAGCAAACAGCGCGCGCGGCTCTGCCCAAAGAAGGTCCTGCGTGCCATTGCCGTGATGGACGTCGAAATCCACCACTGCCACGCGCGACAACCCGTGATGGTCCAGCGCGTGTTTCGCACCAATCGCGACATTACCAAACAGGCAAAAGCCCATTGGCGTCGAGGTCTCGGCATGGTGGCCGGGCGGGCGCATGGCGGCGAATGCGTTATCGGCCTCGCCCGCCATGACCATGTCGACCGCTTTCACAATCGCGCCGACGCCGCGGTAAGCCGCTTGCACGGACCCGGGCGAAAGATGTGTGTCCGCATCTAGCGAGACATGTCCGCTGGAGGGCAGAGCCGCTTTAATCGCGGCGATATGGGCTTCGGGGTGGACGCGCATGATATCGTCATCACTGCCCATCGGCGCGTCGAGGCGGCGCAATTTGGCATCGTCAATCGTATCGAGCGCTGCGTAGATCGCCATCAACCGGTCGACCCGCTCTGGATGTCCGGGCGGTGTGATATGTTGCAGACAATCTCGATGTGTCAGCAGGGCAGTCGTCATGTGTTTTCCTCAAAACAGGCTCTAATCAGGCGCAAGCATGTATCCCGCGCCACGTACCGTTTGAAGGTATCGAGGCTGTTTCGGGTCCGCTTCGATCTTGCGTCTTAGCCGTGTGATCTGCACATCGACCGCGCGCTCCTGCGCTTGGCCACGATCGCGGCCCAGATCTTCAACAAGCTTCGAGCGGCTCACGGGCTGGCCAAGATTGGCCGCAAAAATCCGCATCAAAGTCACCTCGGTCGCGGTCAGGCGGATCAGGTCTTCGCCGTTCCACATCTCGGAGCGTTCAAGATCGTAGCGGATTTCACCCAATTGCAAGTTCTTCGGCTTCTCTTCAATCTCGTCCGAATCCGGCACACGCCTGAGAATAGCGTTAATGCGCAACAAAAGTTCTTTCGGCTCAAACGGCTTAGACAAGTAGTCATCCGCACCTGCCTCAAGGCCAGAAATTCGATCCGCGCTTTCACCTTTGGCGGTCAACAACAAGATCGGCGTTTCATTCTTCGCTCGCAATTCGCGGGTAAAGGTGATGCCGTCATCGCCGGGCATCATCACATCAAGCACGATCAGATCGAAATCCAACCCGCCCAGAAGTCTGCGCGCATGTTCGGCGTCACGTGCGGCGGTGGTCCAGAAACCGTTCCGCGTCAGAAACTGTTGCAGCAAAGTCCGGATGCGTTCGTCATCATCAACGATCAGAAGATGCGCGTCATTTTGAGAAGGGCCGGCCATCAGGATGTTTCCCTTTCGACGTTGAAGTGCCTGCGCATTTCTGGATCCATGATTTCCTCTAAGACTTTTCTGAAGCCTGCAACCGCTTCGGGGCCCGCTTCTCGGTAAGCTGTCCTCATACGGGTACGTTGCGCCTCTGAGAGCTCTTTTTCAAGCGCTTGTCCTGATTGCGTCAAAAACAAATGCCGCTCGCGCCGATCTTGTTTTCCGACCCGGCTCTCGACCAGCCCATCCTCAATCAAAGCACGCAAAACCCTATTTAGAGACTGTTTTGTAACCCCAAGAATGTTCAGCAGGTTGTTCACCGTCGTTCCAGAAGTGCGGTTGATGAAGTGAACCGCGCGGTGATGGGCACGCCCGTAGGAATATTCGTCGAGGATCCGATCTGGATCAGCCGTAAACCCGCGATAGGCAAAAAACATCGCCTCAATCCCGCGGCGCAGCTGGTCATCTGTTAGAAACAGAAGGTTTTCGCCCATGTTTGGGCTTTGCCCAATCCCGCGATCTGACATCTGCGACCCTCCTTGTGATCTGGTGCTCGGTTCAGTTTATGTCAGCCTTGTTGACTTTCCAAGCATCGAATGGTACCGAATCGCATGTTTTGCGAAATATTATGTCCGAAACGGGCCTAACTTACGCAACAAATGGAAATCCGCATTGGCGGCTGACGAGGATAAGCAAATGGCAAATGGCTATGATGATCGTGACGGTTTCATCTGGATGGATGGCAAGCTGGTGAATTGGCGTGATGCCAATGTCCACATTCTGACCCATGGCCTGCATTACGCGTCTTCCGTTTTTGAAGGCGAGCGCTGCTACAACGGCAAGATCTTCAAATCACGCGAGCATTCCGAGCGGCTGCGGTTTTCGGGCAACGAATTGGACATGCCGATCCCTTACACGGTCGATGAAATCGAGGCCGCGAAATACGAAGTCTTGAAGGCCAACAACCTGACGGACGCCTATGTGCGTGCCGTGTGCTGGCGCAGTGCGGGCGAAGATATGGGCGTCGCGTCTCAGCGCAACACTGTGCGTATGGCCGTCGCGGCTTGGGAATGGGGCAATTACTATGGCGATGCCAAGATGAAGGGCGCGAAGCTCGATATCTCGAAATGGAAGCGCCCTAGCCCAGAGACCATTCCGTGCCACGCCAAGGCAGCGGGTCTCTATATGATCTGCACGATGAGCAAACATGCAGCAGAGGCCAAGGGCTGCTCCGACGCGATGATGTTTGACTATCGCGGTTATGTGGCCGAGGCGACAGGCGCCAATATCTTCTTCGTCAAAGACGGTGAAGTACACACGCCGGACCCCGATGCCTTCCTCAATGGCCTGACCCGTCAGACTGTGATCGGCATGCTGAAAGATCGCCAGATCAAGGTTCACGAACGCCACATCATGCCCGAGGAGCTAGAAGGGTTCGAGCAATGCTGGCTGACCGGCACCGCCGCGGAAGTCACACCAGTTGGATCCATCGGCGACTATAATTTCGAGGTCGGCGCCCTGACGCGCGATATTTCTGACAGCTACGAGAAACTCGTTCGGGTTTGAGCCACAAAAAAGGGTCTAAATAGGGCTTTCTCAGCCTTGAGGCGTCATGACTTTGCGGCTCTTGGCGCGCTCTAGCCCGAGCTGTCTTTCGCGCCAGATGATCAAAATACCCGCAATGACGATCAGCGCGATACCAGCGAGCATCACCAGCGTCGGCACCTCTGCAAAGATGAAATAGCCCACGCCAATCGCCAGCAGGATCGATGAATACTCAAACGGCGCCACGACCGAGGCGTCGGCATAGCGGTAGCTTGAGGTTAGGAAAATCTGGCCGACTCCACCAACTAAGCCGGCCGAGACGAGCATCGCGATATCTTGCACATTCGGAACGATCCAGCCGAAGGGTATAGTGAGCAGAGACAGCGTCGAGGCTGTGACGCCGAACCAAAACACGATGGCCGATGTATTTTCCGTCATCGTCAGCTTGCGCACGAAAACATGCGCCAAGGCCGCCGTTAAAGCAGAGCCGAACGCGACCAACGCGCCGAGCGCCAAAAAAGGATCGAGGCCAGCATCTGCGAAAGCATTCAAGCGAGGCCACATGATGACGAGTACGCCAGACATTCCGAGCGCGACAGCGGTCAGACGAAAGACCCGCACCGCCTCACCCAGAAACATGGCGGCAAAAATCACGACCAGAACCGGCTGCGCATATTGAATGGCCTTCACCTCGGAAAGCGGCAACAGGCCCAGCGCCGCAAAGCCCATACCCATCCCGAACGTGCCAACCAGACCACGCCAAAGATGCCCCATCGGATTGTTGGTTTTGAGCCCGGTGCTGAGTTCACCACGCAGCGTGATCCAGACTAAGATGACGGGCAAAGCAAAAAAGGACCTGAAAAACACGGCCTGCCCTGTCGGCACACGTTCCGCGGCGATCTTGATCAATGTCGCCATGATCATGAAACACACGACTGCCCCCAGTTTTGAGGCAATAGCGCGCGGGATGTTTTGCGATACTTTGGGGGTTTGAACCATCTAGAAGAAGACGCGCTCGATAGCCCAATAAGCACCCACCGCAGCAATCGCGAGTGAGGCCGGGATCGAGATGCGTGAGCGGTACCAAGGCTTATCGCCGAACCAGTATCCAACGGCCAAATAGGCAAGCCCGATCACTGTAAGCTGGCCAATCTCGACACCGATATTGAAGCCGATCAAGCCTGAGACGAACCGACCGGGAGCGAGGCCAAATTCGCCAAGCACAGAGGCAAATCCGAGACCATGCAGCAGGCCAAAGGCAAAGATGACGATCGGTCTCCACCAAGTGATTTTGCTGGTGAAGATGTTTTCAATTGCCACATAGACGATGGAGGCCGCAATGAGCGGCTCTACGATTGCGGGCGATACCGTAACGATGCCAAGGCTCGCCATTGCCAGCGTGATGGTGTGCGCGATGGTGAACACGGTGACTTGCGTGATCAGCGGGCGCATCTTCAAGGACAGAAAAAATAGCCCGAGCACAAAGAGGATATGGTCGAGACCTTTAGGAATGATGTGATCAAACCCTACGCCGATATAGCGAAAGAAAACGCTCCAACCGCTCTCTGTTGCCGCGCCGATACGGGGCAATGGCTCGCTGAGCGCGCCATTTTCCAGATAGCCCGCATAAGCATCATCGCCGCCCGCCGCCTGCCGGATGATGATCGGGCCGTTTGCAGCGATCCAACCAATGCGAATGTCCGTGTCATCGGCCGGAAGCGAAGCGCTAAGGCGAACGATCGTGTCGCGCGGAAGCTCGACATCGCCAACCGGTCCAACTTCGACACTATCGAGCGTCAGCGCTATGTCTGCATCACCCGCCAAGACGGAAAATTCAGAGTCTATTTCGGCCCAATTCTGCGAAAACCTCTGGGACAACTCCTCCGGCGATAGGGCTCTTAGGGCGTCGTACATCTCGGCCTCTGGTGCCTCGTTTGTGTCGGAAAGGCCTTGTAGATCGATCCCGGACAGAAGGGATTCGGCAGTGAGTTCGACCTCCATCTCGATACGATCAGCCGAAAGGGTAACATCTGCGATGGCCGGACGGATCTCATGAGCTGTCGTCGCACTCACAGACGTGATCAGCCAAAGAGTTGACAATAGAGCGATCCGCGCCAGCATAGAGGGGAGCAGATTGATCGGATTAGAAATGCGCATCCTTAGGAACTCTCTTGTCGGTTTGGCGATGTGTCTGCCCGTCGTTGCAAAGGCGCATGAATTTTGGATCTCGCCCCCAAATTACGCAATCCCTGCGGGGGGGCAAGTCGAAGCCGACCTCAGAGTGGGACAAAATTTCGAAGGCCCCGCCTATTCTTACATCCCTCGGCAGTTCACCCGGTTTGAAACCATCATGAATGGCGTCGCCTCGCCAGTCGAAGGTGTTTTGGGCGACAGACCTGCGCTGTCGCGCGCCGCGGATGGTGAGGGTCTGGTCATCGTAGTACACGAGACGACTGACAGCACGCTGACCTATTCGAACTGGGCCAAGTTCGAGAAGTTTGTGGCGCATAAGGCCTTCCCAACGACACTTGCCGATCACGTCGCGCGCGGGATCACGAAAAAGAAATTCGCGGAGCGCTATCGCCGCTATGCGAAAAGCCTGATTGCCGTGGGGCATGGCGAAGGCAATGATCAAGACGTGGGGATGAAGACCGAGATCATAGCGCTTGCCAATCCCTATACCGATGACATGGACGCGTTGCCTGTTCGCGTGCTTTTGGACGGCGCACCGCGCGCGATGGTGCAAATTGAGATGTTCGAACGTAAGCCGGACGGTGAGGTCGAGATCACATTGCATCAAACAGATGCGCAGGGTGAGGCGCGTCTACCAGTGAAGTCTGGCCACGAATATTTGCTTGATGCCGTCGCAATGGTGCCGTTGGAGAATGATGATCCCGAGAACGGCCCAGTTTGGTGGTCGCTCTGGGCCTCTTTGACATTCAAGATGCCCGATTGAGCTTTGTTAGAGCCTAGAGACAAAGAACCCCTTGATCCGGAAGGGACCAAGGGGCTTTGAGAAGGTGTAGACCCGACGCGGCCATCTGGGTGGGGGCTGATAAAGCCACGCCGGGTTGAGTTCTCACTCGCTACAAAGAGGTTGATAGAGGCAGACCAAGTCGGATTCGGGGAAGGTCAGTGATTTTCGATTGACGATTGCGCGGCAATTTCAGGGCGGCGCTTGCGTTGCGCGCGCTCCCACGGCACTCTTGCCGCAATGAACCAGAACACGCCCATCCCTTTTCCAAACGCGCGGCCTGCGCCGCAAGTGGCCTTTCACCGCACAGAGCTGGGCGACATCCTGACCGTCTACGGTCGCATGGTCGCGGCCGGCGAATGGCGCGACTACGGGATATCTATGCTGAAGGATGTTGCGGTCTTTTCAATTTTCAGACGTGCAGCAGAACACCCGATCTACCGGATCGAAAAGCGCCCGAAGCTGGCGTCAAAACAACAGATGTATGCGTTGATCGGAATGGACGGGCGCATTCTGAAACGTGGGCAAGATCTCAAGCAAGTTCTAAGGGTGCTCGAGAAGAAGCTGATACGGGCGATCGACTAAGGTCGTTTAATCGAGGTCACTTCCCCGCCGCCAGCGGCCTCGATGCGTGAGATGGCATCGTCAAGCGGCTCGTAGGCCACCGACATATGAAACGCGTTGGCATGCAGCATCATGGTGGGCGACGACATGATCCCGACATGGCCTTTCCAAAACACCAAATCTCCGCGCGCAATCTCGGATTTGTCGACCGCGTTTCCGATGGTCTCTTCCTGCATGTCACTGTCGCGCAGACAGTCCATCCCGCAGCTGCGCCACGCGATTTGGATCAGGCCGGAACAATCGATGCCGTAGCGCGTCGTCCCGCCCCAAAGATAGGGTGTGCCCAGAAACAGATCAGCGACCTGGACCGGATCACTCAGACGGGTCTTGAGCGGCAGAAGGTGGCCAGAGGGAACGCATTGACCATTGGTCAGGCGCGACCACGTGCCTTCCTCCCCCTCGACGCGCACCTCAGAGCCGAAATAGAGCGCGCCCTGCGTCAGCAGTTTCAAATTCGTATGCGGATAGAGATGCGTTGACGGCGCGCAGACCCAATGCGTGGTCTCAACCGGGGCTTCCAAAAGATCTTCACGCACAAACCCGCAATAGCCATCTTGCTGCGATTGACCGAACGCAAACCCCGCTCTGGTCTCGAGTACGTTGAACACGTCTCCATAAAGAAGCTGCGAGGTCCGACGTCCGTTTGGTCGCCCCAAGATGTCGGCCGCGGCGGCGACGCATTGCTTGAACTCACCATCGACAAACCGCTCGGAGGCGACTTGCCCTTCGAGACCTTTCAAGGCCACTTGCGAATTTGCAGGAAGGAGGCGTGTATCAGTCATAGCTTAAGGATATCCGGCAAAGCCGCCAAAATAGCACGCGCGCCTTGCCCGACACCGCCTTTCGGGCGAGCGGGTGCTGAGGTCGGCTGCCAGCCGTAAATGTCGAAATGCACGAAGCGCGGTGTGGCCTCGACAAAGCGGCGCAAGAACAATGCGGCTGTGATAGAGCCTGCAAAACCACCTTTCGGCGCATTGTCGAGATCGGCGATACCGGGCTCGATCATCGGCTCATAGGGAGTGTGAAACGGCATGCGCCACACCGGATCGCGCGCCGTCGACGCGCCGCTTTGAAGCGCATCGCTCAGCAAAGCGTCATCGGTATAGTAAGGTGCCAAATCGGGACCCACGGCAACCCGTGCCGCACCTGTCAGGGTTGCCATGCAGATCATCAGATCAGGTGGTGTCTCATCGGCCAGCGCCAAAGCATCTGCCAGAACAAGACGCCCTTCTGCATCGGTATTGTTGATCTCAACTGTCAGTCCTTTGCGCGAGGTCAGGATATCTTGCGGCCTGAACGCGGATCCATCGATTGAATTCTCAACCGCAGGGATCAAAACGCGCAGCTGCAGTGGCAACTCAAGTTGCATGATCATCTGCGCCAAGCCGAGCACTGTCGCAGCCCCACCCATGTCCTTTTTCATCAACCCCATAGACGCACCGGGTTTGATATTGAGCCCGCCGGTGTCGAAACACACGCCCTTGCCAACAAGTGTCAGCGTCGGGCCGCTTTTGCCCCAAGACATATCGATCAGACGAGGTGGCGATTGAGACGCGCGGCCTACAGCATGGATCATCGGAAAACTCTCTTCCAACAAGGCATCGCCCAAAGTCACTTTGATCTTGGCACCACATAGCTTGGCAACTCCGCGCGCGGCGGCCTCTAACTGTTCGGGACCCATATCGCTGGCAGGGGTGTTGATCAGATCACGGGTCAAAGCCTCGCCTGCGGCAATGGCTTCTATCGTCACCGCATCGACGCCTTTTGGGCAAATCAAGGTGGCATCATGGCTTGGGCGTTTGCGGTAGGTCTCGAAACTATAGCGCGACAAAAGCCAGCCGAGGCTTTCTTCGGCCAAAGCGCCCCCATCAAGATCGGATTGCAGATCGTAGCTGCCCGCGGGCAGTTTCGGCGCGATACCGGCCAAGACGAAGCGATGACGCGCGCGAGCCGCCTCGTCACCGTATCCCGCTAGGACCCCGACAATCTTGCCATCATCGCCGGGGATCACGCAAAGCTGAGACCGTTTGCCCGAGAACCCGTTTGCCTTCACCCAAGCGCGGGTGTTTTCAGATTGCTTATTCAACCAGCTTGAAAGCCCATCCGGCGTCAGAACGTGAAGCGGGATGGCTGCATCGGTATCGGTCGAGAAAGTAAGCATCGGGCCGCCTGTTTGAAAACTTCGCCCAAACCTAACCGCACTGATCCGATCTGCAAGCCCCTAAGCAGGCGTCTCTAGACCGAGATGTCTTGCATGTCGCACATCGCATTGAGCGATTTATCGGCAATTCTGCGCAGCCGTTCCAACGTGGCCGTCAACGGAATGATCTGGCCGATATTTGCGCATTCAGCAACGTCGCCAGCCACACGGGCAAAGGTCTTCATGCCAATATCATCGGCTGTATCGACAAGTTTGGTCACCCGTTGTTCGATCAATTCAAACGAGCCCACTTGATAGGCATCCTCGACCGAGGCCAACCCATGCGCGAGATTTTCAATCGCATCCGCCAGATAGGCTTCCGTTGCAGGCTCGCCCATCTTTACGCACAGCTCGACCAATCGGTCAGGGTCCAGGCTGACGGCCTCTCGCATTTCGATCTTCAGTATTTGTCCCATTTCGCACCTGTTTTATCCCGCCCCCATTGGCGTTATCTCGATCAAACAGGAGGGTCGTGAACAAAGAGTTGTTTCAATTTTCGATTATGGCTCGAAATTCTGACAAATTCTCGGTAACCAAGGCGAAACGAGGTTCGAGATGAAAAATATCAAACCACTCCCCGCTTATCTGGCCCAGCGCTATCAAGGCTGGAAAGCAACCAGCTATGCCGAAAACGAAGCATGGTATCACCGCCTTGCCGAAGACGGCCAGCGACCTCGCGCAATGGTCATATCCTGCTGCGATAGCCGCGTGCATGTCACTTCGATTTTTGGCGCCGAGCAGGGCGAATTCTTCATTCACCGCAACATTGCCAATCTGGTTCCGCCCTATAGCCCCGATGGTGACCATCACGGCACTTCGGCGGCGGTCGAATATGCCGTCAATGCGCTGCATGTGGCCCATATCATCGTCTTGGGTCATTCCAAATGCGGCGGCATTCAAGGCTGCCATGAAATGTGCGCAGGCAAGGCCCCGGAACTGGAAGAGAAATCGAGCTTTGTGGGTCGTTGGATGGATATCCTGCGCCCCGGCTATGAAAGAGTGAAAGACATTGAAGACGAGCCCGCTCGCCTGCGCGCCTTGGAACAAGAAGCCGTTCTTGTGTCGCTGGAGAACCTTCTGGGCTTTCCCTTTGTGACCGAAGCGCGCAAGGCCGGGCGGCTAAGCTTACACGGGCTTTGGACGGATATTGCCGAAGGAACGCTTGAGGCCTATGTGCCGGGCGAAGGCTTTGTTGAGGTTTGACACGAGATGACTGATCTTTTCGCACTTGCGGCTGACAATCTGATCTCTCCGATCATTTTGTCCTTTGTGCTTGGCCTTGCCGCCGCATTAAGCCGCTCTGAGCTGTCGATCCCCGAAGCCATCGCCAAAGCCATGTCGATCTATCTGCTTTTTGCGATTGGGTTCAAAGGCGGGGTCAGCGTGGCATCTTACGGCATTGATATGTCGCTTGGCATGTCGCTTTTGGCGGGCATAATCCTGTCCGCCGTTTTGCCATTTATCGCTTATGCGCTGCTGAGGGTCCTGTCCAAGCTGGACACAACCAATGCCGCCGCGGTTGCGGGTCATTACGGGTCTATCTCGATTGTGACCTTCGTGGCCGGAACATCGGTTCTTGAAGGCAGCGGCATCGCCTATGAGGGCTATATGGTCGCCGTGGCCGCAGCGATGGAGGCTCCGGCCATTCTGTCTGCGCTTTGGCTTGTCTCAAAGACAGGCGGCAGCGGTGAGAAGATGGATAGCGACTTGTGGCGCGAAATTCTGCTCAACGGATCAATTGTCTTGCTCATCGGCGCCTTCCTGATCGGCATGGCGACCGGGCAAGAGGGGCTTGACGAGATCGGGCCGTTTATCGTGGCCCCATTCAAGGGCGTTTTGTGTCTATTCTTGCTCGATATGGGCCTAGTGGCGGGCAGAGGTCTGCGCGAAAGCCGTGGAGTTTTGTCAGCAGGCGTTCTGCTATTCGGCATACTAATGCCCATTATCGGCTCGCTCTTTGGCTTGGGCGCAGGCTTGGCCATTGGGCTCAGCACGGGCGGTACCATGCTGTTGATGGTCCTGTCCGCCTCGGCCTCCTATATCGCTGTTCCTGCGGCGATGCGGGTGGCACTGCCGCAAGCCAATCCGTCGATTTACCTAACGCTCTCGCTGGGCATTACATTCCCTTTCAACCTCGTCTTCGGCCTGCCGCTTTACCTTGCGATTGCCGAAGCAGTGACCGGAGCCTAATCCATGCAAACTCATGTCGCCAAACGGGTCGAGATCACTATTGAGGCCCCGATGGAAAAGCGCTTGCGCCGCGCCTTGACGGAAGCCGGAGTGAATGGCTTCACAATCCTACCCGTGCGCGGTGGTAATGGCCGCTCCGGCGAGTGGAGCCGGGAAGGCCAGGTCAGCCGCGCCAACGGGATGGTTCAGTTCATCTGTATCGTACGGCCAGACCTGCTCGACACATTGCTAGAAGCCGCGTTCAAAGTCGTTGAGCCGCATATCGGTGTCGTCTGCATAACAGATTGCGAAGTCTTGCGCGCAGAGCGCTTTTAGGGTCGCCACTGCAATTGCTGACCTTCGGGCCACGCAAGCTCGACATCAAGTCTGACCGTCTGCTTCTGACCAGGCGCAAGTTCAAGATCCCAAACCGAGACACCGCGCCGCTTCTCGAAATCGGTGCTATCAGGCGCGGGGCGCGCACGCACACGAACCGATAAGTCCTCTTGCTCTGAGAACGGCATTGGAAAGATCGTCTCAACCTGTTGAGCCTCGGCGCTTAGGTTCTCAAGCGTGAACTCCATGGATTGCGATCGGGTCGACGAGCTGGACAAAAGGCCGGTATCGCCCGTGTCGTTCTTGAGTAGGGTGAATTCAAGACGCAGTGTCTCTAGCGCGCCGAATGCCACTTCTGCCTCAGCGCCGGCGGGCACTTGGTTCAGCACTCCGCGCCCAATGAAGACGTCGTCTCGATAAAGCGATGCCTCGCCCGGCAACAATGGTTCTTGACCTGTATTGGTGAATTTCGCCATTAGGAAGGCCGTTTCATCATAACGAGGGGCAGCGCGATTGAAGACTTCCACATCGAACTGCAATTCGTCCAGCGCAAGGATCAACCCGCCCTGATCAGAGCCTAAATTGACCTTTTCTGGGTAAACATAGGTCACAGATAACCCGTCAATCCGCACACCCGCGACGCTGTCTTCCACTATGACTGGCTCCTCAATCAACGCGCTCGATCTCTCCATTTCGCTCGTGACTTTTGTGGATTGTGAGCGAACGAAGCTGTCCTTGCCGAGAGGCCCAGAAATAGCGGCAAGATTGGGATAAACCTCACGCGGATTGATCTGGCCGCGCGGGTCCGCTGTCGAAAGCGTAAGCGCGACCTCTTCCCAAGCCTCGCCAGTTTCTTGCTCAATAATCACCTTCCGTGCCATATCGATTTGGCCTGTATCGCGATCCAGCCGCAGATCGTAATCGGCCTGCCAATAAGCATCGCGAACCAGCTGTTCTAAATCCAGCTCGACTGGTCCCGCAACAGGCACATTTACAGAGACGGCAACCATATCAACCGGACCCTCAGGCGGGGACAAGCGGGCAAGATCGCGCGTGGCCTGTGCAAGTTCCTTTTGGCGATCCTCTAGCGCTTCGATATCTACGCGTGCCGCTGTCTTGGCGGCCTGTAAGGCTTCATGCGCCAGCTTGATCTCGGAAGCGATCATCGTCCCTGCATTGCGGAGGCTGTCAGGGTCCAACACTTCCACAGAAGCCCCGGAGATAGTCTCTAAATAGGCAATATGGGCTTGGCTCGCCGCTATGCTCGCCTGTGATCGAGCAACACGGTCCTTCTGCGCCTCGACAGCATCTTGCAAGGTTTCGACCCGCGCAAGAGCCGAGGCTTGTGACGGCGAGAATACCTTCTCAGGCTCTGCAATGTAGTCACGCAAGATCTCTATCGCACCGATCGAAACGCCCTCGCTCGTGATCCGTGGCGGTGTACCGTCGGTATCATGAGCAGGAAAGAGGATACGATGCGACCCGGCAGGCATCTCGGCCACAATCTTTCGCGTCAAAGACGCACCGCTTGGATAAAGCGTCACAGCGCTCACAGGGGCCAGCGTTTGGACATCGTCAGCCCAAGCGGGCGCAGACATCATTAATGCAGCTGCTGTGGAAAGAATGCGGGACATGAAAAGGGCCTCAAATTTGTGCAATCTGAGGCCCAGTGTTTCGCGCATTGTCTAAGAAGGCTAGCCCTTTTTCAGAACACGCGCTCCAAGCGTTTCAGCAATCTGAACCGCATTCAGCGCGGCACCTTTGCGCAGGTTGTCGGAAACGCACCACAGGTTGAGCCCGTTCTCGATGGTCGAATCCTGACGGATTCGGCTGATAAAGGTGGCAAAGTCGCCGACGCATTCAACAGGCGTCACATAGCCGCCATCCTCGCGCTTATCGATCACCATGACACCCGGCGCCTCGCGTAGAATTTCGCGCGCCTCATCTTCGTCGAGGAAGTCCTCAAACTCGATATTCACGGCCTCGGAATGACCCACGAAGACAGGAACGCGCACGCAGGTGGCCGTCACTTTGATCGCCGGATCGACGATCTTCTTGGTCTCGGCAACCATCTTCCACTCTTCTTTGGTCTCGCCGCTATCCATGAACACATCGATATGTGGGATCACGTTGAAGGCGATCTGCTTGGTGAACTTCCGGGCAGGTTTCTCATCGACCGGATTGTAGATCGACTTGGTCTGATCCCACAGCTCATCAATGCCGTCCTTGCCGGCGCCAGACACGGATTGATACGTGCTGACAACAACCCGCTTGATCCGTGCGCGGTCATGCAAAGGCTTCAGCGCCACAACCATCTGAGCGGTCGAGCAGTTTGGGTTCGCGATGATGTTCTTCTTGGAATAGTCCAAAACCGCTTCGGGGTTCACTTCTGGAACCACCAAAGGCACGTCGGGATCATAGCGGTAGAGCGATGAATTATCGATCACTACGCATCCTGCCTTCGCAGCCTTCGGCGCGAAATCCTTAGTGGCAGCCGAGCCCACGGCAAAAAGCGCGATATCCCAGCCCGTGAAGTCAAACGTCGCCAGATCCTGCGTCTTGAGCGTCGTGTCACCAAAGCTGACTTCCGTGCCCAGCGACTTGCGAGATGCAAGCACAGCCAGTTCTTCTACGGGAAACTGGCGTTCAGCCAGAATGTTCAGCATTTCGCGGCCCACATTTCCTGTGGCACCAACGACGACGACTTTGTAGCCCATTGTCCGGGATCCTTTACAGATTAAGTTGGTAACGCGGCCTGATACTCCTTAGATGGCCTGAGGGAAAGGGCCATAATCGTACGGCTTGCCGCCCTAGACCCATCCGCGTTAAACAAACACCACATCGCAACAAGAGACACATCTTGGCTGATCCAAACCCCATGATATCGACCCAAACTCCCGGTCAGCTTTTTGGCAGGCTTTGGCGTGGCTATTTGCAACCTCATCTGGCGTGGATCATCTTGGCTGTTCTGCTGATGGTGATCGAAGGCTCGACTTTGGGCCTTCTCAGCTACATGCTGCAGCCCATGTTCGATCTGGTCTTCGTCGAGGGAAGATCCAGCGCGATCTGGATGGTGGCTTTGGGCATTTTTGGCCTCTTCGTCGTCCGCGCAATCACGGGTGTCGCGCAACGTGTGATTATGACCAAAGTATCCTTTCGCGCGTCGACAAATCTTCAAATTGATCTGCTGAAACATACTCTAAAGCTGGACAATGGCTTCCATTCCAAGACATCTCCCGGCGCCCTGATCGAGCGTGTCCAAGGCGATATTCTGGCGATCCAGAATAATTGGTCGATCATCGTGACCGGTGCGGGGCGTGACCTTATCTCGCTGATCGCATTGCTCAGTGTGGCGATTTTGGTCGATTGGAAATGGACGCTTGTGGCCATCATCGGCGCTCCGTTCTTATTGCTGCCAAGCCTGATGGTGCAGCGCTATATCCGGCGCAAATCGCTCTACCTGCGCGAGATTGCAGGCAAGCGCACAACCCGTCTGGACGAGATCTTTCACGGGATCACGCCAATCAAACTGAACCGGATGGAAGACTATCAATCGGGCCAATTCGCGCAACTGTCTGACAAATGGGTCAATGCAACCGTCAAAACCGCCGCTGGCCAAGCGTCTGTTCCGGGGCTTGTCGATGTCGCCGTGGGCTTGGGCTTCTTTTGTGTCCTGCTCTATGGCGGCCCACAAATCATCGCAGGCGAGAAGACAATCGGCGAGTTCATGAGCTTTTTCACCGCCATGGCACTCGCCTTTCAGCCTTTGCGCAGGTTGGGCGGGATCGCGGGCTATTGGCAGATCATGCAAGCCAGCCTTGCACGTATTTTCGGCCTGCTCGACACGATGCCGTCCGTTGTAGATGTAGCCAAAACAGGGTCTATTAAGGTAGAAACAGCGGATGTGGCGTTTAAAGACGTCTCACTTGCCTACGGGTCTGTACCGGTTCTGAACGCGCTGTCATTCACCGCAGCACCTGGCACCACCACCGCACTTGTCGGCCAATCTGGCGCAGGCAAAAGTACCATCTTCAACGTCCTGACACGCCTGATCGATCCGCAATCTGGCACCGCCGAGATTGGTGGCGTTGATGTCAAAGACCTGCCACTGAACGAGTTGCGCGGGCTGTTCTCTGTTGTGTCGCAAGACGCCCTGCTTTTCGACGAGACCTTGCGCGAGAACATTCTTCTGGGGCGCAAAGATGTCAGTGACGAAAAGCTAGCTCAGGTGCTTGATGACGCCAATGTCACGGACTTTCTCAAGAGCCTTCCTGATGGGTTGGACACGCAAGTCGGCGCGCGCGGCTCGAACCTGTCGGGCGGGCAGAGACAACGGGTGGCCATTGCCCGAGCGCTCCTGCGCGACACGCCGATCCTGCTGCTGGACGAAGCGACCAGCGCATTGGACGCCGAATCTGAGAAAACCGTGCAAGCCGCTCTTGATCGCTTGTCAAAAGGACGAACCACAATTGTAATCGCGCATCGTTTGTCGACGGTTCGAGACGCCGATCAAATCCTCGTCTTGGAGCACGGCAATCTTGCTGAGATCGGTACCCATAAAGAACTGCTGCAACAAGACGGCATCTACTCGCATCTTCACGGACTCCAGTTCCAAACCGACACTCAAACCGCATCAACCGTGTCGATTAGCGGGCGCAGTCGCGATGCAAATTCCAGCCTTATTGACGCCGGTTCAGAAACACCAAACTTCCTGCAACGCCTCTTCGGCTTCTTCTCTGGTCGCTAAGCGCCACCCTCACGCCAAAGCTGCTCATAGACTTCATTGATCGCCGCAGCTTCGCCTGAAATATCGTAGCTATCTTGCACAATTTTCAGCGCAGATTGCGACATCTTCTTGAGCTTTGAAGGCGTGTCGATCAACTCCGCAATCTCGACCAAAGCAGAGTCTATTTCACCTAAACTTACGATTTTTCCACCAGTCTCATTGCCTGAGAACGCTCGGAAATAGCCAGTGTCTGAGGCGACAAAGGGCACACCGGACGCCATCGCCTCTAGGGGCGTCATCCCGTAACCCTCATAACGCGGCAGAGCGACCAAGACCGAGAGACTTCTCACCAGTTCCGGCATCTTTTCGGCCCCAATTTCACCGGTAAAGATCAAGCGGTCAGACAAGCCCGCAGCCAGCACCCTGGCCTTCAACGCATCTAAGAAGGATGCATCAGATCTTCCCGCACGCCCAATCACCAATGCTGTCAAATTCGGCCGTGATGGGAGCAATCTCAGCATCACCTCGACAAACAGATCCGTGCCCTTCTCCGGCCTAATCCGCCCAATCGCAGCAATGCCAGCCTTGCCCGGAAAACCGCTTTGGCTCCAAGACAATTCGCGATCTGTTGCGGGGTGGAACCTCTCGGTGTCAACGCCATGCGGGATCACAGCTTTGACATGAGGCACAAAACTTGCGGCCTCTTGCGTCGTCGCGATCACTGCATCCATGCGTGAAATTAACCATCTTGGATAGATCGAGTGCTTCCGTTGCGCCGCTGAAGTAAAGACGATCTTGATCGGCAACCGGCGGACATCTCGCGCCCAAATGGCAGTCCGCATCTCGGGATTTCGCCTCACATGCCATATGTGAAACGGCTTGTCCTTTGGCCGAAGACGGCACATACCCCACGCGGCGCGCGGCGTGATCGAAGCGGGACAACCAGGCAATGGCTGGCCCACCAATGCGACATTGATCGACTTGGCTTGCGCCCGCAGGACGCCCGCCGCCGTTGCTGAAACGCCGGTGAAGTTCGGGTTGAAATTCGTCACAAAAACGTCTGGCCGCTGATCCATTTCACAGACTTAGATCACCATTGCGGGCCACGCAAATGCCTTCCCTTGTCTGGCCAAATTGACACTGCTCTTGGACCAAGCCTAGGGTTGGTTATGACTTCTGGATTTACCGCGCCTCAGCCCAAACCTGCCGCTCCAAGAAACCTGTGCACGGATTGCGGGCTTTCGCGGCTGAGCATTGCGAAGTCATGCGGGACCGCCTGTCAGTTTATTCAACCCGACTACCCAAGCTTGGAACAAGCGATCCACGGTCGCGCACGCCTAGAGGAAGAGCTGTTCTTTGGTCCGGTTAAACAAATGCACCGGGCGCGATTGAAGGCGCCAAAGAAAGGCGCTCAATGGACAGGTATCACGACCCATCTGGCGCAGAAATTGCTGGAATGCGGTGAAATAGACTCTGTTTTGACCGTTGGACCTGATCCGGAAGATCGTTGGAAACCACAGCCCATCCTTGTCACAAAACCGGAAGCAATGGAGCAGGCGCGCGGCATGCGGATGGGGTATGCGCCGCTTTTGTCTTTGCTGGAACCCGCAGCTGAAGCCGGACATAAACGCATCGCCATCATCGGCATCCCTTGCCAAGTTTATGCCCTGCGCGCGATCGAGAAACAGTTGCAGTTTGAACGGATTTTCGTGATCGGGACACCTTGTTCTGACAATACAACGACCGAACGATTTCACGAATTTTTGAGTTATCTGTCCGATGATCCGGACAGCATAAGTTATCTGGAATTTCGCGCGGACTATCATGTCGAACTTCGCTTCGACGATGGCTCCAGTCGCGATATTCCTTTCTTGAAACTGCCGCTCTCCGATCTGTCGCCTGATTTTTTCCCGATCACCTGCCGGACATGTGTCGACTACACCAATGCGCTGGCAGACATCACAGTGGGCTATATGGCTGGCGAGGGCGATCAATGGGTGATCATTCGAAACGAAACCGGGCAGGACTTGTTTGATGCCATTTCGGATGAGGTCGAGTTGTTCGAGATTGGGTCCAGCGGAAAGCGACACGGATCGGTCAAAGGCTTCATGGAGAATACGAGACGCGCCAGTGGCGGGCTGCCTTTGCGCAAGATGCCGGATTTCATGCGCGGCATCATGGGATGGTTAATGCCAAAGATTGGCCCCAAGGGGCTTGAGTTTGCGAAAGCGCGGCTTGAGATGAAAGCCATTGAATGCGTGCTTCACCTACGGCGCACGCATCCAAAACGTATGAAGCACATGATACCTGATCATATCTGGAAGCTCGTCGCGCCTTATGGGTTAACGCCTCAAGACGGCGAGCGCGAGCATCGCCCACCCAAGTAGACCCTGCCCATGCGCCGAAAGGTTTCGAGGCCCGGTGAAACTAAGATAATGGAGCGGATCCCAGTTCGGCGCCGATATGACCCATTGTGCGGGCAGACCCTCAATCACGGCGCGATAATAGGCATAGTAGACCTGCGGCGATAACCAGACGAACGCGACGAAAAGCAGTGCTGCCAGCATAAGTCTAAGCCATATTGGGCGACCCTTTGCGAGAGTAGAGACAATCCAAAAGACCGTCCAAACCAGCAAAAACGACACCAAGGCTAACCCAATCTGGGCGCCGCCTGACAAGGTGAAGAAACTGTCGTCTCGATACATTTTTAGAGCCTAACTTGGCAAAAGCGACCTGTCCAAGACAGAAGTTAGGTCTTTGGCTTGCCTGACTTTCGCGGTCGCTTTGGCCACAAGAATGGAGAGACACGCGGAGTTGTTCCCGTCTCAACACGGCTCCGAGTACGCAGGACTGGCGTTTCTTCTGACGCTCCCGATTTGCTTTCCCGCAACACAATATAAAGGCCACTGGCGATGATAATTGCAGAGCCGAGAATGACATTCCAGCCGGGGCGCTCACCAAAGAAAAACAGACCATAGACGGAGGCCCACAGGATCTGGGAATACTGCATCGGAGCCACGATAACCGCCTCGCCAGCATTATAGGCCGAAATCAAGAAACGGCCCGCGACCCATGCAAAAAGCGCGATGACCGCAACTGCGCCGAGATGCTCCACCGGCATGGGAACATAGACCAAGGGCAGCAAGGCACCCATCACCAGAAAATTGGCAACCATCGGATAGAGCATAATGACGACAGTGCGTTCTTCACGACCAATCTTGCGAACGACGATCGAGGCATAGGCCCCACAGATGGCAGCTATCAAAGCCGCCAAATGGCCAAGCTCGAACTCAGATTTTCCGGGCTGCAAGACAATTAGAACGCCTACCAGACCGACCAAAACGGCGATCCACCTGCGCAGACGCACTTGCTCACCAAGGATCGGAATCGCAAGAATCGTGATCAGTAAAGGTGCCGCAAAGATGATCGCGTAGACATCCGCGAGGGGAAGGACCGAAAAAGCGTAAAAGGCGCTAAAACCGGTCGCGACAGCAGCAACTGTCCGCGACGCCATCCAATAGGGATGCCTTGGAAGCAATGTGCCTTCGGTCTTGTCGCGCAGCAGAAAGACGGTCGCCAAGGGAAAGCTGAACAAGACGCTAAAGAACACGATCTGAACCGGCGAATAAAACCCACCCAGCACTTTGATGATCACATCATGCGTCGCAAAGATGCCAAAAGCAGCAAGCGCGAGCAGTGCACCTTTGGCATTTTGGGACATAAATTGCGCCTTTTTAGAGCCTATTTTGCAAACGTCTTAGAGACTATCGTCGAGCGCCTTCAGGATCACATCGCCCATCTCAGCAGTAGAGATCGCTTTGCCACCTTCCGAGCCCATCAGATCAGCCGTCCTTGCGCCGTCGGACAGAACTTTCTCGATGGCCGTTTCAATCCGGCTGGCCTCATCACCTTCATCGAACGAATAGCGAAGCGCCATGGCAAGGCTCAGAATACACGCAATTGGATTGGCTTTGCCCTGACCTGCGATATCGGGCGCAGATCCGTGTACCGGCTCATACATCGCCTTTGGTCGGCCGGTCTCGGAGGGTGCGCCGAGCGACGCGGATGGCAACATGCCCAAAGAGCCCGTCAGCATTGCCGCGCAATCCGACAAGATATCTCCAAACAGGTTGTCCGTGACGATAACATCAAACTGCTTGGGCGCACGCACCAACTGCATCGCGCCATTATCAGCATACATATGCGACAGCTCGACATCGGGGTATTCGTTGTCGTGGACCCATTGCACCTCTTCCCGCCACAAGATGCCGGACTCCATGACATTCGCTTTTTCCATCGAGCAGACTTTGTTGCTCCGACGGCGTGCCAATTCGAATGCAGAGCGCGCGACGCGGCGAATTTCATTGGTGGTGTAGCGCTGCGTGTTGACGCCAACGCGCCCGCCTTCATTGTCATCTTGAATGCCGCGCGGTTCGCCAAAATAGACGCCCGATGTCAGCTCGCGCACGATCATAATATCGAGCCCCGCGACGATGTCCTTCTTCAACGACGAGAAATCTGCCAGCGCATCAAAACACTGCGCGGGACGCAGGTTAGAGTATAGATCCATCTCTTTTCTAAGCCGCAAAAGCCCGCGTTCCGGCTTCACGCTGAAATCAAGATCGTCGTATTTCGGACCGCCTACAGCGCCGAGCAGAACGGCATCTGCGGCCTGCGCCTTTGCCATAGTTTCATCCGTCAAAGGCGTGCCATGCGCATCATAGGCGGCGCCGCCAACCAAGTCTGTCGAGACATCAAACTTGAGGTCGCGCTTGTCGCCAAGCCAGTCAATGATCCGGACAACTTGATCCATAACCTCGGGGCCGATGCCGTCGCCGGGCAGGATCAAAAGAGAAGGGTTAGCCATGAGAAAACTCCGTCACAAAAGGGTCAGCTTGGGCGTACCCCGCAGGCGTTGACGCGTCAAGAACAGGAGGCTGTCACTTTCGCGGCCCTTTGGCATCAGCGCTCATCCACGGGCGCAGACCGGCCGCGAGCACTTGCCAAACGGCGTTCACACGAGGTGTCGCACGCATTGCCTCATGGGTTGTGAGCCAAACTTCCAAACCGGGAACCGGAAAGCCCTCCATCACCGGCACCAGATTTAACGACTCTCGCCCGACCTTCGTCGGCAAAATCCCAATCCCCGCGCCAGCAGCAATCAACTGTCCATGAATGGCTTGTTGATCGCAACGAATGGCGAAATTGGTTTTGTTAAGCTCCCACCCAAATTCGGCAGCCCCTTCGATGAAACGCTCCGACTTATCATAGCCCAACAAATCATGGTGCATCAGTTCCGAAATATTGCCCGGTGTGCCTCGTTCCGCCAAGTACATTTCAGATGCAAAAAACCCAAGCTTCAGCTGGCCCAGATATTTGGTCAGCACCTCCAATTGCGTTGGGCGATACATACGAACGGCGATATCGGCTTCGCGAAATAGAAGGTTGTCGCTTGCATCTGTCGGGTGCAATTCGATCTGGATGTCGCGATGGGCTGCGCGAATCTGCGCAAGGATATCCGGCAAAATATAGTGAGAAACAAACTCGCTTGCGGTGATCCGAACGGTGCCGGAGACAGACATGTCGCGCCCGGCTGCATGCATGGCAAATTGACCAGCCGCCTCTGCCATCGCCATCGCAGGGCCGAGCAACGCGTCGCCAGCCTCGCTCAGGTTCAAACCCTTGGCTTGCCTTACAAAAAGCGCGACGCCCAGCCGATCTTCAAGAGCCTTGATCTGGCGACCCAGAGTGGGCTGACTAACGCCAGACGCGCGAGCAGCAGCTGACAACGACCCATTCTGAGCGACCAGTAAAAACGACTGAACAAGGGTCCAATCCAAGCCATGTGGAGAATCATTCATTCACAAATGAATAGCACATATCCGATTTTCGGCAATTCCAATTCGTGTGTGAATGGGTAAACTTTCACACCAAGAGATCGTTTGGGAAGGAAATCAGATGCAAAAGTCAGTTCTAATTCTGGGTGCGTCGGGGCGCTTTGGCCATAATGCCCATGCTGCGTTTTCTTGGGCCGGGTGGAATGTCACCTGCTTTGATCGTCAAACCGATACTTTGCCAGATGCCGCTTGGGGCGCCGATGTGATCGTCAATGCTTGGAACCCCGCCTATCCGGATTGGGCAGAGCAGCTCCCTAAACTAACGGCTCAGATCATAGAGACCGCGAAAGCCACAGGCGCGGCAGTTCTGATCCCAGGCAATATCTACGTTTATGGCGACCCTTTGCCATCTGTTATTTCCGCCGCCTCGCCGCACCTCGCGCGCAATCCACTGGGCAAATTGCGCCTCGAGATGGAGGCCGCATATCGCGATGCAGGTGTCAAAACCATCATTTTGCGTGCCGGTGACTTCATCGACACGGACGCCAGCGGCAATTGGTATGACAAAATCATCACCGCAAAACTGGCCAAAGCCCGGATCGACTATCCCGGCGATCCCGATACACCGCATGCGTGGGCCTATCTTCCCGATCTGGCCGATGCTGCCGTAGCCCTGTGCGACAAGGCAGATAGGCTAGAGCAATTCACCGACGTGTTGTTTCCGGGGCTGACCCTGTCAGGTCGCGCGCTTGGTCAGGTTATCGGCGAGGTTCTAGAGACACCCATTGAGGTGCGCTCGATGTCGTGGCTGCCAATTCAATTGGCCCGCCCCTTCTGGCCGATGGCGAGATATCTTCTGGAGATGCGCTATCTTTGGGAACAGCCGCACGAAATCGATAGCGCGCAGTTCAACGCCGTGCTTCCCGATTTCGAGCCAACGCCGGTTTATGAGGCGATAGCCGCCTCACTACCAGAGGATATCCACCCAAACCGGCCGGTGCCGCGTGCCAAATCCGCCTTCGGGTTCGGTTGCGGGCCATTCAACTGCGCTGCCTGCAATCCCAAATCGAGCTGACGGAAGCACGTAATCGACGCGCAGATTGCCCAATCCCTCGCGGTCATCCCATTGCGCCGTGTCTTGGTTCGGGGGATTGGCATGATCAGCTTGCCCGCGTAATGCCCCGCCCTCGCCTGTTGGTTGGACATCTTGCAACAGCGCATGGCCGAGCAAGCGGTGTAGGTCGGGCTTCAACCCTTCGCCATCTGACGGGTCATTGTTGAACCCGCCCACAAGCACGAAGCGGTCGGTTTGAAGTGGCGCAATGCCCGGCAAAGTCCCTTCGATATATCTTCGCCAGAACCGAAGCTCTGCGGCATTGCGCAACCCGTTTCGATCCTCCTGCCCGTCAAAGACAGGCGGGCTGGCATAGAATGTTAGAACCCGCAGGATGCCGCGCGGCAGCTGAACCGCAACATCCCAAGCCGCGACAGTATGAAGACGTAAGACAGCCGTTTCCTCGACGGAGTAATACTCGGCGCCCTGCAGTTTTGGGAATTGCGGATCGGGAAGGTTCTTCCAAAGAAACTCCGTCATGTCGCGAGTTTGATCGGGCAGGATCGGATAGCGCGACAGAACGGCCATGCCCGATTGCCCGGAGAACTTCCCGAAGCTCTGCTTATCAGCCGCGTCGCCAAGATAGCCGTTGCGATTGAGATCAAACCCCGTTGGCCGGCCCGTATTGGGCAGCGCGCTAAAGGCGTAACGCATCTCGTGGCCTAGCTCTGTCAGGCGGGATTGTATCAACCCCAAAGCAACCGACCCGGCGTCGAAATCGACATCCTGCAAGACGGCGATATCAGGCTTTGAACGCGCGATCTGTGAGAGAACGGTCTCAACCTCCGGCGTCTCACCTTTCATCAAGGCGCGCACAAGTAAACCGGGGCCGTCCTGAGACAGCCCCGTGTTGAAACTCATAATCCGGTAAGTGTCAGCCTGCGCAGCGAAAGAAACGCCCGCAAATATCAGGCATGCGACAAGCCAGCCGCGACCGCGCGTGCGCCACGTGTGCGATGCTCGTCGATCATATCGGCGATCCGGTTCATCGCGATACCGCGCATAAACAAGCTGGCGGGCAAGAAAGCCCATAGGGTGATCATCCATACCAAGGTTTGCGGCGAGTCCATCATCGATGCGTCAAACAAACCTGATGCTGATTTCGCCACGGTTGGCGTCACAAATGGCAGAATGAATCCTAAGGCGATGTTAAAACGCGCATCCCTATTCAACCGGACAACGACATCGCCGCCCATTGTGGGGTCGAAGGTAGGCAAGTTGGTCCAGAAGTTGAACTGCTCTGCTCGGTTGGGCCAGCGCTTCAGCTGCAAAACAATCATGAAGACCGCAAGCATAACCAGAGAGCTGAGATAGCTGATACCAGCCACGGCGCGCAGCAAGTTGACGTGATCGGCATTACCCAGATCGGGAATGAGCAGGATCATCAGACGCACAGGGCTATACGGAAAGTCGATCACATGGCCGACAAGTAGGCCGATTGCACCCACAAATCTTGTCAGCGTCGTCGGCTCGTCAATACCTTTGAAGATGATCGAAATCAGGAAAACCGTCAAAAACAGCGATATGAAGCGCACACGGTTGAAGGGCGGTGCGTTTCGGAATTCGACCAATGACGGATAGAGAGACGAATACTCAAGAAGCGTAATCGCAGCGCCAAACAGCGCAATCAGTACCACAATCTGTGAGGCGTCTTCCGAAATCCCCGGGAGTAGAAGTGAAGGCGTCGCAATCAACAACACCACAAAAAACGCCCGGGCAATCGCGCCAATCAAGCGAGATACCACTGCTATTAACCCTTCAAACTGAGCAAGCACAGTACTTAGCCGCGCTTTGTCCCAACTTAAATCTTTCGTCTGAACTGAAAGATGCCTCATTTTCGCCCCAGTTTTGCCCAAATTGAATTTGTCCTTCAACCATGGCCCTAGACTGGGGCATTTTATTTGGAGATTTAGTGGTTTTCTTGTGTCACTCGAACCGTAGTTAATGCCTATATGGCGGCGCGAGGGAGGCTGGACGCAAGATATGGGGGTAAATGTGTCAATCAGGGGGCTCAGGGCCGTGAAACATACAACACGCGCCTTATGCTCGTCTGCCCAAGGGGAATGCCCATGTCTGATCTGATGGCCTGCCTGCCGCATCTGTGGAACCCGAAAATCGGCGATCCGTCCCTTCTGGGTTGGCTCGCGGTGACTGGCTACATATTGGCAGGGCTGGCCTGTTTGAGCGTTATTCTAAAGGGCGAGCGGCGCGGATTCTGGATCGGATTGCTGATCTTTCTCGTGATCCTAGGCCTCAACAAGCAGCTTGATCTGCAAGCGGCAGTGCCCTTGTTTGGCAAATGCGTGGCGAAGGCCCAGGGCTGGTATGAAGGCCGCCGCATTTTGCAGTATGGCGTAGTTTTGGTTTTACTTATTGGCAGCGCGTGGACCCTCTGGCGGATCGCAAGGTCGATGCAAGGCATAAGGCTGGCCGTCGCAGGGCTTTGCCTGATCCTCGCCTATATCGTGATCCGCGCGATTACCTTCAATCACGTGGCTGAAGCCCTTGGCCTGCCAGAGATCCCTTACGCTATTCGCGCGCTGATCGAGCTTGCGGGGATAGCGCTGATACTGCTCAACGCTATCCTCATACTAGGCTCTAAAAAGGGGAATTCAGGCCAAAAGCCTGTTTAGACCCATGGGCGCGCTGCGCTGGCTTTCTCTTCGAACGCCTTGACGCTGTCGACTTTTTCCATCGTCAGCCCGATATCGTCGAGACCGTTCATCAGACAGTGTTTCTTAAAGCTGTCGACCTCGAAACTGAACACTTCGCCATCTGACGTGGTGACGGTCTGCGCGTCGAGATCAATCGAAACACGCGCATTGGCGCCTTTCTCGGCATCCTTCATGATCACGTCGACTTGCTCTTGCGGTAGCACGACCGGCAAAATGCCGTTCTTGAAGCAGTTGTTATAAAAGATATCGGCGTAAGACGGCGCGATGACGCAGCGGATACCGAAATCCTTGATCGCCCAAGGCGCATGCTCGCGTGACGACCCGCACCCGAAATTCTCGCCTGCGACCAAGATCTCGGCCTCGCGATATTGCGGCTTGTTCAAAACGAAATCCGCGACCTCGTTTCCTTCGCGATCGTAACGCATTTCATCAAAGAGATTTACGCCGAGGCCCGACCGCTTGATGGTTTTGAGGAACTGCTTGGGGATGATCATATCCGTGTCGACATTGACCATCGGCATGGGGGCCGCGATGCCCGTCAGAGTGTCAAACTTATCCATTAGAGCATCTCCCGAACGTCTGTGAGTTTTCCTGTGATCGCAGCCGCCGCAGCCATGCCTGGCGACACAAGATGTGTGCGACCTTTGAAGCCCTGCCGTCCTTCAAAGTTGCGGTTCGACGTCGACGCGCAACGCTCGCCCTCTGACAACTGGTCAGGGTTCATCGCCAGACACATCGAGCAACCCGCAAGGCGCCATTCAAATCCTGCCTCTTTGAACACATCGGCGAGGCCCTCTTCCTCGGCTTGCGCCCGTACCAGACCGGAGCCCGGAACAACCATTGCGCGCAGGCCTTCTTTAATCTTCTTGCCGCGCAAAATATCAGCAGCAGCGCGCAAATCTTCGATCCGGCCATTGGTGCAGGACCCGATAAACACCGTATCAACCTCGATATCAGACAAAGGCGTGCCCGGCGTCAGACCCATATAGGCCAGCGAGCGTTCAACCGCGCCAACCTTGCCTCCTTCAAAATCAGCTGGTGCCGGAACAGACGCCGTGATTGGCAAGACATCTTCAGGCGATGTGCCCCACGTCACAGAAGGCGCAATATCCTCACCCTTCAACGTCACGACCTTATCGAAATGCGCATCCTCATCTGTGAAGAGCGTTTTCCAATAGGCCAAAGCCGCATCCCACTGAGCATCCTTCGGCGCATTCGGCCGACCTTTACAATAGTCATAGGTCTTTTGATCTGGCGCGATTAGGCCGGCACGTGCGCCGCCTTCAATGGCCATATTGCAGACCGTCATACGGCCTTCCATCGACAGATCGCGAATGGCTTCGCCGCAATATTCGATCACATAGCCTGTACCGCCCGCAGTACCCGTCTCACCGATGACAGACATGGTAATGTCTTTGGCGGTCACGCCGGGGCGCAGCTTGCCAGTGATCTCGACCTTCATGTTCTTGGATTTCTTCTGGATCAGGGTCTGTGTGGCCAAAACATGCTCGACCTCGGACGTGCCGATCCCATGCGCCAGTGCACCGAATGCGCCATGGGTCGCGGTGTGGCTGTCGCCGCAGACAACCGTCATGCCGGGCAAGGTCCAGCCTTGCTCGGGGCCCACGATATGCACGATGCCTTGGCGCACATCAGAAACAGGATAGTAGTGAATGCCAAATTCGCGTGCGTTGCTGTCAAGTGCTGCCACCTGAATAGCGCTGTCCTCGGTCATGTTCTTTGGATCATCGCGGCCCATAGTAGTGGGCACGTTATGATCGGGCACAGCGATGGTTTTGTCAGGCGCATGAACAGAGCGCCCGGCCATGCGCAGACCTTCAAAGGCCTGAGGAGAAGTGACCTCGTGGACCAGATGGCGGTCGATATACAAAAGGCAGGTGCCGTCTTCGGCTTCATGGGCGACATGGGCGTCCCATATTTTATCATAGAGCGTTTTGGGGGACATGATGGTCCTCTCCCGTAATTTGGATGCGTTAGGGGTGACGTGCAGGATCGGCCCTAAAGCCGCGCAAGCACCGTGCGGCTGGCGCCGTAGAAGCGTTCAGTCAAGCGGGCGCGGTCGCCCAGATCAAAAAACCGTGTCATAGCTCTGCAGATATACCCTGAGCCCGATTCCGGCAAGGGCTGCGACTTGGCATCAAGGCTGCGACATGTAAGGCTAGCACGGACATGGCCAACCATACCGCGCAAGATCAGAACACCACCCCTCAGGGCGAAAGCTCTGCTGACGCGGCGCAAGATGCGGTGACAGGCATTGTCGATATCGGAACGGGGCTGTTTACCCAAGGCCAGGTGTTTCTGGAAACACTGATGCGGCCTTGGAACGCGTATCAAGTTGGCATCGCGATTGGGGTCTTTCTGACAGCTTATCTGCTGCGGTTGGTTTTTGGCCCACGTATCCGGTCTTGGATGGCGTCGCGCAAGGATTGGCCCACATGGCGTATGCGCATTCTGGTTGTCATCCATCAACGTCTGCAAGCAATCTTCTTTGTGATCTTGATATGGCTGACGGTCATTGTGATGCAACAAATCACGTGGCCATCGCGTTCTTATCTTCTCAGCATCATTGCCTCGCTCGCAACCGCTTGGCTCTTTGTCGCCTTCGCGACGCGACTGATCCGCTCGCCATTCTTGCGCAAAATTGTCCGCTATGGCGCGTGGGCCTATGTCACGCTTTATCTCATCGGCATCCTTGAGGACGCGGAGCGTATCTTAGACGCTGCCGCGATCGAGCTGGGCGAGTTCCGCCTGTCGCTTCTGTTGATCGTACAAGGCATCGTGATTATCGGAGTGCTCTTGTCGCTGGCGAAATTCGCGACAACCACGACGTCATCGCGCGTTCAGGCCAATGAGAATATCTCGCCATCCATGCGGGTCTTGATCATCAAGGGCATCCAGATCCTATTCTATGCGCTGGCCTTTTATGTCGGCGTCAAAGCAATTGGGTTGGATCTGACAGGGCTCGCCGTACTGTCCGGCGCTATTGGTGTGGGGCTTGGTTTTGGCTTGCAAAAGGTTGTCTCCAACCTTGTATCAGGCGTGATCATCTTGCTCGACAAATCGATCAAACCGGGCGACGTCATTTCGCTGGGCGATACGTTTGGCTGGATCAATACACTTGGCGCCCGCTACGCCTCCGTGGTGACGCGCAACGGCAAAGAATTCCTGATCCCCAATGAAGACCTAATCACCAATCAGGTTGTGAACTGGTCCCATACCAATGATTTCGTGCGGCTCGATATTTTCTTTGGCACGGCCTATAGCGATGATCCGCATCTGGTGCGCAAGCTGGCGATTGAAGCCGCAAAGAGCGTCGACCGTGTGCTGAGCTTTCGCCCGCCCGTTTGCCATATCGTGGGCTTTGGGGATTCCTCGGTCGACTACATTTTGCGGTTTTGGATCAAGGATCCGACCGGCGGGCTGACCAATATTCGCGGCAATGTATATCTGTCCCTTTGGGACACGTTCAAAGAGAACGATATCTCGATCCCCTTCCCCCAGCGCGAGATCAAAATGCTGGCAGATGATTAATCTAGCCACAAAAGAAAACGGCGACCCAAAGGGCCGCCGCATCAAAATTCTCGAACTGCTCTCAAAGATCAGTTCGTTGTGGCCTCAACCTCAGGCCCAACAGACACGAGATACGCCCAGATATTGGCGGCATCTTCTTCGTCTTTCAGCTTGAACGTCATCTTGGACTTGGCTTTGTCGTCGCCCAAAGTGTCCTTCAGCCAGGCTTTCGGATCGGCGACATATGTCACAAACTGCGCCTCGTCCCATTGCAGCTCTGTCTCAGCGACTGCGGCCAGAGACTTGCCATATTTGAAGTCAGTCGAGCCAGCAACGCGGCCGAAAACACCGTAAAGGTTCGGGCCAGTCTTGCCGCCTTTCTGGATCACAGTCTCATCATCCGCCACGATCATGTGGCAGGACTTACATTTCTTGAAGACCTTCTCGCCTGCTTCCGCATCACCAGTGGCATGGCCATCGGCGAAAGCGGGTGCCGCAAGAAGGGCGGTTGTCAGTGCAGCAATTGCTGTAAATTTCATTAGATCGGCTCCGTTCGAGTTACGTTGCCCTATATGTAATACATAATTCGAGGACGTAAAGTTCTCAAACCAAGATGAAATTAACGTGATAGTGCTGCATTACGCTACGGCACGAGATAGCGCGCACTGGTTCCAAAGCTCCGACAGGGCCTGCACCAGATGATCAATATCAGCATCTGTATGTAACGGAGATGGGGTAAAACGCAGGCGTTCGGTACCTTTGGGCACGGTCGGATAGTTGATCGGCTGCACATAAATCCCGTAATCCGCCATCAAAATATCGGCAATCAGGCGACATTTCACCGGATCTTTGATCATCACCGGAATGATATGGCTGGGGTTATCGAGATGCGGGATGCCCTTTTGATCAAGCAGTTTGCGCAATCGTGCAACTTGCCGGCGCTGCGCCATCCGCTCGAAGCTGCTTTGCTTGAGATGCGCAATCGAGGTCTGCGCCGCAGCGGCAACCGCAGGCGGAAGGGCTGTGGTGAAAATGAAGCCTGACGCGAAGGACCTGATAAAATCGCATAGCGCGCGCGAACCGGTGATATAGCCACCGACAACGCCATAAGCCTTGCCCAATGTGCCCTCAATCAATGTGATGCGATCCGCGACGCCATCACGCTCCGAAATCCCACCGCCACGAGGACCATAGAGCCCAACCGCGTGTACTTCATCCAAGTAAGTCAGTGCGCCGTATTTCTCCGCCACCTCGACGATTTCACGCACAGGTGCCACATCACCATCCATCGAATAGACTGACTCAAAGGCGACGATCTTAGTACAATCCTCGGGCAATTCAGCCAGTTTAGACTCTAAATCAGCCACATCATTGTGCTTCCAGATAACCTTCTTGGCGCGCGAATGGCGCATGCCCTCGATCATCGAGGCGTGGTTCAGCTCGTCGCTAAGAATAACCGCATTCGGCAAGCGCGCGCCCAAAGTGCTGAGTGCCGCCCAGTTTGACACATAGCCCGATGTGAACAGCAGCGCGTCTTCTTTGCCATGCAGATCAGCGAGCTCTTCTTCCAGCAAACAATGCGCATGGTTGGTGCCAGAGATGTTGCGCGTACCGCCTGCACCGGCGCCACATTTATCAACTGCATCCTTCATCGCCTGCATGACTTTGGGGTTTTGCCCCATGCCAAGGTAGTCGTTCGAGCACCAAACGGTGACCTCATCCGCACCGTCCGAGTGGTTGCGCGCCTTGGGGAAATTGCCGCAATGGCGCTCAAGATCGGCGAAGATGCGGTAGTTGCCCTCTTCTTTCAATTCATTCAGTTGCGCGTTGAATAGCGTATCAAAGTCCATGGGCTTCCTCACTTGGTCTTGTCTTAGGTGCAGGTTTCGACGCCGGTAACATCCAACGCCAGAGTTTTTCATCTGGCAGCGGCAGCACCATGAACCAATGTTCAAGCAGTGCCAGCGCTGTCAGGGCGGTTAACAGAGCAAATCCAACGACAGCGCCGTCGCTTGAATTCGCGTAGATCCGTTCCAGCCAGCAGGCGACCGCAAAGGTCAGCGCTGTCACGGAGACGGGGAAAAGCCAGTTTGTCCGACCCACCCGGAAGTGGCTCGGCAAATGTGCCAATGCGTCAGGTAGGAATTCGAGGTTGATTTTGGGCACACCCAAAAACAGGTTCAGCTTCGCCGAAACGCGTGCGAAGAACAGCACGGCAAAGGTCCAGAACCCAAATGGATTGGCTGAACTCAGAGCCACGAGCCCCATGATGATTAGGACCGCGACCAATGCAATTTCATGATAGGCAATCGTGCCCCAAGCGCGGATGAACCGCTCCCAAGGGGCGATATTTTCAGGGCAGATGGATTTGTTTGGTCCTGTGATCACACCGGTCAGAAACGCCAGTTCAATCCAGCCCCAAATCGCCAAAGATGACAAGAAAGCAAGATAGGCGTTTGCGACTGAAAGAGAGTCTATTGTTGCCCAAAAGCCGAAAATTCCGACCAAAAGCAGCGGCAAAGCCAATAAGGTAATGCCACCACCAGAAAGTTTTGAATACCCGCGTTTCACGATCACAAGAATCGCACCGGTGGAGAACCACCAGACGAAAAGCGCAACCAGCGCGGATATCCAGGGATTGGCGAGCATCAGTAGCTCGGCACCATCCGGCTGTCTTCCTCAATCACATGATCCGTCTTGACCGGGATCAGGTAGAGCGAGGCAAAGGCCAAACCTGCACGCGCGCCAGCCGGGATCTTCATCAAAGCCCCCATAACGCCGCCACGGCGCTTGGCCGCATCCATCGACGCCGACGCCGCGCGAAGTTTCAGGAGGTTCTTCTCCCAGCGCGGATTATCCAGATCGATGGCAATCGGGAAGACCTGCTTAGAGATGTCGGACGTGATCCGAAGCACCTTGCGGTCATAGTCATCAATATCGATGCCCAGCGCCTTGTGGAATTCGGGCCGCGCATGGTCACGGATGCACATCACAGAGAAGACCGCGACAAGGAAGAACCGGATCCACAGCTTGTTCTGCCAGCTATTGGTCAGCTTGGGATCGGTTTTCATCAAAAGCGCGAAAGCCTCGCCGTGGCTGAATTCGTCATTGCACCAGTTCTCGAACCACTTGAAGATCGGGTGGATCATCTTGTCTGGGTTCTGTTCCAGATGGCGGTAGATCGTGATGTAGCGCGCATAGCCGATCTTCTCGGACAGGTATGTGGCGTAGTAGATGAACTTGGGGCGGAAATAGGTGTATTTCTTCGCCTTGGTCAGGAAGCCCAGATTGACGGCGACATCCGCCTCGCGCAGAGCGTCATTGATGAAGCCCGCATGCCGCGCCTCGTCACGCGCCATCAGCTGAAACAGCTGACAAATATCGGGATTATTGCCGCGACGCTTCATTTCCTTGTAGAGCACACAGCCCGAAAACTCCGCCGTTAGCGACGACACCAGAAAGTCGATCAATTCGGCCTTCAGTTTCGGGTCCATCGCCTTCCAATCGGGCGTCTCCCATGTGTCGTTTTTCTTGAAATGCCCCTTATTAGGGTCTGCTGCCATCGCCGCGACCATCTCGTCCCATTGCTGGCGCACGGGTGTCACATCGATGCGGTCCATCTCGTCGAAATCGGTGGTGTAGAAGCGCGGATCAAGCAGCGTCGTCTCTGCCGCAATCGCAGTAGATTCGTCGGAATTCTCCGGGATGATGCCAGCGGCGTTCGGGTCAATTTCTGTATGCGCGTTCATGACAGAGCTCCTTCACTGAAGGCAAACTCGGCCAATTCCATGCACTCAATATCGCCCGTCAGACGGGTCCAAAGCTGCTCGATCGAAGAGGCTCGTGTGATCGTCGCCGTGCGCTCCTCAATGATAACTTCGCCGTAGCCTGCAAGCACCGGCTCACCATGAACAAGCACTTCATCGCCCGGATTGATCGTGGCGCCGTTCAAGAACTTCACATGCGCATGCAAGCTGTCGAAGGTGTGGCTGACTTCAACCTCGCAAGGCGCGGTCTCCGTCTCTTTGGTGAATAGTCCCATTTTAACTGTCTCCCGTCAGTTTCGATTAGTCTTCAAGCAGGCGGTAAAAGGCCGTGGCGTTGTCGCGCCCAAAACCCATTAGTTCGGCCCGCCAGCCAGTTACGTCATCGCGCAAGGCGATATTTCCGTTCGTATATTTGATAAGCCGGATCGGATCAGACCCTAACGCACCGACTTTGGCGCGTTCACGTTCCAAAACGCGGCCAACGCCTGCGATGAAACCGCCCTGTTCAGGAGCGAGATCCGCAATCAACGTGCCATCCGTGGTTTTGACCTGAGCTGCACCCGACATAGACGCATAGATCATAATCTCGCGCTCTTGAACGATCTCGAGCTCGGGCGGCATGGCCTCTAGCGGGCGGTCCGTCCAAGCCGCAAAAGACGCAAGACCCAGACAGAGCAACACAACGACGAACATGGCCCGCACCAAAATGGTCGGGATCATTTCGCGGTCGCGGTCGATCAGGTCTTGTTGGCTCATCTCTGTAGTCCTCTATTCGGCCGGAACAGCTGCAGGCGTGCTTTCCTGCGACTGAATGTATGACACGCGTTGATGCGCAGCTTCGCCTAGTATCTCTGCAACACGCTCCGCGTCTTTGATGCAGCGCAAAGCCGGTTGGGTCGGGTTCATCTTCCACGGGCGCACATGGGGCCAGCAGGTCAGATAGCTGAGCTTCGTCCCCTCATCGATCAATTCCAACGCGATGGTACCCGTCCCGCTTTTGCGCAGATCAAGCCCGGCATTGGCAACCCAGCGATAAGGCAGGTTCAGCGTCACATTCAGCGCAGCGCCGATCCGCATCGCAACGCGCCGATTGGTGATCGTGTAAACCGTGGTGCGCGCTTGAACGTAAGCCAGAAGCATCAGGCAACCACAGGCCAGCGCGCCCAGGATAAAGAACGGAATAGCGCCATAGAGACTGGTCGCGATATCACGCGTCGCGGACAGATTGACAGACCGCCATGCCCCGAGAAGCACGAAATAACCCATCACCCAATAGAGGTTCAGGCTCTCTTTGGCCAAAGCCCACCAGCTGGGTTTGCCCTGCCACAAGATATGCTCCCCTTCGGGGGGCAATTCCGGCAGTCCGGGAACAGGTTCTATTTCGAATTCATCGTGGGACATGGTATCTCTCGTCTATCCGATAACCGGGTTCTGCCGATCCTCGTGGGCGTAAAGCTTGCCGCCCGAGTAATAGGCACTGATTTTCTCTTCTTCGAGTTTCGTGACTTGGTTGTCCGATTTGGTTTTCGGAACGTTTCCAAAATGCTTTCCAAAGAGCGAATGGATCGAGACGCTGTCACGCTTGATCCGCGCCAGAGGCATCGGGATCAAGCGTTTGCCTTTGCCGTGATCGGCGTTCAGCTCGACCTCTAGGTAACGCACCATCTGCTCCGGCTCGTCGATCCACATATCGATGATCGTGCCGACAACAGCTTTATCAGCCGCCACAACTGGCTTGCCACGCGGATCAATCCCAGCCGCAACCGCGAACCCGTTGGCACGCGCCATTGGCACGATCTTCGGATGACCGTGACCATCCAACTCAGGTACATCTTGGCGCGGCGCCCAAGAGGCGGGGCCGACACCGTCAAGCATCGGATCGCCCGTAGGCTCCATCGGGAAGCCGTTCGATGCGTTGGTGCGTTTCAGCGCCAGATCGCGGCGCTCTGGCTGCAGATCGGGAACCGTCACCTCACCGCGACCATGCGGCAATTTAAACGTCTTCGGACTTGGCACAGGGAACGGGCCCTGATTGGCGGCGGGCTTGCCGTCATCATCTTCCAGCGGGTAGCCCTCGCGCATGTTCTCAGTCTGCAAGTAGTAGATCAGAACGGCAAAGAACGCCCAAAAAATCCACAAGCTGAGCGATGCCAGATCGAAATTTCCAAAGAATGGATCAACCATTGTATCCTCCGTTTTGCGCCATTTGGCGGCGCGTCATATTGGGAAGTCCGCAAGCCCGATCTTGCGGTTGTCTTCCGAGTTATAGGTCCCGCGTCGTGAGCCCACCAAAGGCCCAAGCACGACAAGAGTTGCGAAAAGAAGAGCGATCTCGAGGTGATACACCACCGAGTAGCCCGTCGTGGCAGAGGCCAGTGCCTCGCCAAGATTTCCAGAAAGCGCAGAAGCGTTCGTGATGTCGCGCACTGTGCCGCCGATGGCCACGCCAAGCCCTGCCGCCGTCGCTTGCGCCGCACCCCAAGCGCCCAGCGCCAAACCGCGCCCAGCAATGCCAGCCGCGGGCATCGTCATCGCGGCGGTAAGTGTCGCCACAGCAAAGAGCCCGCCGCCAAATCCGATGATCGTGGCCCCAGCGAAGAACAACGGCGCGGAGTTCAGCGGTGCCGAGAAGATCACAGCGCAAAACGCAGCTACGCCCGCAAGCAAGCCGCGCGCGGCGATGCGGTAAGGATCGGTCGACCCTGAAAGCCACTTTGCGGCGAGCGCGAAGCCGACCAAGGCACCGGCCGCCCAAGCGGCGGTCAGAACTGTGGTGGCCGATACGGAAAGCCCGAGGATTTCGCCGCCATATGGCTCAAGCAGGACGTCTTGCATATTGAAGCCGAGCGTTCCCAAAGCGACAACTGCGATCAATCTGCCAGCTTGCCCACCGGATGAAAAATCGGCCCAAGCTTCGCGGAACAGCGGGCGCGGCGCTTCGCGTTCTTCTTTGCTCATCGGGCGAATACGCTCTTGTTTCCACAACGCGAAAACATTCAAAAAGACCGTCACAACTGCCGTCGCCTGAACCACTTGGATCAGGCGCAGATTGCCAAAATCGCGTAGGAAGTAGCCGACGATCAGGGCTGACAGCCCCATCCCGATCAGGAACATCACATAAAGAAGTGCAACAACGCGCGGACGAGTTTCATCCGTCGCGCGATCTGCGGCCAGCGCCAGACCAGCAGTCTGCGTCATATGCATGCCCAGACCCGTCATCAGAAATGCCAAAGCGGCCAAGACCTCGCCTGCGAACGGGATGTCATGCACGACGTCGCCACCAAGCACCAGAAGGCACATCGGCATCATCGCCAAGCCACCCATTTGCCACAGCGTTCCGAACCAAAGATAAGGCACGCGCTTCCAGCCAATGGCGGAGCGATAGGTGTCCGACCGGAACCCCAGAAGCGCGCGGAAAGGTGCTATCAGAACCGGCAGCGCGATCATGAAGGCAACCAAGAACGCAGGCACCGAAAGCTCGACGATCATCACGCGGTTCAGCGTGCCCAAAAGCATCACAGCGGCCATACCGACCGAGATCTGAAACAGCGACAGGCGCAGCAATTGGCCCATCGGCAAATCATCACTGGCCGCGTCCGAGAAGGGCAGCGCTTTCAGTGTCAATCTCTTCAGGACGGCTCCGCTGGTTTTCATGCAATGCCTCCCGACTGAAAGGACAGAGCCATCGAATGATAGAAACCGGAATTGACTGTTCCAACCTCGCGCAAGCCGCCCTTGGCATGCGCAGCCGACGTGGCCTTCGTGATGCCGTTCAACGTATGAGGCACCATAATGGGCGAGCGGTTAGAGCGCGGAAACAGTTTTCCAACCCGCCACATCGCCATCAAAAGCGGCGTGCGTGGTGGCAGTGTAAAGACAAAACGATCCGACAGGCGCGGTTCAAATTCCGCAAGGATAGCGCCAATATCATCCGCGCCATAGTAAATCAGACTGTCCATCGCCATCGCGAAATCAAACTGACCGAGGCTTGGGTCCAGCATATCGCCAGACGTAAATTCAATATGTGCGCGCAAATCATCCGGGCAGCGCTTTTCCGCGATCTCAATGAGCGACGGAGAGATATCAATCGCCACAACATCAGCGCCGAGTTTGGCGAGCTCGACAGCCATAGCGCCCGTGCCACACCCTGCATCCAAAACCCGCGCTCCAGCCAGATCAGAGGGCAGTTGGCCAAGCATAAGCGCGCGCATCTGATCACGCCCCGCGCGCACCGTCGCCCGCACGCCGGAGACCGGCGCGTCGGAGGTCAGCTGCTCCCAAACCTTCGTGGCCGAGCGGTCGAAGTAATCCTCGACGCGGTCACGGGTCTGGAAATATGCGGGACGTAAGGAGTTCATTAGTCAAAGCCCAACATCTCGAAGATCTCACGATCTGGCAGACATTCCGGCGCCAAAGGCTCGGTGCCGCCCCAAAGGGTCGAAGCAAGACGGACATATTCTTTGCGCACCTCGACGATATCGGGCTCGTCCTCCATCTCGAACAAGGTCTTCTTCTTCAGGCGTGATCTGCGGATCGCATCCAGATCAGGCATATGCGCCAAACGGTTGAAACCCACGGCCTCGCAATAGCGATCGACCTCGTTGGTTTCACGCGACCGGTTGGCCACACAGCCCGCAAGACGCACTCCATAGTTTTTCGATTTGGCTTGCACAGCAGCAATGATCCGGTTCATCGCGTAGATGCTGTCGAAATCATTGGCCGTCACAATCAAAGCGCGGTCGGCGTGCTGCAAGGGGGCCGCAAAGCCGCCGCAGACCACATCACCCAGCACGTCGAAAATCACCACATCCGTGTCTTCGAGCATATGGTGTTGCTTGAGCAGTTTCACGGTCTGCCCGACGACATAACCGCCACAGCCGGTTCCGGCTGGAGGGCCACCGGCCTCAACGCATTTCACACCGTTCCAGCCTTCATAAACGAAGTCATCTGGGCGCAGCTCTTCGGCGTGGAAATCCACATCCTTTAGCGTATCGATTACGGTCGGAACCAAGCGGCCCGTCAGCGTGAACGTGCTGTCATGTTTCGGATCACAACCGATCTGAAGCACGCGCTTGCCAAGGGTCGAGAACGCCGCCGACAGGTTCGACGATGTCGTCGACTTGCCGATGCCGCCTTTGCCGTAAACGGCAAACACTTTGGCACCATCGATCTTCATATTCATGTCTTGATGGACCTGAACAGAACCCTCGCCATCATCGCCAAGGTTTGGAATTTCGTCTCTGGGGCTCATAGGAGCCTCCTTTCGTCTCTAAACCGGCTCATTCCGCCGCCACTCCGACACCCTCAAGGGTATCTTCAAGTTCATCGGCACCCGCCTGAAGCGCTTCCAAAGTCGCATCATCCGGCTGCCAGTAATTGCGCTCATGCGCCTCGATCAAACGGTTCGCCATCCGCGCCGAGGCTTGGGGGTTCAAATCCGCCAGACGCTTGCGCATCTCGTCATCCAAAACAAAAGTCTCTGTCAGGCGCTGATAGACCCAAGGTTCAACCTGACCCGTCGTAGCTGACCAGCCCAAAGTGTTCGTCACATGCGCCTCGATCTGGCGCACACCTTCATGGCCATGCTTCAAAAGCGGCTCAAAGAAACGCGGGTTCAAAGCGCGCGACCGCGTCTCAAGCGCGACCTGTTCTTTCAAGGTCCGCACCTTGCCTTCGCCACGTGTCTGGTCGCCAATATAGACGGGCGTCTCTGTCCCCTTGGCGCGCTTCACCGCGCGAGCAATGCCGCCCAGCGTGTCGAAATAGTGATCAACCGTCGTCACGCCAAGCTCGACGCTTTCAAGGTTTTGGTAGGCCAGATCCACGTCTTTCAGCGCCTTTTGCAAAAGCGCCGCATTCGGTGTTGCTTTGCCACTCACGCCATACGCAAAGCTCTTGCGTGCTTCATAGGCATCGGCCAACTCATCCTCATCGCCGAACGCAGAGCTATCGACCAGTTGATTAACGTTAGATCCGTAAGCGCCTTCCGCGTTCGAGAAGACCCGCAAAGCTGCGGTTTCCATATCGACATCCATCTGCTCGGCATAGGCCAGCGCATGGGCGCGAATGAAGTTCTGTTCCAAAGGCTCATCGGCGGTCGCAGCCTTGTAGGCGGCTTCGGCGAGCATCCTTGTTTGCAAAGGCAGCAAGTCACGGAAAATGCCAGACAGTGTCATGATGACGTCGATCCGAGGCCGGCCAAGCTCTTCCAGAGGAACCAGATCAGCGCCAGCCAAGCGACCGAAATTGTCGAACCGAGGCAGAGCGCCCATCAGCGCCAAAGCCTGCGCGATCGGGCCGCCGTCAGATTTGATATTGTCCGATCCCCACAAAACCAGCGCCACACTACGCGGCATGCTCTCATGCGTATTTAACAGGGTTAGAGCCTGTTTTGCCCCGTCTTGCATCGCAAAGGCAGTCGGCATCCGGAACGGATCAAAGGCGTGAATGTTGCGCCCTGTCGGCAAGACATCCGCACTACGGATCAGATCACCACCCGGAACAGGCGCAATGAACCGCGCGCCCAGCGCATTCATCAAACCGTCAAGTTCGTGATCGCCTTGCAGCAAAGCCTCAACCCGCGCTTTCGTCTCGTCATCTGCGTGATCCATCAGCGCGATGTAATTCGCACGCGTCTCAGCATCCATCGCGCGACCGACAACATGCAGCCCGTCGGTGATCAACGCGTCTTCGGTCTCTAGCAATTTCAACCACAAGGCCTCGGGCGCAGTGCCGCCCATATCTACGGCCTCTGCCTGTGCTGCGATCAACGCCTCCAATTCACCACGATCCGACGCATCAGGCGCCATAGCGCGCCAGCGGGTCAGGCTGTCTTTCAGCTCCAAAAGCCCTTTATAGAGACCGGATTGCGCCAGCGGAGGCGTCATATGCGTGACCGTCACCGCGTTAGAGCGTCGCTTGGCAAGGCTCGCCTCGGACGGATTGTTGGACGCATAAAGATAGATATTCGGCATCTCGCCAATCAAGCGATCCGGCCAATCTTGAGCACCGGGTCCAGATTGTTTGCCGGGCATAAATTCCAACGCGCCATGCATGCCAAAATGCAAAAGCGCGTCCGCCTTGTAGCTGTTGCGCAGCCAAAGGTAGAACTGCGCAAACGCATGGGTCGGCGCGAAACCGTGCTCGAACAGCAAGCGCATCGGGTCGCCTTCATAGCCGAAACTTGGCTGAACACCGACAAAGACATTGCCGAAATGCTGACCCAGAACAAACACGCCGCGCCCATCTGATTGCACCTTGCCCGGCGCTGGCCCCCAAGAGCTTTCGATCTCTTCCAGCCAAGGCGTGTGCTTAACAATATGCTCCGCATCCACCAGCGCTGCGACATTGGCAGACTGGCCATATTGCGCCGCATTGCCGTTGAGAACCGCATCGCGCAGATCATCGACCGTTTCGGGAACATCGACAACGTAGCCATCGGCACGCATGCGCAGCAACGTGTTATGAAGCGACTCGAACACGCCAAGATAAGCCGCCGTTCCAACAGCGCCCGCATTGGGCGGGAAGCCAAACAGAACCACGGCAACCTTCTTTTCGGCATTCGCCTTGCGGCGCAGAACCGCCAGCCGAGTGGTCTTTTCGACCAAAACATCAATGCGCTCAGGACAAGGCGCCATAGCGCGGTGATCCCCACCACCTTTGCATTGCACCGCGCAGCCTTGGCAGCCATCTTCACTGTGGCGTCCGGCAAAAACGGTTGGGTTGGTCGCGCCGTCGATCTCGGGCAGCGCGATCAGCATCGTTGTCTCGACAGGCCCAAGCCCGCCAGAGCTTTCTGCCCATTTGCCAAGGGTCTGAAACTCTAGCGGATGCGCCGCGATATATGGCAGGTTCAGATCGCCCAGCACCTCGACCGCCGCGTCGCTGTCATTATAGGCAGGCCCGCCCACAAGGCTGAACCCGGTCAGCGAGACCAAGGCGTCGATCTTGCCTTTGTGGAATTCCGCAATCGCTGGACGCCCGTCAAGCCCGCCCGCAAAGGCGGCCAGAACGCGGATATTTGCCGCCTCGAACCGACGGATCACCGCATCATAATGCGCCGTGTCAGAGGCCAAAACGTAAGACCGCAACATCAGCAAGCCAACGGTCGCAACAGGCGCCTCAGGGCTCGGCAAATCAGCCGGATCAGAAGTGACCCGTCCAGCCAAATCGGGGTGATACAGACCCACATTTGGGTAATCTATCGGCAGCGCCGCTTCGATCTGGTTCCACGCCGCATCGGTAGAATAGCGAGACACCAAGAAGCGGATCATCTGTTCGATATTGTCGTCCGAGCCGCCCAGCCAATATTGCATCGACAAGAACCAAGCGCGCAAATCCTGCGCCTTGCCCGGTACGAATTTCAAAATCTTCGGCAGACGGCGCAGCATCGTCATCTGATCTTCGCCGCATTTCGGAGTTTTGGCTTTGGGCTTCAAACGCTTCAGCAAGGACATCACGCCCTTGGCCGGCTTGGCCATATCCAGATCGCCCATTTTCGTCAGCTTGACGATATCGGTATCGGCAACCAGCCCGATCATCGCGTCACAGGCCTCGCGCCGTGCGGCCAGATCAGGGCCGATGGCTTTCACATGCTCTTCAAGAAACAACAGGTTCGCGATGATGATGTCACCGTAGCGCACCGCCTCACGTGCAGCGTCCAGTGCCGCAGCGCTTTCGCCCCACTCGGCGGCAGCATGAATAGAGACCGAAAGCCCCGGAAAATCGCGCTCAAGACGCGGGATCGCGCGGGCAATCGGCCCGGCTGCATGGCTGTCCAGCGTCACGAAGACGACGCGGTAGCCGTTATGATCGACACTATCGCGCATAATGCGCCTTCGCCTCATAGAGCGTTTCGACCGAGATTTCGGCAACGCCTTGAGAGGCTGCAAATTTCTCTGTGTTCTTGCGGGCTTTGCCACGCACAAAGAACGGGATTTTCTTCAGCTCTTTCTCCGCGTCAGACAGCCAGATGACGACCTGATCATCAGAGGCAAGCGCTACCGGAGCGTCTTCCGCCACAACCTTCTCGACCGCTTTGCCACCGTGATGCGATGCGCCCGCATCATCGTGGAACTCAAAATCATCGCGAAACATGTGCAGCAGATGCTCTTCCAGACCCATCACCAGCGGATGGACCCAAGTGTCGAACAAGACATTCGCGCCTTCAAAACCCACTTGCGGAGAGTAACGCGCGGGGAAATCCTGCACATGGACAGGTGCCGAAATCACAGCGCAAGGAATACCCAAACGCTTGCCGATATGACGCTCCATCTGAGTGCCGAGGATCATTTCAGGCGCCAGTTCTTCAATCGCGCGCTCGACCTCCAGATAGTCATCTGAGATCAGCGCTTCGACGCCATACTCTTTCGCCATCGCGCGAATGTCGCGGGCGAACTCGCGGTTGTAGCAGCCCATGCCGACGACCTCGAACCCCATCTCGTCACGCGCCACACGCGCGGCGGCTTTGACATGGGTGGCATCGCCAAACACAAAGACGCGCTTGCCGGTAAGGTACGTGCTGTCAACGGAGGCCGAATACCAAGGCAGGCGCAACCGGCTGTCATCAACCTCGACCACCTTGCCGGTGATTTCGGCCACTTCGGCCAAGAAATCACGTGTCGCACCAACACCGATTGGCACGATCTTCGTGTAAGGCTGATCCATCTCGCGTTCCAGCCAACGGCAGGCGGCCTCGCAAGTTTCAGGGTAGAGCATGATGTTGAAATGTGCGGCCCCAAGGCGCGCAATATCGGACGGGGTTGCGCCGTAAGGGGCGACGACATTCACATCGACGCCCTGATCATAAAGCAGCCCTGTCAGCTCTTCGATATCGTCGCGGTGGCGGAACCCTAAGGCCGTTGGGCCTAGAATATTGCACGACACGCGCTCTGTCCGCTCGCAAGGCTTGGCCAGCGTCCGTACGATCTGAAAGAAGGTCTCATCGGCGCCAAAATTCTCTTTGCGCTGGTAGGATGGCAGTTCCAGCGGGATCACCGGGACAGGCAGGCCCATCGTTTCAGCCAAACCGCCCGGGTCGTCTTGGATTAACTCAGCGGTGCAGGATGCGCCGACAATAATCGCTTCCGGCTGGAAACGATCATAGGCGTCCTGGCAGGCATCTTTGAACAGATGCGCCGTATCAGACCCTAAATCACGCGCTTGGAAGGTCGTGTAGGTCACTGGCGGGCGATGATCGCGACGCTCAATCATTGTGAACAGAAGGTCGGCATATGTATCGCCTTGCGGCGCGTGTAAAACGAAATGCAGCCCCTTCATCGCAGTGGCAACACGCATCGCACCAACATGCGGCGGGCCTTCATATGTCCACACGGTTAACTTCATTCCGTCACTCCAAACATTGGAGTGAACAATGCGGGTAAACGGTCAGCGCAGCTGACTGTGGCCGCACACCGTAGGATATCTAGGCGCCCACTCATTCCGCAGCCACCTTCAACAGACCCTTGCGGCGCAACGGACGTGAAAACAGACCTGCCAGATCGCCAGCTTGCTCATAGAAATGCACTGGCGTGAACACCAACTCGATGGCCCATTTGGTCGAGAGCCCTTCGGCCTCTAGCGGATTGGCAAGGCCCAGCCCGCAGACCGTCAAATCAGGGCGCGCGGCGCGGCAGCGATCTAGCTGCTTGTCGACATCTTGGCCCTCGGAAACGGTTCCGGTCTGCAGCATCTCCATATCGGGGCCAACGAGGCCTTTATGAATGTAAGGCGCGCCCACTTCGATCGCGTGCATGCCACATTCGCGCGTCAGGAACCGCGCCAAGGGCAATTCCAATTGACTGTCGGGAAAGAAGAAGATCGACTTGCCGTCCAGATCCGCGGCATGAGCCGCGACCGCTTTGCGCGCGCGGGCACGGGGCGCCGCCGTGACGCGCTCGAACGTTTCGTCATCAACACCGAATTCATCGGCGATAGCGCGCAGCCAAAGCGTCGTGCCTTCTTCGCCAAAGGGGAACGGCGCCGGAATATGGCTCGCACCGCGACGTGTCAGCGCGGACGCCGTCTCACCCAGGAACGGCTGAAGCAGCGCAAATTTGGTATTCGGCCCGACCTTCGGCATCGCATCCGCACGGCCCGCAGGCAGAACGCTCACCGGGCCAACACCCATGTCACGCAGCAATGCCAAGGCCTGATCTTCGACAACATCGGGCAGCGCGCCAACCAACAGCAACTCGCGCGCGTCGGTCTCAGGCAGCACAGGCACCATGCTTTCCAGACAAGCATCTTCGCCCTGCGTAAAGGTCGTCTCGATCCCCGAGCCGGAATAATTCAAAACCCGAACATGCGGCGCGTGAATTTGCGTTAAACGCTCTGCCGCACGGCTTAGATCAATCTTGATCACCTCGGACGGGCAAGAGCCGACGAGGAACAGCTGTTTGATATCAGGGCGCCGCTCCAGCAAAAGCGCCACTTCGCGGTCCAGCTCCTCATGGGCATCAGCCAGACCTGCGAGATCTTTCTCTTCCATGATCGCGGTGCCAAAACGCGGTTCGGCAAAAATCATCACACCCGCAGCAGATTGCAGCAAATGCGCACAAGTCCGCGAGCCGACAACCAAGAAAAACGCGTCCTGCATCTTGCGATGCAGCCAGATGATTCCCGTCAAACCGCAGAAAACTTCGCGCTGGCCACGCTCTTTGAGGACCGGCGCATTAGAGCATCCGCCCGCACTTATTTGAGTGGGCTTGTTCATGCTGCGACCTCCAAACGGGCCGCGCGCAGCTTCAAAATGAACTGCGCGGCATTGACCAAATAGGCCGCATAGGCGGCAAGCGCGATCCACATCTGAACCGCCGGATCCGCGCCTGAAAACAGCGCCCACAGATAGGCCGTGTGAAGTGCTATAACGCCGAAGCTAAACACGTCTTCCCAAAAGAACGCTGGCGCCAGAAGGTACTGTCCAAAAACAACTTTTTCCCAGATCGCGCCGGTGATCATGATGACATATAGAAAGCCCGTCTTGATCAAAACCGAGGCCGTTGCGATCGCGTATCCCTCACCCGTCGACAGGTAGCGCAAGACAAGAAAAACGGAGACCGCAAACACCAGAAATTGCAGTGGCGCGAGGACGCCCTGAACTGTCGTCCAACGGGTCGCGTCGCGTCTGCGTCTTTGCTCTGGAGTGTAGAGCCCTGTTGTTTGGGTTGAGTGACCCATTGAGTTGACGATCTCCCCCGATTCTTGTTCGTCCGGTCTTCTTGTTCAATTCAAGCTATCGTTGGAGCAATAGGAGTGTCAATTATAAGTTACACTCTCAAAGTTGACACTTAGCCGGAAGAGGCCCGAATACAGCAAGTTTATAGGTTCTTAGCCAATTCAACCGGTTATCAGTGATTGACAGCCCGCACTTTTCTGTCAGCTTAGCCTTACAGATATCAATGGAATCAACTTTGACAGAAATTGTATGCTCTGGTATGCATATAAGGGCTCGCCGCGCTCTCTAGCGCCGGGCGAGAGGGCCAAACGGGCCCATTAGACATCGCGGTGGCTGCACATGAACAAAAGAACTCATGACTACGAATTCGAGGCGAGTTCTGATGTCGAACGCATAGTTGACCATCGCATTGAGGGGCTTGCCTCTGACGTTTTGTCCAAAGTCATCCTAGAGCGCGCCGATATTTGCGCTGACGGGTATGAGACTTGCGTGCAGACTTTGGCCGCCGCGTTTATCCATGACGACCCCGATGTCAGGCGTGCGGCTGTGGCCTGTGTGATCGATGGCGGTGTCAGCGCCTACGAATTCATCACGTCCCATGCCGGCGATACGGCAAGCCTGTTGGGTGATCTTTGGGCCGACAACAAAATCAGCTTCGTCGATGTCTCGATTGGAACGGCCCGGATACAAGAAACCGTCAGGTCCTTGGCAGCGCGCACGCGCCACACCGATGATATTGGCGGGCGCCCAGAAATACTGATGATTGCGCCATCGGTCGAAGACCACCTGCTCGGCATCTTCGTTGCAACAGAGATTTTGGAAGCCCATGGCTGCTTTGTGCATGTCGCTCTTGATCATTCCGATCGCGAATTGGCAGCACTTGTCAGGTCCAAAAGGTTCTCGATGATCGGTCTGACAGTGTCATCGCGCAAGACAGTTTTTGAGGCAGGTCGTATCATCAAGACGCTGCGTAAGGTTTCGACAAGTTCGACTCCGATCGTAATAGGCGGTGGTGAAGCCACATATGACAGCAAAGATATTGCGGCTGCGACCGGCGCAGATTTCGTCGTATCGAACCCGCTAGAGGCGCTGAAACTGTGCAAAATCGACTGCGATGCAAACGCAAAATTGCGCATCGCCTGATTGAGTAACGAGACAAGACGACTTAAGAGAGTACGACTGTTCACAGGTGTTTGAATGAACCGACGAGAAACAGAGTTTTGGCTGGCAGCAGGGCAACCCAAGGTTGCTCCTGAGCATATCAATGAGGTTGTCGCGACAGCCGCTGATATTGCTATTGTCATTGACCTAAGCGGTCAGGTCGAAACAGTTATCGTCAATCCTCTGAACCAGACTATTGGGCGGCTCGATCATTGGGTGAACCGCAATCTGAGCGATTTTCTGGCTGAAGACAGCCGGTCGCGATTTGCCGATCTGATGGAGAATTTCCGCAAGGGAACTGCCGCCAATACAGATTCCGTCGAGATCAACCATTTCGACAACGCCAATTGGGACTTCCCGATCCGCTACACATTCCACCAGACGGGGATTGAGCAAACTATCTTGATGCTGGGCCGCGATCTGCGCCCTATTGCAGAGCTGCAGCAGCGTTTGGTCAAAGCGCAATTGGCGCTGGAAAAGGACTATGAAAGCCACCGTGATTTCGAGACGCGCTACCGCGTGTTGATGGAATCGTCTCGCGACGCACTGGTGCTGGTCGATGTGGCCTCTGACAAGATTTTGGACCTCAACGAATCCGCGGCCACCATTCTAGGCAGTGATGCGGATGCGGTATCTGGTCTGGTCTTTGCCAGCGAATTCCAAGACGCCCGCAAAAGCGAATTTCTCGACCGTTTGATCGAGGCTGCGAGCCGCGACGGGTCCTCCTCACTTGCGGTTGTCACCGCTCGCACCAAAACACCTGTCACAGTTTACCCAACGCTTTTCCGCGCCGCCGGCGACCGTACCTTGCTGTGTCGCATTCAATCTGAAGCCCGCACCGAAGGCGTCGCTGCGGAATTGGCCGAAGGGCTGGGCGCATTGTTCCGCAATGGCGCCGATGCGGTGATTTTCACCGATGAGCGCGGGATCATCCGAACCGCAAACGAGGCATTCTTATCGCTGTGTGACGCGGCACAAGCATCCGAGGTCAAAGGCCGCTCGCTTGGTGATTTTCTTGTGCGCGGCAATATCGACATCAAGGTTCTGATCGAGAACGCTGCGCGCAGCGGCAAGCTGCGGATGTATTCGACCAAATTGTCCGGCCAACATGGCGCGCAACGGCAGGTCGAGATTTCCGCCACACGCCTCAGCGACGATCAAAACGCCCGGTTCGCCTTCGTGATGCGGGACGCCTCGCGCTCCGATGTGCACCGCGAAACCGCCGCTCCGTCTGACACGGCACAGATGAACAATGTCGTCGAACTTGTGGGCTCTTCTCCGCTCAAAGATATCGTCTCCGCCACGACCGATGTGATTGAGAAAATGTGTATCGAAACTGCCGTCGAGCTGACCGGCAATAACCGCGTTGCTGCTGCCGAGATGTTGGGCCTCAGCCGCCAAAGTCTCTACGTCAAGCTGCGCAAATACGACCTGCTCGACCGTTAATCGCGACCTCCGCTTAGATTCCAGTCAGACAAGGGCTTTCGGCCTTAGAATCTGCTTGAATAGACTCAATGTGTATAGTTTACTTGACACATGAGTGTCATAGATAATTTACACCCTCGGCGCTTGCCCGAACCGGCGGCAGCTTTGCAGTTGCTGAAGCCAATCACATGGTTTCCGCCGATGTGGGCTTATCTATGCGGTGTAATTTCTTCCGGAGCTTCACCATCCGGCCAATGGCTTCTGGTCTTGCTGGGCGTCATTCTTGCGGGCCCGATTGTCTGCGGCATGAGCCAAGCCGCGAATGATTGGTGCGACCGTCATGTCGACGCCATCAATGAGCCCGACCGCCCCATTCCGTCCGGCCGCATTCCCGGCCGTTGGGGGCTCTATATCGCTTTGGTCATGTCTGCATTGTCGCTGGTCGTTGGCTATCAGCTCGGGCCTTGGGGTTTTGGCGCGACCATTCTTGGTGTCGCCGCCGCTTGGGCTTATTCCGCCGAGCCTATCCGGCTCAAGAAATCCGGCTGGTGGGGTCCCGGCCTTGTCGGTCTGTCTTATGAAAGCCTGCCTTGGTTTACCGGTGCTGCCGTTCTCAGCGCGGGTGCACCACGCATCGAGGTCGTACTGATCGCGGTTCTTTATGGCATCGGCGCGCATGGGATTATGACGCTCAACGACTTTAAGGCGCTGGAAGGTGACCGCCAGATGGGCGTCAACTCCTTGCCCGTCACACTTGGCCCCCGCCGCGCCGCACAGGTTGCTTGCGCCGTTATGGCCGTGCCACAAATCATCGTCGCAACACTTCTATTACTTTGGGACAAGCCAATCCACGCGCTTGGGATCTTGGGCGTTTTGGTCGCGCAAGCGGGCGCAATGGCAGTTCTGTTCAAAGACCCGAAAGGCAAGGCGCCTTGGTATAACGCCACGGGCGTCACGCTTTATGTGGCTGGCATGATGATCGCAGCTTTCGCGCTGAGAGGGCTGTCCTGATGGCGCTGTCATGGATCTCCATCATTCGGCTTGGCCTTGTGCAAATGTGCCTCGGCGCGATTGTGGTTTTGACCACATCGACCCTCAACCGCCTGATGGTCGTAGAGCTCGCCTTACCCGCAATCCTACCCGGCCTGCTTGTTGCTTTGCATTACGGCATTCAGATCACGCGACCCAAATGGGGCTTCAAATCTGACGCCGGAGGGCATCGCACCCGTTGGATCATCGGCGGCATGCTAGCCCTTGCATTGGGCGGTTTCACAGCCGCACTTGGCACGGTCTGGATGGAGGCCAGCTTCACGCTTGGCCTCATCACCTCGATCCTCGCCTATACGTTGATCGGCCTTGGCGTCGGCGCATCCGGCACTTCGCTTCTGGCGCTTCTGGCCAGCGCGACCGAGCCGCGCCGCCGCGCCGCTGCCGCAACGATCACTTGGCTGATGATGATCGCGGGTATCGCCGTGACAGCCGTGATCGTCGGCAAGAACCTCGATCCGTATTCTGCAACGTTGCTGCTGAAGATCGTGGCCATCGTCACAAGCAGCGCGTTCGCGCTGACTTGCTTCGCCGTCTGGGGCATCGAGCGTCGCGTGACGGTCAACTTCGCGGCCCCGGATGATACGCCTTTCATGACCGGTCTCAAACAGGTCTGGGCCGAACGCAAAGCACGCAATTTCACCATCTTCGTCTTCTTGTCGATGACCGCCTATTTCATGCAAGAGTTGATCCTGGAGCCCTATGCCGGCCTCGTCTTCAACTTCACACCGGGTCAATCCACATCGCTGTCGGGCGCGCAAAATGGCGGCGTCTTTTTGGGCATGGTCACCGTCGGCATCTGCGCCACGGGCCTGCAGATCGGATCGCTCAAGCACTGGGTCACGGGCGGCTGCTTGCTATCCGCTTTGGCACTGGCGCTTGTTTTCGCATTGGGCCAATTGGCCACCCCTGCCCTGCTTGTTCCAGCCACAGTCTTTCTTGGTTTCGCCAATGGCGCTTTCGCTGTTGCTGCCATCGGATCGATGATGCAGCTGGCAGGCGAAGGCAGATCCCGCCGCGAAGGCACGCGCATGGGTCTGTGGGGCGCGGCGCAAGCCGTTGCTGCGGGCTTTGGCGGATTAACCGGTGCGGCCGCCGTAGATATCTTGCGCCGTTTCATGACTGACGCTGACGCTTTTGGCGCAGTGTTTCTGGGCGAGGCCGCCTTGTTCACAGTCGCGGCCTTCATGGCCTATCTGATAATCGAAGGGCGCGACAAAGATCGCGCTCCTGCATCCAACATCGTTCCGGGAGAATGAACCATGATCTATGATGTCGTCGTCGTTGGGGGCGGACCCTCGGGAGCCACCGCAGCCGAAGATCTTGCGCGCAAAGGCCATAGCGTCGCGATGCTTGATCGTGCCGGGCGCATCAAGCCCTGTGGAGGCGCGATCCCGCCGCGTTTGGTCCAGGATTTCGACGTGCCTGACAGCCAGATCGTGGCCCGGATCAACACGGCCCGCATGATCTCGCCCACAGGCCGCGCTGTCGATATTCCGGTCGAGAACGGCTATGTCGGCATGGTCGACCGCGAGCATTTTGACGAGTTCCTCCGTACCCGCGCCAAGACCGCAGGCGCGCATCGCTATACGGGCAGTTTCCTGCGGATCGACCGCGAAAACGACACCACAAAAGTGATCTACCGCGACAAGGTCAGCCGCAATGAGATGGAGATCGAAACCAAGCTGATCATCGGCGCCGACGGTGCGCGCTCTGACGTGGCGCGTGCTGAAGTTCCGGGCGGCGACACTATTCCCTATGTCATCGCCTACCACGAGATTATCGAGGCGCCTCAGGCCAATGAAAATTACGACCCGACCCGCTGCGACGTGATCTATGACGGGAAGGTCTCGCCTGATTTTTACGGCTGGGTCTTCCCACATGGCAAAAGCGCCAGCGTCGGAATGGGCACAGGCGTGGACGGCGTTGATCTGAAACATGCGACCCAATTGCTGCGCGAAAGCTCTGGGTTGACGGGCTGCAAAACCATCCGCAAGGAAGGCGCTCCGATCCCGCTGAAGCCATTGGACAAGTGGGACAATGGGCGTGACGTCGTACTCGCAGGTGATGCCGCAGGCGTCGTCGCACCCTCCTCTGGCGAGGGCATCTTCTACGCGATGGCAGGCGGGCGCGAAGCGGCCAATGCTGCAATGGCATGCCTCGCCTCTGGTCGCGCCAAAGATCTGGCACAGGCGCGCAAAATCTTTCTCAAAGAACACGGAACCGTCTTTCGGGTCCTTGGCGCGATGCAAGGCGCGTATTACAAATCAGACGAGCGCCGCGAGCGTTTCGTGTCGCTGTGCCACGATGTCGATGTGCAGCGCCTGACCTTTGAGGCCTATATGAACAAGAAACTGGTCCGCGCGCGCCCGATGGCGCATCTGAAAATCGGCGCGAAGAACATCGCACATTTGCTGCGCCTGATCCCCGCTGTCAGAACATGAACGCCAATGCGCAAATGATCCCGGCTTGGGTCGACGGCACGCTGACGCCGGTCGAGAAGATGAAAGTCCACCGCGAAGGCTTACGCCACAAAGCTGTATCGGTTTTTGTAATGCATCGCGACACGGTCCTGATCCAACAGCGCGCGCTTAGCAAATATCACACGCCGGGTCTATGGGCGAATACCTGCTGCACACATCCCCTTTGGGACGAGACGCCTGAGGCATGCGCCACGAGGCGGCTGCGCGAAGAGCTTGGGATCACCGGACTAGCTTGTGAATTCCGCGACCGCGTCGAATACCGCGCGGATGTCGGCGATGGCCTGACCGAGCATGAGGTCGTCGATATCTTCATGGCCCTCGCGCCCGCCGATCTGCAATTCAAACCCAATCCTGATGAAGTGGCTGACACGCAATGGGTAGGCTTTCACAATCTGTCAAACCAGATCGAGACCAAGCCAGAGATCTTCACCGCCTGGATGCGCATCTATATGAAAGAGCATATGGACAAGATCTTCGGCGCATTGGTTCACGCCTAAGGTCTAAACCTGCTCTCCCACTGGGACGGCGGCCACGCCAATGACTTCCAGACATTTGACCGTGATTTCTTGTGCGGACAGTCCGGCATCTTCATACATTTCTTCCGGGCTCGCCTGATCAATGAACCGATCCGGCAAGGTCATGGTACGCACTTTATGTCCGCGATCAAACGCTCCTTCCGCGGCCAACCATTCCAGAACCCGCGCGCCAAAGCCGCCGCTTGCGCCATGCTCAACGATGATCAGCGCCTCATGGTGGCGCAGCAGGCTCCGGATCAGGGATTTGTCGAACGGCTTGGCAAAGCGAGCATCCGCGACCGTTGGGCTGACGCCCCATTCCTCCATCTGATCTGCGGCGTCCAAACAATCTTTCAACGCGGAGCCCAATGACAAGATCGCAACCTTCGATCCTTCGCGTATGATCCGACCTTTGCCGATTTCTAGGCGGTCACCAAATTCCGGCAATGTGATCCCGACCCCTGCACCCCGCGGGTAGCGAAACGCAATCGGGCCCGTGTCATGATTGGCCGCCGTTGCGACCATATTCATCAACTCGCGCTCATCTGCAGCGGCCATCACGGTGAAATTCGGCAAGGCGCAAAGATAGCCGATATCAAAAGCGCCGGCATGCGTCGCACCATCCGCACCCACTAGCCCGGCGCGGTCAATCGCGAAGCGCACAGGCAAGTTTTGCAGCGCTACATCATGCACGATCTGGTCATAACCACGTTGAAGAAACGTCGAATAGATCGCGCAAAACGGCCGCATGCCCGAGGCTGCCAGACCGGCGGCAAAAGTCACGGCATGCTGCTCCGCAATGCCCACATCGAAGGTACGCGCCGGAAAGCGATTGGCCATCAAGTCGACACCTGTGCCCGAGGGCATCGCCGCCGTCACCGCAACAATACGCGGATCCTGCGCGGCTTCTTTCACCAGCGTTTCGCCAAAGACCTTCGTGTAGCTCGGCGCGTTGCTTTTGGACTTCTTCTGCGTACCTGACGGCACATCGAACTTTGAGACGCCATGATACTTGTCTTCCGAGCTTTCCGCCGGATGATATCCTTTGCCCTTCACCGTGCAACAATGGATCAACACAGGCCCCGTGGACCGCGCATGGACCGAGCGCAGAACGCCCAGAAGCTGGGTCATGTCATGGCCATCAATCGGGCCAACATATGTGAAGCCCAATTGCTCGAACACCGTGCTTTGCGGCGACTGCCCCGTCACCAACGAGCGCGCACGCTTCGCGCCGTCACGAATGGGTCCGGGCAGCGAGGCCTCGAACCCTTCCGCCATATCTTTGAGCATCGGGAGGGGAGAGCCCTCCTGATAGAGCCCCGACAAATACCGCGACATCGCACCCACAGGCGGTGCAATCGACATCTCATTGTCGTTAAGAATGACGAACATCCGCCGCCCTTCATGGCCGGCATTGTTCAGCGCCTCATAGGCCATACCCGCACTGATCGAGCCGTCGCCGATCACCGCCACCGCATCCCCCGTCGCCATCCCCAGATCACGCGCCGTGGCAAAGCCAAGGGCTGCAGAAATGGAGGTCGAGCTATGTGCGGCACCAAACGGATCAAATTCGGATTCCGATCTTTTGGTGAAGCCCGACAAGCCGTCTTTCTGGCGCAGGCTGCGCATCCGGTCGCGTCGCGCGGTCAGAATTTTATGCGGATAGCATTGGTGGCCTACATCCCAGATCAGCTTGTCATGCGGCGTGTTGAACACGGCGTGAAGCGCCACTGACAGCTCCACCACGCCCAGCGATGATCCCAGATGACCGCCTGTTTCCGATACGACCGAGATCACTTCCTCGCGCAGCTCGTCGGCGACGGTTTTCAACTCAGCATCGCTCAGCCCTTTCAGGTCAGCCGGAGCGGCAATTCTGTCTAGCGTCGGCGTTGTCGGTCTATCCATTGCAACATCCTCGAAAAAGAACACCGCGTCTTCGACCAGAAGCCTTACGACGCGGTGTCTAAGTTTTTCCTGAAGCCAACAGGAAGGGAACTGAGATCAAATCTGATCTCAGGGAAACGCGCCCCGGACGGGGCCCGAATCTTGGGTGGGAGATGGCGCGATACGCCACCTCGCTATTCGTATTCCGGCGTCTCAGACGTCGCGAGTTCGGGCCAGTCAGCAATGACATTCAACCCTTGCAGCGGCTTCTGATAGCCTTTGTGGCACGTCGCACATGCAGCTTTCGGTGCATCGCCTTTGGCGCCCAGACGCTCGTCGGGATAGATCTCGGCCAGATCGATCAAGTAGTCGTTGTTGATCTCTTGAACCATGCCGATCCCCAGACTTGCCGTCGCCCATTGCGGTGTCACCTCGGCCGTGTCGTAGAAGGCACGGGAGTTGTGACAAAAGACGCAATTCACACCCAGCGAGCCTGCGAAGTAATTCATCAGCGCATAAGTGCGTTCCGTGTCCTGGATCGAACGGAAATCTTCATCCGAAGGCGATCCCGCGACACGGCTTTCCAGATCGTGAACGGTGATCTGTTCACCATCAACGAGCAACTTCTGCAAAGCATCAGAGGGAAGCGACGTGGCTTGAGAAGTCGAGGTCGCGCGGTTTTGAACCGAAGCCCAACCGGCTGTCGCATGCGTCACTGGCGCATTGTCGAACCAGATGTTTGACGGAACAACTTCGCCCCGGTGGCAGGTGTAACAGGTCACACCGACCTCGGAATTTGTATGGCCATCCCATTCCTCGTTCAGCGCTTGCGTCATCTGGATCATCCGACGCGCAACCACCGTTTGGTAGTTTTCTTCACCTGCGAACAAGTCTTCAATGCCCGTCCATTCGCGCATCGCGGTGACAAGCCGGTCGTAGTTTTCAACCGTCAAATCACCCAGCAAAGGCTCTGCATTCTCGACACCGTCTTTTGCGAGCGTCGCACCCGCTGCAGGAACAATCGGCGACGAGGTTGTAAAGCCTTCGATTGTCGGATCGCCTTTTGCGAGATCAGAGACGAACTCCGGCACAGACATCCCCGTGCCGCGAGGCCCGGTCTGGGTGGAGGCCGTCGCAAAGGGTTGACCCCAAGCGACGATGAAGGCCGCAACAAAAACCGCGCTCCCAACGACCCCGACAATAATGCCGGGACCGAAGATGTTGGTCGGGTTCTTCTCGCTCCATTCAGTAAACCACTTCGGAAACATGGCTTATTCCCCCTCTGCGCTGAAGGCTTCGTAGCCGAAGCTGCCATCATATTCGGGCGCGAAATTGTGCTCTTGCGCCCAGATGAACCAGTTATCGACAACCGTGCCGGTCAATAGAATTCCGATACCGCCCGTGATCGGCGTCAGCACCGCGAACCACCACGCCCAACGGTGGATACCTTCCATCGTCGCGTTGAAGCCCATGGTCCAGCGCCAGAACAGACCAGCCCGCTCAGACGCCGTGCCGCGGTCGATGATCTGCTCCAACTCGCGGTCACCGCCGTGGCGGGTGACAGCCAGAATGGTCGCGCCATGCATCGCAAAGAGCAGGACCGAGCCATAAAGGAACACAATCGAAAGACAGTGGAACGGGTTGTAATATAGATTGCCGTAACGGATCGAAAACGCCGTGGTCCAATCAAGATGCGGGAAGATGCCGTAAGGCACAGCCTCGCTCCATGATCCCATCAGGATCGGACGGAACAGACCCAAGACAAGGAACAACCAGATCGCGGCCAGAAAGGCCCAAGCGATATGCTTGCCCATCTTATGTTGCTCGGCCAACAGATAGGTCCGCAACCACCATGACATCACCGAGACCAGCAAGAAGAAGCTGGCGATGATATACCACCCGCCATCATTGAGCGGCGGCATTCTCAGCCCGTATTCGGGCGAAGGCGGCTCAAGCGCGAGCCAGAACAGCTGCCGGATGAACTCGGGAATATCCCAACCCACCTGCGCCAGCATGTTGATGCCCACGATGTTGAACCAAAGCAGACCCGTGGCCAGCGAGATCAACCCGAAATAGCCCAGATAGATCGGCCCAAGCTGAGCATTGCCCATCCAGCCCACCAGCGTCGAGAACCGAGGGGCGAACGTGCGTTCGGCCATCATGCTTTTCTCTGCATTGTCCAGGCCCCATTCGGGCGTGCCCTGAACCTGAACTTGCGTGAAGATGTTTTGATACTCGATCATGATTATAACCCCACTTGGCTTGGCCAGATCGGCATCTCAAGCCACCAGTTCCACCATTCAGGCCAGCCCTTCGTCCAGACGGGCCCGGAGATGATGATACAGACAGCCGAGAAGAACACGGCGTTCAGCGCCAGCAACAGACCCACACGGTGGATGCCCAACGTGCCGACCGAATAGCCGATGAAGTCGCGAAAGAACGTATCCTCGTGATCAGGCGTCTTCATCTCTTCACCCTTCTCAGGGTTCGCGGCGGACAAGATCAAACCGCCATGGAGCGCCAGAGCAAACGTCGTAGTGAAGAACAATGTCACGGCGAGCATATGCGCCGGATTGTAATGAAAGTGCAGGTAAGCATAGCCCGTATTCGACACCCAATCGAGGTGGGAGAAGATGCCATACGGGAAGCCATGTCCCCACGCGCCCATCAACAAGGGCCGGAAAACGACCAGCGTGACATAAGCCAAAATTGCAAAACTAAATGCGACGGGCACGTGATAGCCCATGCCTAGCTTTCGACAGATCTCGACCTCTCGCAAAGCCCAACTGACGAAAGCACCGACCGCGCAGAAGGTGATAATCTGCCACAAGCCCCCTTCCATCAGCGGCGCCATGCCAAGTCCATATTTCAGGTCCGGCGGCGCGATATTGATCAGCCACGGATTGAAGGTGCCTTGTTGTGAGGCCCCCCAGAAAATCAGCAAGGTCCCCAGACCCGCGAAAAAGACGGTCGTGACACCGAAGAAGCCGACAAAGAACGGCCCCACCCAGAAGTCGAACAGATCGCCGCCGACCAACGTCCCACCTCGGACGCGATATTTTCTCTCGAAACTCAGCAATGCCATTGCTCTCGTCTCCCTACTTGGCGGCCTTGATCTTGTCGTCGTCTCGTAGCCGTCGTTCTAAAACAGTCATCTCAATTTGCTGCGGCCAAAGGTTCGGGGCCTTCGCCCGCAGCACTATCTTGGTTCAGGTTCTACTGAGCGGTGTTCGCCGCCAGTTCAAACCAGTTCAGGCCCGAGCTGAGAACGACGAGATGAATCATCGCAGCCAGCAAGAACAGAAACACGCCTTGTGCAACAAACACGCGGCGGGGATCAAAAATGAGCCAAATCTTGTAGAATTTTGACATGTCTATGATCCTTTATGAGAACCAGGGACGCCAGATGTACGTAGCGATGTGAGCGATCACAGCGACTGATACAAACAGCCACATTCCGCTCAGATACACTGCGTGCAGCTCTTGTGCCTGCTCGTCAGTAAGTCCTGTAAAGGACAGATTATCAGCCATAGTTTCCTCCGAAATTAGACTGACGCCGCGCCCCCCGCGGCCGGGTTATGTCGAGGGCTCTTCCCCCGTCACAATCCGCCACCCCGGGGGGGAGTGACAGATCAGGCTTCCCGGTTTTGACACCGGGAAAGTCTTCCGCCCTCCCGCAAAGGAAGGCGAAAACTGATCTCTGTCGTCTCCCCGACAGAAACTTCGAAAAAGGCGGGTGTTCAGACCGCCTTATAAATTGCTCAGGCGTTGAAGATCATCGGTGTGATGATCGACGCTTGAGCCCAGGCCCGTTTGATCGGACCCCGCCCCGATGCGTTGCCATTCTTCAGAATGGACAAGGCCCAGGTCAGACAAGACAGCGGAAGTGTCGCTGCAAAGATGATCGCAAAATAGACTGCGAATTCAGTACGAGGCGTCTTGCGGACGGGTTCCTCATAATCAAAACCGCCAGAAGTTTGATCGCTCATGGTTAGTCTCCCTCGTGTGTTTCAAAGCCGCTTGGCGCCAGCGCCGCGACTGTTTCTTTGACAACCCGTTCAGCCCCATCCGCCAATGCGGCGGCCTCGGCTTTGTCGCGCAGCGTTTTCGCTGCTGAGATCCGGGTCAGGATCGGGTGTTCCGCAACGATCCGGTCCATCAATGCTTGCGCATCGGCGTCCCAAGGGAAGTCGCGTTTCAGGGTCGTTGGTGTCGCCTCGGCCGCGTCCATGTCAGACGCCAAAGGCAGAATGTGGAACAGCGCATCAAAGAGCGAGTTGCAGACTTCCTGCACAAGATAAGTCGCGCCCGCATAGCCCATGAACGGCGTACCTGTGGCGCGCCGGATCGCAGCACCGGGGAAGCTGGCTGGAATAAATGTCGGCGCAGGTCCAAACCCGCCTTTCATTTCCGCCAGATACATTTTCTCATTGATCGAGCCCATCACAACCAAAGGCCGCTTCTGATGCATCATCGCGCGGACTTCTTCGTTGTTGGTCTTCTTGCCGCGCATCCGAGCGACGGCAAAAGCGCAAGGCAATCCCATATCATTTTCGAGGAAATTGCGGATGCCGCGTGCGTAGGTCTCATTGGCCACAATCGCAAAACTCGCCGTCGCAAAGAAATCCTGCGTGACCGAGCGCCACAAATCCCAAACCGGCTTAATGGTCGAATGCTTCTCGCGCTCGATAAACGGCTCGGGGTCCAGCCCCGTCAGCTCACCCAACATGCGCAGGAATTTCGTCGTGCTCTCAATCCCGATCGGCGCTTGCAGATAGGGCTTGTCGAGCACTTCGCAAAGGCCGCGCCCAAACTCGCGATACATGCAGATATTCACATCCGCATTCACCAGATTGCGCATCTCGGCCACATGCGCGCCCAGTGGCATCACCATGTTGACCTCGGCGCCAATGCCTTCAACCAGACGACGAATTTCAGCCAGATCAGATGGCATGTTGAACGTGCCATACATCGGACCGAGAATGTTCACCCGAGGCGCTGCACCTTCGATCCGCTTGGCCTCTTTCGGCATCCGACCTTTGGTCATCCCGAACTCTGTGAAAATCCACGTCATCGCGCGGTCCGCAGATTCCCACTGATCCTCATCAATGGTGCGCGGCAAGAAGCGCTGAATGTTTGTGCCTTGAGGTGTCACCCCGCCGCCGATCATCTCGGCAATCGAGCCGGTCACAACCACGGCAGGCAGCGCCGGATCAAGCGTCTTCCACGCCCGCTTCATCGCGTCTTCTGTGCCCGATCCCATCTCGCCTTCGCCAAGACCCGTGACGACAATCGGTAACTCATGCGGTGGCAGCGCGTCGGTGTAATGCAGAACAGATGTCACGGGCAGGTTCTCACACCCGACCGGACCGTCGATCACACATTGCAGACCTTTGACGGCACAAAACGCATAGACCGCGCCCCAATAGCCACCAGCTCTGTCATGATCTTGGATCAGCATCAGATCATCTCCGCCGCTTTGGCCGCTTTCGCTGCACGTTCCAATTTCTTGGCGTTGAGATCGCGGAAGTCGGGACGCAAATTCGGAGCCCCTTCCCACACACCAGCCGTGTCGCCATTGCCGACACCTTCAAAGAATTCGCGCATGTGATCCATGCGGTCTTTGTTGGCAATCGCCGCGTTGACAACTTGCGCCAATGATCCGGCCCCAGCCGCGCCCATCAAAGGCCGCGCGGAAATCAGGTTGGTGAAATACAATGACGGAATACCAAGCTCTTTGCCCTTTTGAACAACCGGCGTCGTGCCAATCGCCAAGTCCGGCTTGATCGCTTCCATCGCCGCGCAATCATCTTCCAACGACGCACGATATTTGACGGTAACGCCCTTAGAGGCCAGCCAATCCGCATCCGCCTGAGACCATTCCGTTTTTGGGCAAGCCGTGCCGACATAAGGCACTTTCGCGCCGCTTTCGATCAGCAGACGCGCGACCAGCAATTCGCTGCCCTCATATCCGCTGAGTGTAATCGTGCCAGAGATTGGGGTGGCTGCAAGCGCAGTTTTAATCGCCGGGAGAGACGCATTCTGCGCCGCAGCCACCACCGTGTCAGAAAGACCGAACACGTCTCCCAGACCTCTGAGCCACGCAGCAGTGCCATCGACACCAACTGGGGCTGATCCAAGCACGGGCCTCCCGGCCGCCTGAAATTCTCGGATCGAACTAGTGTAGAAAGGATGGATCGCAGCAACCGCGCCACAATCCAAAGCGGAATATAATTCGCGCCACTCACGGCACGGAACAGTTGGCCCCACGGCCAAATCCATCGGCGCTATCAACTGCGCAATCGACATCGGATCGGCGGGGAACATCTCACCCAAAAGCGTGACAGTCGGGCGATCGGATTTGCCAGACGCGGGCGCTGCAACAGGGCCCGCCTCAACCTCTTGGCGCGCGTAATTCAGCATCGCACCGGCCAATACATCTTTGGCCTCTGCATGGGTCGGAATGCCAAAGCCCGGCACATCAATGCCGATGATCCGCACGCCATTAATCTCGTCTGGCAGCAAGCGCAAAGGCACGCCCGACGCGGTCGGAACGCACAGGTTCGTCACAACAATCGCATCATAGCGATCTGGATCCGCCAGCTCATGAACGCTGTCACGGATGTCCTCATAGAGCTTCCCTGTCACCAGCGATTCCGAGTTGAACGGCACGTAACCCACAGAGCGCCGCGCACCGTAGAAATGAGACACGAATGTCAGCCCATAAACGCAACACGCCGAGCCTGACAGGATCGTCGCCGTGCGCCGCATCCGCAACCCAACGCGCAGTGATCCGAAAGCCGGGCACATGCTTTGTGGCTGATCATGCGGGCCTTGCGGATAGTCTTTCGCATATTGATCCAAGATGTCGGACTTGCCCGCCTCGCGCGCAGCGGCCTCCATCGTTGATCCGGAATGGCACCCTAGCCCGTCAACCGGACCGTCTGTCGGCACATCACGCGGCAAGCCGTCCGTGACAGTGACCTCGACTTTGCCAGCCTCGTCATAGGTGACTTCATATGTTTCGGTGTCGCTCACGCGTCATCCTCATCATCTGACTTTGGCGCTTCTTCCAGCGCTTCTAGCCCTTCGTCCCATTCGGTAAGCTCGTTGAAATCAAACATCGTCATACACCACTTCCAGCGACGCCTTGGGTGCCGATTTGGACCCTCGCATATCCGCATCGGTTGCAGGGACCAGCACGTAATCACCGCCGGTGTCTTTGCTGTCGAACAGGCCCAAAAGCCCGTCTTGATCCAGAGGTGTCGGACGCACAGGAGGCGCCACGGCGACCGCATCGCCAAGACCTGCAAACAGCTCACCCCATTGCGATTCTGCCGTGCCTACGATTTGATAGTTCGCGGATTTTTTGCGCAGATCATCATCTTGCGGGATCGCGGCGAGGATCGGGATATCGACGGCTTCGGCAAAAGCCGCAGCCTCACCCGTGCCGTCATCTTTGTTGATTACCAGACCCGCTACGCCGACATTGCCGCCCAGCTTGCGGAAGTATTCGACCGCGGAACAGACATTATTGGCCACATAAAGCGATTGCAGATCATTGGAGGCGACCAGAATGACCTTCTGCGCCATGTC
>CAZCEW010000004.1:0-21956 GCA_964497775.1 uncultured Rhodobacterales bacterium
AATCGAGACGTTTTGACCAAGATACCACGCGATTGCGGCGAACACGGCGATGACAACAATCAGTGGCTTCAGGATCTTCATGGCGGGGCCTCTAGGTGTTGAACAAGAAGTGCAAAACGTCGCCGTCTTTGACGATATACGCTTTGCCTTCCGCGCGCATCTTTCCGGCCTCTTTGGCGGGTTGCTCGCCGCCCAGCGCGATATAGTCGTCATAGGCGATGGTTTCAGCGCGGATGAAGCCCTTCTCGAAATCGCCATGAATGACGCCTGCGGCTTGCGGTGCGGCAGTGCCGTGGCGGATCGTCCAGGCGCGGGCCTCTTTGGGGCCTACGGTGAAATAGGTCTCTAGATGTAGCAACTCGTAGCCTGCGCGGATCAAGCGATCGAGCCCTGCTTCCTCGAGCCCCATTTCATCCAGAAACATCTGCGCTTCGTCATCTTCGAGCTGGCTGATCTCTTCTTCAATCGCAGCCGAGATTACGACCGTGGCCGCCCCCTGCTCTGCCGCCATCTTGGCGACCGCCTCGGAGAACGCATTGCCCGTGGCCGCTGAGCCCTCATCGACATTGCAGACATAAAGGATCGGCTTGGTGGTCAGCAGTTGCAGCATTTTCCATGCTTTGGCGTCCTCTGCGTCAACCTCGACCGTGCGCGCGGGCCTGCCGTCTTCCAGAGCCGCCATCGCCGCGTTCATAAGGCGTTCTTGCTGAACGGCTTCTTTGTCGCCGCCGCGCACTTTTCGGATGATGTTTTGCAGGCGCTTCTCGATGCTTTCCATGTCAGCGAGCATGAGCTCGGTCTCGATGGTGGCGGCATCAGCGACGGGGTCAACGCGGCCATCAACATGGGTGATGTCGCCATCCTCAAAACAGCGCAGCACATGGGCAATCGCGTCCGTTTCGCGAATATTGGCCAGAAACTGATTGCCCAGCCCTTCCCCTTTCGAGGCCCCTTTGACCAGACCTGCGATATCGACAAATGTCATGCGCGTCGGAATGATCTGTTTGGAGGCGGCAATCGCGGCCAGCTTGTCGAGCCGCGCATCAGGCACAGCGACTTCGCCCACGTTGGGCTCGATCGTGCAGAAGGGAAAATTCGCAGCCTGTGCTGCGGCCGTTTTGGTCAGCGCGTTGAACAGAGTGGACTTGCCGACATTCGGCATCCCAACGATCCCCATTTTGAAACCCATCTCGCGACGTCCCTTTTGCCTTTGAATTAAGGGCGCATCTAGGGGCTGAGAGCACGCCGCGTCAAGCGGGGCATTGATTTTCCCGCCAGTTCTGGTGCACACCGCTTCAGACCAGATTGAGGGACGGCAATATGACTCGCATCGATGACACATTCGCGCGGCTAAAGGCTGAGGGCAAAAAGGCGTTCGTGACCTATGTCATGGCGGGCGATCCGAACTATGACGCCTCGCTTGAGGTGGTCAAAGGTCTCCCCGATGCGGGCGTCGATATTATCGAGCTAGGCTTGCCCTTCACCGATCCGATGGCCGATGGCGCGACGATCCAACTGGCCGGCCAACGCGCGCTTGAGGCGGGCATGACGCTGGATCGCACTTTGCAGATGGTGCGCGATTTTCGCGCCGGGGACGACACAACGCCGATTGTTTTGATGGGCTATTACAACCCGATCTATTCGCGCGGCGTCGATACGTTTCTCGCCCAAGCCAAAGAGGCGGGCATTGATGGCATGATCATCGTTGACCTGCCACCCGAAGAAGACACGGAACTTTGCATTCCAGCGCAGAAAGCGGGGCTGAATTTCATCCGACTCGCGACGCCCACGACAGATGCCAAGCGCCTGCCGAAAGTGCTGCAGAACACCTCGGGCTTCGTCTATTATGTCTCAATCACGGGGATCACCGGTGCGGCAGAGGCGCAGGCGGCTGATGTGGCCCCCGAAGTGGCACGTATGAAGCAAAGCACTGACTTGCCGATTATCGTGGGCTTTGGCGTCAAGACGCCACAAAGCGCGCAAGAGATTGCAGGTGTTGCCGATGGCACGGTCGTGGGCTCTGCGATTGTTCAGAAGATCGCGGATGGCGAAAGTACGAAAGGCATTCTGGCCTTCGTCAAATCGCTCGCCGATGGCGCGCACCGCGCCTGAGCGGGCCTAGGAGCTGCGATACATCGTAGCCCAGATGACGTTGAATTGCAGCTCGCCTAAGAAATAGAACCCCCAAGCAATCACGCCGCTGTCGAAAGTCTCTAGCGGCTTCTTGGCTTGGAATTCTTGCAAATGCGGGGCTTCAATATCGGCAACATTGTCGAGAATGCCGTTCAGGTACATATGCTCGCCCGCTTTGTCATCGACGATCATGGCCACGAAAATCGCTTTCTCCGTTTCATAGGCCGGAAGAACGCCCGGATCGAGATAGGGGTTCTCGGCGACATAGAGCTTCCAGAACGCGTCAAAATCGGGAAACCGGAATTGGATCTCGGTCGTGTCTTTGGGAAGCTCATAGGTCTGACCGCCATGATCCTTCCCTGCCGAATGACAATAGGCCTCGTCAAATACGATACTCGAGACCACGCGCTTGGGTGGTTTACGCTTGAATAGATTGAAGGCCATGCTGAAAATCCCCCCGACTTCATAGGCAGAGGCTAGGCGGCTTTAGGCGCGCTGTCACTGCACTGAGCTTCGATGCTTTCTCTCTCGGCAATAGATTGCGCAAAGGTCGCATTGACTTGAAAGCCCTCAAATTGGTAACGATAGTTAACCAATTTTGCCTCTCGAAGGACTGTTGCCATGCCCACGATCACCGAAATCGAAGACCTCAAGCGCATCTATAAGCGGCGCGTTCCGAAGATGTTTTATGACTATTGCGAAAGCGGCTCATGGACCGAACAGACCTTCCGCGAGAACAGCTCTGACTATGACGAGATCAAGCTGCGCCAGAAGGTTGCCGTCAATATGGAAGGTCGCAGCACCAAGAGCCAGATGATCGGCCGTGATGTTGCGATGCCTGTTGCGCTGGCACCTGTCGGTCTGACAGGCATGCAGCACGCGGATGGAGAGATCCTAGCCGCGAAAGCTGCCGAAAAATTCGGCGTGCCGTTTACTTTGTCGACCATGTCGGTCTGCTCCATCGAGGATGTGGCCGAGAATACGACCGCGCCGTTTTGGTTCCAGCTTTATGTGATGCGCGATGAGAAGTTCATCGACAATCTGCTGGGCCGCGCGAAAGCGGCCAAGTGCGACGCGCTTGTGCTGACGCTCGATCTGCAAATCCTTGGGCAGCGTCACAAGGACATCAAGAACGGGCTGTCTGTGCCGATGAAGCTCAACCCGCTGAGCGTTTTGGACCTGATGACGAAATGGCGTTGGGGCATCCAGATGCTGCAAACCCATCGCCGCAGTTTTCGAAATATCGTGGGCCATGCCACGGATGTTGATGATATCTCGTCGCTCGGGTCCTGGACCGCACAACAGTTTGATCCGCGCCTGAACTGGGAGACGATCAAAGAGTATCGCCGCAAATGGGATGGCAAGCTGATCTTGAAGGGCATTCTAGACGCCGATGACGCCAAGAAAGCGCTGAGCGTGGGGGCCGATGCGATCATCGTGTCCAACCATGGCGGACGTCAATTGGACGGCGCGATGTCATCGATCAAATCACTGGCCGCGATCATTGATGCCGTGGGCGATAAGATCGAAGTGCATATTGATGGCGGCATCCGCTCGGGCCAAGATGTGCTCAAAGCGATGGCGATGGGAGCAAAAGGCACATATATCGGACGCGCTTTTGTCTACGGTCTGGGCGCAATGGGCGAGCACGGCGTCAGCGAGGCGTTGCGGGTGATCCATACCGAGCTTGACACAACCATGGCGCTTTGCGGCGAGCGCGACGTGCATGATTTGGGCAAGCACAACCTGCTAATCCCGAAGAATTTCGAGGGCGAGTGGCAATAGCCTAGTTCCGCAGCCGTGCCCACCAGTCTTTCGCGCGCAGTCTTGAGCGCAGGCCTCTGGCCGTGTCCCATTTCAACGCAAGGCGGCGGTATGGGCTAGTAGCGAGTTTGAACCACAATCGCTCACGCCAGCTACCCTTGTGGTTAAACGGGCAAACCCGCATGCAAATCGCACAATCGGTTTTCAGCTTGGCCCAATAGCCAAAGCATTTCTCGCAATCTGCCGACCATTTGCGCACGCCTTTGATCGTCGATTGATTGGGCGGCACGTCTGATGGGCCGTCAAAGGGCAGTGCTTTGGGCGGGCAGGCCTTGGCGCATTTGGTGCAGATTTCGCAATATTGGCGGATGCCGAGCGGTTTCGGCACGTCAGCCGCCAAAGGCAGCGAGGTGAAGATTTTCGAAAACCGCACGCGCGGGCCAAACTCCGGTGTCAGCACCATCTGGTTGCGACCATATTCGCCCAAGCCCGCTTTGATTGCATAAGGGATGACGAGGGCCGTGTCATTCATCGAGGCCACGGCCTCAAAGCCCAGATTGCGAATGTAAGTGGCCAGTTGAATAACAATCGCCGTCTCATGGCTGTACTCCAAACCCGTCGAGGCCCCTGCCAGCGCGGAGGGATATGTATCGACCAGATCAGCGTCCATCGCATGACCCATGACGATCACATGGGTGCAGGGCTCTGGCAGATCATTGGGGGCCGCGCTCATGTCGCGCGTGTCGACGCGGGCCGCGTAATGCCAACGCGGATCGATCTCGCAAATGCCGACCAGATCAGCTCCAAACAGTTTCGCGATGCGTTTGATCTCGGCGCTCTCAACCTCGGGCGTCTCGAGCGGGGCCTGATCTTCGGCTGTGGGCGTGTCATTGGCAATCGGCGCTTGGAACCCCTCGCGCATACCTTGATCATTGCCGCGATTGGAGACGATATCCGAGATCGCCCAAGCCGCGTTTCTAAGCGCGAAATCCTTCTGGCTGAACCCCTCCCCCCGGCGCGGCGCGAACTCCATGCGGTAGGAGTTGAAAAACGCATCCGTGTCGTCCGAGCGGATGCTGTCATCCCAAAAGGCGCGGGTGAACATATCGTCTCTTTGATCGAAAGGGGTGAAGTCGTCTGTCAGATCAAAGCCCAGCGCTTGATCCGAGGCTTTGAATTTGACCATCAAAGCGTCCAGCTCGTCGCGCGTCAGGGTGGAATTTTGATTGGACGGCCAACTCATCGGGTGAGCTTAGGCCTAGGCCCCGCGTTTGCGCAAGATGGCCATCAAAGGGATCAAGCCCGCGACCAATATCGCAACGGCGGCAAATGCCCAGCGCAGCCCGAACCCCTGGCTGATCAAGCCCATCAAAGCGGGTGCCATGAAGAAGCCGGAAAACCCGATCACTGCAGTGCGCGAGATTGCTTTTGTGCGTAGGGCTGGCGAGACCATGCGGCCCACCATTGCGAGCCCTAGAGGTCCGATGACTGACACGCCAAGCCCCAATGTGCCAAAGCCCAGATAAGCAATCATTGGGCTGGGGGCTACGGCCGCGATGAGCGCGCCCAGAATGGCCAAAAGCGTCGCCCAGAAGATCACCGCTACATCGCTGAACCGCTCCGTCACCGCCTGCCCGCTGAACCGGCCCACCGCCATGGTGAGCCCCAGCATCGCAGGGCCAAATGCGCCTTCTGCGGCGCGCCCGCCCAATGTGCGCTCAATATGAAGCGCCGACCATGCCTCGACCGCTGCCTCTGCCATGAAGGCGATCAGAACGACGGCCCCGCATAAAAGAACGATCTCCCAAGGGAAACGCGCATTGGTGTCGTGGTCCTCGTCCGAGCCCATGAAAGGCATCCGCATCCGTACACATAGCGCGAGCGTCACGAGGCCTAGACAAGCGAATATCGCAATCGGGGGCCATCCAGCCTCTCGCGCGACCCCTGTGGCCAAGGCCGAAAGCGCATAGCCTACGGAAAACACCCCGTGATTGGCGTTCATCAAAGACCGCCCGTGATGGGCCTCCAGCTCCGAGACGCGGGCATTCATCACCACATCTGTCAGCCCGGAAGCCAAGCCCGCCGCGATCATCGCCAAAAACAGTGCCAAGGGGGCTGTCGCCAATCCGGGCAGTAAGAATGCGCAAGCCAGCCCTATTGAGGCCAGAGGCATCGCGATCATTCCGAATTTGCGATCAAAGATCGGCGCCAGCACCATGGTCGTAGCAAGCCCGATGGATGTGCCTAGCAGCAGCAGCCCCATCGTCGCGTCATCTGCGCCCACTTGCGCCTTGATCACCGGCATTTGCGCCGCGAAACTGCCCCAGAACATGCCGACAACCGCAAAGGCCGTGGCAGGCGCATGAGACAAGCGAAGAGCGCTGAGAACCGACATGGCTTTCCCGTTAGGCGCGCTTGGCCTTTCGTTCAACAATAAAACGCTTTTCAAGCCAGCGATTCCCGCCTATACGCACGGCTTCACGCGGCCCGACACCCTTGGAGGCAGCCGCATTATCTATAAGGAATATAGCTATGGCTGATAAGATCCCTGATCTTGTGGTTGAGGCTCGCGCGGGGACAGGCAAGGGGGCCGCCCGCACAGCTCGCCGCGAAGGTAAAGTACCCGGCATCGTTTATGGTGGTGGGGATGACCCGCTGCCGATCAACATCCCCTTCAACGTGCTTTTCAAAAAGCTCAAAGACGGACGCTTTCTGGCGACGCTGTTCAACCTCAAGGTTGAAGGCCATGACGACGTGCGTGTGATCTGCCGGAACGTGCAGCGCGACGTGGTTAAGGATTTGCCAACCCATATCGACCTGCTGCGCCTCAAGCGCACAACGAAGATCGCTTTGTTTATCCCTGTTGAGGTCGTCGGCGAAGAAGAAAGCCCCGGTCTGAAACAAGGTGGCGTGATGACGCTTCTGCGTCCCGAGGTTGAGCTGGTCGTGACAGCCTCCGACATTCCAGATCACATCACAATCGACGTGTCGGAATGTGAGATCGGCGACAACGTGTCGATCTCGTCGGTGAAACTGCCAGACGGCGCGAAAGTTACGATCGACCGTGACTTCGTGATTGCCAACATCTCGGCCCCATCCGGCCTGAAATCCTCTGATGATGAGGACGAGGCGGAAGACGGCGAAGAAACTGCAGCAGATGAAGTGCCAACAACTGGCGACGAAGAAGCTGCAGCAGAGGGCGGCGAAGAGTAATCTTCACCCCCAACGCACAAGATTTGAGGACGCAAGGTGGCAACGCCTTGCGTCTTTTTCGTTTGCCCCTTGCTCTGGAAATATCTGAGCCCACGGGCTATCGGTAGCGTCATGAAACTCTTTGTAGGTCTTGGAAACCCCGGCGCGAAATATGCGCGCAACCGCCATAATATCGGCTTCATGGCTGTGGAACGGATTGCCGAGGATCATGGGTTTGGTCCGTGGAAATCAAAATTCCAAGGCCAGATCAGCGATGGCCGACTGGGCTCCGAGAAGATCGTGCTGCTGAAGCCTGAGACATTTATGAACCTGTCAGGCCAATCGGTGGGCGAGGCCATGCGGTTCTATAAGCTCGACAGTACCGATGTGACGGTGTTTCACGACGAGATTGACCTCGCGCCCGCCAAGATCCGCTGCAAAGCGGGTGGCGGGCATGCGGGCCATAACGGGCTACGTTCGATCCATCAGCATATCGGGCCGCATTACGACCGCGTGCGCCTTGGTGTGGGCCATCCGGGCCACAAAGACAAAGTGCCGTCTTATGTTTTGCATGACTTCGCGAAAGCAGACCAAGACTGGCTCGACGATGTGATCCGAGGGGTTGCGGATGGCGCACCCTATCTGGCGGATGGCGACACAGGGCGGTTTCTAAATGAGGTGTCGCTGCGCGTGGCCCCTGCAAGGTCTTCCAAGTCGGCACCTAAGGCGAAGCCGGAAAAGCCTGCCGCACAAACGCCGCCTGAACCTGCACCCGATACGCGCAGTGCGATGCAAAAGCTGCTCGATAAGTTCAAATAGAAGTGCGGCGCAATTGCTTCCGCGAGGCCGCGTGCTAGAGTTAAGTCGATTGCAAGAAGAAGGACACCACATGTCAGACGCCCCGAAGATCGCTCAAAACACGCCCTACCCTGTCGACGTGGAGGCGGGAAAATCCTATTTCTGGTGCTCCTGTGGCCAGTCCGCGACCCAGCCCTTTTGTGACGGATCGCATAAAGGCTCCGATTTTGTACCGGTCAAGTATGAGGCTGAGGCGGACGGAAAAGTCTTCTTTTGCGGATGCAAGGCCACAGCCTATGCGCCGCTTTGCGACGGCAGCCACGCCACTGTCGGATGACACTCAAACCTGATGCGCCCGTCAATGTCTTGGGCAGCGCTCTGCAGCCATGCTCGATGGATCCGGTAACGGGCTTTTTTCGTGACGGATCGTGCAACACCTGCGCGCAGGATCAAGGCAGCCACACTGTTTGTGCCGTGATGACAGATGAATTTCTGGCCTTGTCGAAATATCTAGGCAATGACCTGTCGACGCCTCGTCCCGAATATGGGTTCGCGGGCCTCAAAGCAGGCGATCAATGGTGCCTTTGCGCCTCGCGCTTCTTGCAGGCTCATGATGAAGGTGCTGCGCCGCAGGTCAATCTGGCTTCAACCCATAAGCGCGCGCTGGATATCGTGCCGCTCGAGATTTTGACCCGCTATGACCCAGACGCCTGAAACTGCCGCGCTAATGGGCGCGCTCATCGCGGACGCCGCCGCTTTAGGACTTCACTGGCTCTATGATGTGGACCGGATCGCGGCGGTCGCAGGCCAAAGCCAAGCGGCATTCACCCCGATTGATGCGGCGCATTTCAAAGAAGCGAAGGGCTATTTTGCGCATGGCGCGCGCCGCGACGGGATGCTCAGCCAATATGGCGAGACGCTTGCGCTTGCCATGCGCAATTTGAATGATCAGGGCGGCTTTGATGTTGCAGCCTATCAAGACAGCTACGTGGCGCATTTCGGGCCGGGTGGCGGCTATGTCGGCTATATCGACCGCCCCACACGCGGCACGCTAGACAACATCGCCAATGGCCAGACCAACCCTTCGGGTATTGATGATGACCAACACCCTGCGATCTCGACCTTGCCCGCGATTGTCGCGCGCTATCACAGATCACCTGAGTTGAACGATCATGTGGCAGCAGCGATCCAAGTGAGCAACGTCAATGCGGATGCGGATCGCTACGGGTTGATTTTTGCCAATGCGTTGGCGTCGGTTTTGCAAGGCACCAATCTGCAAGACGCGTTGGATGCGGCCGCGCAGGCGGAACCTTTGCTAGACGCGGCGCTGACAACACCTGAGACGGACTCAATCGCGTACGGAGCTGTGACGCAGCGCGCCTGCCATTTGCCACAAGGTATGCCGCTGAGCTTTCATATCCTCAAACACTCAAGTTCTTTTGAGGACGCCGTCGAGCGGAATGTGCGCGCAGGCGGCGATAGTTGTGGGCGTGCGATGATGATCGGTGCGCTGGCCGGTGCCGCTTACGGCAGCGACGCAATTCCGGGTGATTGGATGGACAGGCTCGACAAAAGGGACGACCTGATAGCGCAATGCGCGGGGCTTACTTCCCTGCCCTAAACATCTGCCAATGCAACGGGATGGACGGCATGAAGAACAAGACCAACCCGAAGGTCAGAAAGCAAATTATCATCGCGGGGATCCAAAGGATCGAGAAGATCACGCCGATGCCACCTGCGAGCCTTGTGGCCGTTAGAGGCGGCAAAATGCGCATCAAGCCCAGTTGGAACAGTTTGCCGCCATCCAAGGGCTGCACCGGGATCAAATTAAACAGTGCTAGGAACAGGTTCATCGTCGCCAGTGTCGAGACGGCCCACATGACCATACCGCCGCCCGGAACGAGGCCAATGTCAATCGCAAGCGACGCAATGGCCCAGATCGCGAGGTTCACAATCGGGCCCATTGCCACGATAAATTCGTCTTGGTAGCGCGTGGCCGAAGAGGCGCGTTCGCAAAAGCCGCCGCCGCCATAGATCATAATGCGCCGCACGTTGAGCCCTTGGACCAAAGTGCCCCAAGCATGGCCCAGCTCATGCAGGAAAATCGACAAGACCAGCATTGCGACGAAGATCAGGTTGTAGACCATCGCATCGACAGAGCCCACGACAGCCACGAACATGACCACCAGAAACACGAGGCTGCCGCCCACTTGCACCGGCACGCCCCATGGGCCTTTGAATTCGAAAATAGGGGTCTCGTTGCCAAACATTCAGAAATCATACCCGCTTGCATCAATGGTTCTCTGCTACCTTTTCCTATCACGCGAGCCTTCGCAAGCCCCGCTCAAAAGACTGAAAAAGCGCAATAAAATCAAAGCCGACGCAAAAAGGCCACCCGGTGGAAAACACCGGATGGCCTAAGTTTAGTCGCGGAGTTTGACGATATCGTTCATCAAACCTTCCGTCCCGCTGTGGACGGTCAGGCGCTCTACCTTGCCTGCGATGGTTTCCAGCGCCTCCAACTCTTTGAGGCGCAACATCACAGGGTTTTCTTCCATCACCTTTGCCGTGTTCAAAAGCGAGCGCGTTGCGTTCGTTTCTTCACGGCGCCGGATGACATTGGCTTCGGCCTCTTTTTCGGCCGCAACCACTCCGGTCAAGATATCGCGCATCTCACCGGGCAAGATCACATCTTTCAACGTGATCGCGCCCACTTCGACACCGACACGTGCCATCTCTGCGCGGACCGCATCTGCGGCCTCTGCATCAACGGCCATTTTGTCGGCCAACAAAGCGTCCAAGGTCAAAGCCCCCAACGTTTTGCGGAAGGCCAAACCCAACGCACGGTGCAACGCATCCTCGAAATCCTTGACCTCTGTGACTGCGCGCACAGGGTCAGTGACCCGGAAGTCAGCTGCGAGGTTCACCCGCAACGTCACCCGGTCGCGTGTCAGGATTTCGTGACCCGTCACATCATGCGCCCGCCAGCGCATGTCGACGATCCGGACAGAGATCTCGCGACCCGATGTCCAGAAGCGATGCGTTCCTGCCGTCAGCGTTTCGCGCAATGCGCCATCGACGAACAACAAACCCACCTCGGTCTCGGCCACTTTGATCTCTTTGATCGCCGTGACCATATGCGCCCGCATCAAACGGTCGCCCAAATCGTCAGGCACTTTGATGCCCGCGTTCAAGTCGACCCGCTCGACCGTCCAAGGGCCAGCCGCCGTCCAGACGACACGCCGCTTGTCAGGCGTTATGACCTCCGCCAAGCGCCCATCGCGCGAGACCACAGCGATCTCGGCAGCGCCGGTGCGGATTTCTGTCAAATGCGCTTCGGCCAAATCAGGACGCGCGCGCCACAAAGCATCGCCGAACTCAGAGACAAAACCAGCATTGCTCAGCGAGTGACGCTCTACGACGTCGCGGCGCCGCAAACGGTGCTCACCCGCGCCCAAGACATTCGTGATCCGGCCTTTGCGGATCAAAATGGCGCGGTCGGCTTCTGTCAGTGTTACCCGACGCCGGCCCAAAATTATATCAAGCAATGTCATGTTTTTCTCCTTTTCAGTCAGTGCTTTATCGGTGTCGCAATTGCGATCTCCTTCAGGTTTCAGTTGTGGTTGAGGGGCCATATAGCCCGGTTGAAAATTCTTAAGGCGGATGCCCGACACTTACCGCTACCCCGACCGTCAGCGGGACAGAGCGAGAGCGGAGCGGTGCCAGCGCTGGCGGGACAAGAGCGTTCGAAAAGGCTCAAATCCGGTCCAATGCGGTCCTACCCATCATCGCACAGCCCGGCGTCAAACCGGGGCGAAACATGCGTCGTGTTTGGCGCTTCCCCGAAGGGTTACACCACCCAACAGCCGCATCTTTCACGAGGCGCGTATCGAGCATCCTTAGATATTTGTCGCGCATTGCTGCACGAGGGAGTCGAACCCTAAAGCGTCGCCGCTGTACCCTTGAGATGGCGGGAGTCGAACCCGCTACACGAGGATTATAAGTCCACTGCTCTACCAGATGAGCTACATCGATATACGTACCAAAAACGTACCCCTGTTTTGCGATCGGCAGCCTTGGCATACATGCGCAGCAGTGCCGCGATGCACCGGGGGAGTGATCATCTCCTGCCCGCTAAGGTCAAATCCTCACAATTGGGAGGCAGGGTTTAGGACGGCGCTTGGATTCGATCTAGCCGCGTTCTGAGGTGGCTCGCCGCGCTGTGACCGTCGCGCAACAAAATTATCCATCTGCGCAATAAATGAAAAGGGCGCCCTGTTTAGGACGCCCTGATCTCAATTCCAAAACCGCTTTGGGCTTGCGCGAAGTTACGCAAATTCTCCCATCTCGAAGCCAAGTGCTTTGGCGACGGTGAAGATATCCTTGTCGCCGCGCCCACACATATTCATGCAGATGATGTGATCTTTCGGCAGATCAGGGGCAATCTTCATGACATGGGCCAAGGCATGGGACGGCTCGAGTGCGGGAATGATGCCTTCCAATTCACAGCAAAGCTGGAACGCCTCCAGCGCCTCAACATCCGTGATCGAAACATATTTCGCGCGGCCAATCTCATGGAGCCAAGAATGTTCCGGCCCAATGCCCGGGTAATCCAGACCCGCCGAGATCGAGAAGCCTTCCAGGATCTGCCCGTCGTCATCTTGCAAAAGATACGTGCGATTGCCGTGTAGCACGCCGGGACGCCCGCCCGTCAGAGATGCGCAATGCTCCATCTTCGCATTCACGCCTTTGCCACCCGCTTCCACGCCGATGATGTCGACCTCTTTGTCATCAAGGAAGGGGAAGAACAGACCCATCGCGTTTGATCCACCGCCAATCGCGGCGATGATCGTGTCGGGCAAGCGGCCCTCGGCCTCGTTCATCTGCTCGCGGACTTCCTTGCCGATGATCGCTTGGAAATCACGCACCATGGCCGGATAGGGATGCGGGCCTGCGACTGTGCCGATGCAGTAAAACGTATCGCGCACATTGGTGACCCAATCGCGCAAAGCGTCATTCATCGCGTCCTTCAAGGTGCCGCGCCCAGACGTCACGGGCACAACCTCAGCCCCCAAAAGGCGCATCCGAAATACGTTCGGCGCTTGGCGCTCCACATCATGTGCACCCATATAGACGACGCATTTAAGGCCGAATTTCGCGCAAACCGTCGCGGTAGCCACGCCATGCTGACCCGCGCCGGTTTCCGCAATGATCCGCGTCTTGCCCATGCGGCGTGCCAGAATGATCTGGCCCAGCACGTTATTGATCTTATGCGCGCCGGTATGGTTCAGCTCATCGCGCTTCATGTAAACCTTCGCGCCGCCTAAGTGATCGCTGAGGCGTTCGGCATGGTACAGAGGCGACGGGCGACCAACATAATGCTTCCACAGGAAATCCATCTCGTCCCAGAAAGATTTGTCGGTCTTGGCGTGCTCGTAGCGTTCTTCCAGATCAAGGATCAGAGGCATCAGCGTCTCGGAGACAAACCGCCCGCCGAAATCACCGAAGCGGCCATTTTCATCAGGGCCGGTCATGAAGCTGTTAAAGAGGTCGTTCATCAAGAATCTCCTGTCGCTGCTTGCACGAAATCGTGCATCAGCTTTGCGTCTTTTACGCCCGGTGCGCTTTCGACGCCAGAGGCGACATCGACCTGATTGGCACCTGTCAGCCGGATCGCTTCGGCGACATTGTCGGGTGTCAGGCCGCCGGCCAGCATCCAAGGGGTGCTCCATTGCCGCCCCGCTATCAGACGCCAGTCAAAGGCAATGCCATTGCCGCCCGGCAAGATCGCATCCTTGGGCGGCTTCGCGTCGAGCATGATTTGATCGCAAGTCCCTGCATAGTCATCCAGCGCCGCAAGATCGCGCGCCTCAGCGACGCCAATGACCTTCATCACGGGCAGACCGTAGCGCGCTTTGATCTCGGCCACGCGCTCAGGGGTTTCGCTGCCGTGCAGCTGCAGCATATCCAACGGCACCTCCGCCGTGATCGCATCGATCGTGGCGTTGTCTTCATCGACGACCAGCCCAACTTTGGCGATGCCGAGCGATACGTCCAGCGCCAAGGCGCGCGCTTGCGCCAAATCAACGTAGCGTTTGCTTTTAGGAAAGAAGTTCAGGCCAATATAATTGGCCCCCGCACTCGCAGCGGCAGAAACGTCTGCGGGGCGGCCAAGGCCGCAGATTTTCGTACGGATTGTCATAAGAAAGCGACTTAGCGCGAGGGGACGGCTTCGTCCAGAAGGGCTAGAACGTCGTCCTTGCCTTCATTCCCTTGCTGCTTCAGCCCCTTCACTTCGCGCTCGAGCTTTTCGCGCTCACGCTTTTGAAGACGCGCTTCGGCGCGGTGCTTATGTTCGCGCAGGTATTCCCACACAAAGCCCATCAACAGGCCCGCAGCAATTGCGCCAAAGATGATCATGAAGAGCGGCAGCTCAAACGAGAACGGCTGACCCAAATAGCTCGCCATTTCTTCAGGCAGCAATTGGACAGAAACGATGCTGCGATTGGCCAATGCCAGAACCAGTAAGCAGATACCTACACAGGCGAGAAAGAGATATTTGATGTAACGCATAACCTATTACCCTTCAGTTTCCGTTCAGGTTATCTCTTAGCAGTTTGCCGGTCTTGAAGAAAGGGACATGCTTCTCTTCGACATGCACGGAGGCACCCGTGCGCGGGTTGCGACCCGTGCGTGCATCGCGCTTTTTGACCGAAAACGCGCCGAAGCCGCGCAGCTCTACGCGGTTGCCAGATGAGACGGCGTCGATAATTTCTTCAAAGATCGTGTTCACAATTCGCTCTACATCTCTTTGGTAAAGATGCGGGTTTTCTTCAGCGACCTTTAGGATCAGCTCCGAGCGTATCATCAACATCCTCCCCAGGATTATAGCGGCGACTTGACGCCGAACATCCCAAGACTATAGGCGCAATTACCTAGATAGGAAAAGGGGTTAGCGACTTATTCGCGGGCGCAATGTCGCGAAAGTCACATCTTGTGCGGCTAAAATCGCGAAAAAATCGGGTCTCTCGCACCGAATCCATTGCCTGCCCTTGGGGTACCTGAGGCCCGCGCACTGTCCGATTCGGGCCTCCGGCTCTTCGCGCCTGCTATACGCGCGGCGAGGCGCCTAACGCAAAACGGCCCCACCAATTGGCAGGGCCGCTTTGAATTCTCTAGAAGCCTAAGCGCCGACTATTCGTCGTCAGTCTTCAAAGCCGCGCCGAGGATATCACCCAGCGATGCACCTGAATCAGACGAGCCGTAAGCTTCGACTGCTTCTTTCTCTTCGGCGATCTCGCGAGCTTTGATCGACAGACCAAGGCGACGTGTTTTCGCATCTACATTGGTGACACGAACGTCGATCTTGTTGCCAACCGTGAAACGCTCTGGGCGTTGTTCGGCACGGTCACGCGACAGATCGGAGCGACGGATGAAGGACTTCATACCCTCATGCTCGACTTCGATGCCGCCGTCTTCAATGGAGGTGACTTCAACCGTGATGATCGAGCCGCGTTTGACGCCATCAGTGGCGCCTTCAAACGGATCGCCGTCCAGCGCTTTGATCGACAGGCTGATACGCTCCTTTTCGACATCCACTTCGGTGACGATGGCTTTGACCATGTCGCCTTTGCGGAAGTCTGCCAGCGCATCTTCGCCGCGGCCTTCCCAAGAAATGTCGGACAAGTGAACCATACCGTCGATGTCGTTCTCGAGGCCAACGAACAGACCGAACTCGGTGATGTTTTTGACTTCGCCTTCGATCTCTTTGCTCACCGGGTTGTTCTCGGCGAACACTTCCCATGGGTTGCGCATTGTCTGCTTGAGACCAAGTGAGACGCGGCGCTTTGCGCTGTCGATTTCCAGAACCATGACTTCGACCTCTTGGGACGTCGACACGATTTTGCCCGGATGGACGTTCTTCTTGGTCCAAGACATCTCGGAGACATGCACCAGACCTTCAACGCCCGGCTCAAGTTCAACGAATGCACCGTAATCCGTGATGTTGGTCACGCGACCTTGATGGGTGCTTTCCAACGTGTATTTCGCTTCTACAGCCGACCATGGGTCGTCTTGCAGCTGCTTCATACCAAGGCTGATACGGTGAGTTTCTTTGTTGATCTTGATGACTTGGACTTTGACAGTCTCGCCAATTGTCAGGATCTCGCGTGGGTCGTTGACACGGCGCCAGGCCATATCGGTGACGTGCAGCAGGCCATCGACACCGCCCAGATCGACGAATGCGCCGTATTCTGTGATGTTCTTGACCACACCGTCGACCGCATCGCCCTCAGTGAGGTTGCCGATAACTTCGGCGCGCTGTTCGGCACGGCTTTCTTCCAAGATCGCACGACGCGAGACAACGATGTTGCCACGGCGGCGGTCCATTTTCAGGATTTGGAACGGCTGCTTCATACCCATCAGAGGGCCCGCGTCACGCACAGGGCGCACGTCGACTTGGCTGCCGGGCAAGAACGCAACAGCGCCGCCCAGATCAACCGTGAAGCCGCCTTTGACACGACCAAAGATCGCGCCATCGACACGCTCTTCGTCGGCATATGCTTTTTCCAGACGGTCCCAAGCTTCCTCGCGCCGCGCTTTGTCGCGGCTGATCGAGGCTTCGCCACGGGCGTTTTCAACGCGGTCGAGATAGACTTCGACTTCGTCGCCAACGTCGATAGACGGGGCTTCACCGGGTTCTGCAAATTCTTTGAGTTCGACACGGCCTTCCATTTTATAGCCGATATCGATGATGGCCTGTCCCGCTTCGATTGCGATGACCTTGCCTTTAACGACAGACCCTTCGTCGGGTGTGTCCATTTCGAAGCTTTCGTTCAAGAGGGCTTCGAATTCCTCCATAGATGCGTTTGTAGCCATGAGGCGTGGGTTTCCTAACTAGTCGTTTTATGTGGGCCAAGCGGTTGTCTCCGCCGGTCTTTAGATTGCGAATTGGCCTTCACGGATTTGCAAAACAAAGAGGGCCGGAAGACCGACCCTGCTCGTCTTGCGGCTTATGCTCCGCTTAGACAAGCGCGCGTATAGCGCGGGTTTGCGCGAAGGGCAAGGCGCTCGTGACCCTTTGTCCTGTACATCTAGCGCACGAGAGACTACACCCGCGCGGCTACACGCCCGCGCAAATCCTCGCCGCGAGATGCGCCGCGTGAGCAAAGTACACATCTAAGGACAGGCCCTCCGTGAAGAAGACACTGGCAGAAGCGCTCGACGCGCGCGGATATACCACGCTGACGGCCGTGCAAGAGGCGGTGTCTGACCCTGAGATAGAAGGCCAGGACCTTCTCGTATCGGCGCAGACGGGCTCGGGCAAAACCATTGGCTTTGGTCTGGCAATTGCCTCGCAAATCCTTGGCAAGCCAGATCATTTCCGCGCCGCTGCAGCCCCTTTGGCTTTGGTCATCGCGCCCACGCGAGAGCTCGCCTTGCAAGTCAAACGAGAGCTTGACTGGCTGTATGCGTCAGCAGGTGCGGTCGTGACCTCAACAGTCGGCGGCATGGATATGCGCGACGAGCGGCGCGCTTTGGTACGCGGTGCGCATATCGTCGTGGCCACGCCGGGACGCTTGCGCGATCATATCATGCGAAGCTCGATTGATCTTTCAGCACTGAAGGCCGTTGTGCTGGATGAGGCCGACGAGATGCTTGATCTGGGTTTTCGCGAAGATCTGGAATTCATTCTTGAGAACGCCCCCGAGGATCGCCAGACGCTTCTGTTTTCCGCCACCGTTCCGCCTGCGATCGCGAAGCTCGCCAAAAGCTACCAACGCGACGCGGTGCGTATTGAGGCCGCTGCGGGTGCCAGCCAGCACGCCGATATCGAATACAAGCCCTTGCGCGTCGCTGCGCGCGACACTGAAAACGCCATCATCAATGTGCTGCGCTACTATGAGGCGCCCAACGCGATTGTCTTTTGCAACACCCGCGCGATGGTCAATCGGCTGACGACGCGCCTGTCCAATCGCGGCTTTTCGGTCGTGGCGTTGTCGGGCGAGTTATCGCAAAGCGAGCGAACCCACGCGCTGCAAGCCATGCGCGACGGGCGTGCGCGGGTCTGTGTGGCCACGGATGTCGCCGCGCGCGGCATTGATCTGCCAAATCTCGATCTGGTGATCCACGCCGAATTGCCGAGCAATCAGGAAACGCTTCTGCACCGCTCTGGCCGCACCGGCCGTGCGGGTCGCAAAGGCGTCAGCGCTATGATCGTGCCGCCCGCCGCACGCAAGAAGGCCGAGCGTCTTTTGGGCTGGGCCAAGCTGTCGGCAAGTTGGGCCGATGCACCAAGTGCCGAGGCCGTACAGGCCAAAGACGAGGAAAGAATGCTGGCCAATCCTGACTGGCTCGCAGAGGTCTCAGACGCCGATCAAAGCACCGTCGAAAAGCTGACGTCTAGCTTTTCAGTGGGTCAAATCGCGGCTGCGTACTTACGGCTTTACCGCGAGCGCCACACGGCGCCGGAAGAGCTTTCCGAGGCCGACGCCCCCAAAAAACCGCGCGAGCCTTTCGGGCCGAGTGTCTGGTTTTCCATCGAAGGGGGACGCACCATCGGTGCAGAACCGCGCCGCATTTTGCCGATGCTGTGCAAGCTCGGCGATATCTCGAAAGAGGCCATCGGCGCGATACGTATCCAACAAGATCTCTCGTATGTTGAGCTGCGCAAATCGGATGTGAAGGGCTTTCTTGCCGCTATCGGCCCCGAGATGCAGGTCGAAGACGGCGCGGCGTTGGTTCAGCTGTCGGCCCCTCCCAGTTTCGACCGCCCGCCGCCGCGCAGCGACAAACCGCGCGGCAAGGACAAGCGTCCAGCGCCATCAAAACCGCGCCACGCGAAGCCAAAACCTGATGCACCGAAGTCAGATGGCACAACAAAACCAATCGATTGGAATGACGACCCCAAACCGCGCGTTCGCAAACCGAAACCTGCGCATAAGAGCGGCAAGCCCTCTCACAAAACAGGCAGTCCCGAACGCAAGCCCCGCGCGCCAAAGCCGCAGGCGGTAACACCAAAGACGACCAAACCAGCGGGCGCCAGTGATCCCAGCAAGCCTCTCACCAAAGACGGCAAACCCCGCAAGTCGCGCGGTCCGAAACCGCCGCAAGGCAAGCCATCAAGCAAGAAGAACCGCGCGCGCGCGGCAAGCGCAGGCAAGCCGGGCGGCAAGTCCAAGGGACCAAGGAAGACGCGCGACAAAACCGGTAAGCCGCGCGCGAAGTCTTGAGCTTTCGCCTCAGCTTTTCGACTTAACAGCGTCTTTCGCCGCATCTTTCGCGTCGACGGCCGCGTCTTTTACGTCCCCTGCCGCATCTTCAACCGCATCAACTGCGTCAGACACAGGTGACTTCGGGTTCATAATTGTATCCGCTGCGACTGCGTAAAGACGCAAACCAAACGCACCAATCGTACCGCCCAAAGCCAGCCAAAACGCGCTGGTATTCGCTGTCAGAATAGAGGCCACGATCCCGGCCAAAACCATCATGATCCCAAATGTGATCATCCCGGTTTCACGTTCCGACATCTCGACGCGATCTTTGATCAGATCTGAAATTGGCCCAATGGCAAACGAAATTCCAAGCCCAAACAAGAGCCCAACAATAAGACTTACAAACATCTCTTCTCCCCCATCTATGCCCGAAATGGGCTGAGGGTTAGAGAGATATATCAGTGAATTGACATGTTTTATGGGAATTTGGCGCGAGTCTTAGCAAAAATGGAGCCGTGCCTATTTGCCGAGCACAATCTTGAGCCGCGCCCAAAACCCGCGCAGAGATTGTTCCAACTCAACAGGAAGCGGCTCGTCTGCCTTGTTGCGCACCAGTTTGAGCACATCAATCTCATCGGTGTTTTCGGAGGGTTCTGGATCGCGTTTCAAGAGCCGCGCCGCTTTTCGATTTCCGCGATAGCCGAGGTCACGGCCTGCTCGATACTCATTTCGGATGTGTCGATCAACACGGCATCTTCAGCTGGCTTAAGCGGCGCAAACAAGCGTTCACGGTCCCGCGCATCGCGTTCGCGCAGATCGTTCAGAACGCTTTCGCGCGTTACCTCGTGGTCTTTGGCTTCCAGCTCCAGATAGCGCCGCTCCGCACGGACCAAATCTGAAGCGGTCACAAACAATTTCACATCGGCATCGGGGCAGATCACGGTGCCAATGTCCCTCCCGTCCAAAACCGCGCCGCCGTCACGCGCCGCGAAAGACTTTTGAAACTCCACCAACGCTTCGCGCACTTCCGCCACGGCTGCCACTTTCGAGGCGCATTGCGCGACTTCGGGCGTGCGCAGATCATCGCGCGCCAGATCGCTTTCGCGCAAGAATTGAGCCGCTTTCAAAGGGTCTTCACCACCCAGAACCCGCGCCGCCGTTGCGCGGTAGATCAGGCCGGTGTCCAGATGAGCAAAGCCGAAATGCGAGGCGATCCGCTTCGAGATCGTGCCTTTCCCCGCCGCTGCAGGCCCATCAATTGCGACTGTGAATTTCATGTCAGATCAGCCCCTTTGCCGCGCCAACCTATCAGCGCTGGTGACAATGCCAAACCCAAAACGCGGAGGCCTATTTGTTGGAGCGCACAAGGCTCGCGCCCAAGCCGTTCATCAGGTCTTGGAAGATCGGAAAAGACGTCGCAATCGGTCCACCATCGTCGATATGCACGGGCTTTTGCGTCGCCATACCAAGACATAGAAACGACATCGCAATGCGGTGATCTAGGCGCGCTTCGCAAGTGCCGCCTCCTGGCACACCATCCGCGCCCATGCCATGAATGGTGAAACTGTCCTCTGTCTCGTCAACGCGAACCCCGCAAGCCTCTAGCCCACGCGCCATCGCATCAATACGGTCACATTCCTTGACGCGCAGCTCTTTGACACCACTCATATAGGTCTTGCCCTGCGCGAAAGCTGCGACGACCGACAAGATAGGATATTCGTCAATCATAGACGCCGCGCGCTCGGGCGGCACATCAATGCCGCGCAGATCAGAGAACTTGGCACGCAAATCCGCAACCGGCTCGCCGCCTTCCTCGCGCGGGTTTTCATAGGTCAGGTCCGCGCCCATATCGCGCAAGGTCTCAAACAAGCCCGCCCGCGTTGGGTTCAGCCCGATATTGGGCACCAGCACATCTGACCCCGGCGTAATCAGCGCGGCACAGACAGGAAAGGCCGCCGAGCTTGGGTCGCGCGGCACGATGATCTCTTGCGGGCGCAATTCGGGCTGACCGGTCAAAGCGATCACGCGGCCCTCCTCCGTGTGCTCGACAGAGATCTCAGCCCCAAAACCGCGCAACATCCGCTCGGTATGATCGCGCGTGGCTTCGGCCTCGGTCACAACGGTTTCGCCCGGCGCGTTTAGCCCTGCCAGCAACACGGCGGACTTCACCTGAGCCGACGGCATCGGCACGGTGTAACGCACCGCAACAGGATCTTCCGCGCCGATCAAAGTCAAAGGCAGACGCCCGCCAGACCGGCCATGGGCTTGCGTGCCAAACAGGGCCAAAGGATCGGTGATCCGTCCCATTGGTCTGCCATTCAAAGAGGCGTCTCCGGTAAAGGTTGCGGCAATTGGCGAGGTAGCCATAGCGCCCATAATCAACCGAACGCCAGTTCCTGAATTGCCGCAATCAATGACGTGATCGGGCTCTGTAAACCCACCGACCCCAACACCATGCACCGACCATTCGCCACCACCATGCGAGATCACCTCTGCGCCAAAACTCTGCATCGCGCGGCCCGTGTCCAACACATCTTGGCCCTCCAAAAGGCCTAAGATGCGCGTTTCACCAACGCTGAGCGCCCCCAAAATCAAAGAGCGGTGCGAGATCGACTTGTCGCCCGGAACATTTGCTGTGCCGTTAAGTGGCCCAGACTTTCGCGAAGTCATCGGGATTGGATCGCCGTGGCTCGACATGAACTCTACCTTGTCTCAAGAAAACTCGCGCCGTGATAGACCAGCCTCACCCGCGCGTCCATATCCGCTTCATTGTTCCAAAATAACCTCGGGTGAGGGGCGCGCCTGCGCGACCCGAGGGCAGAGCCCTCTTATAAGACAATCTGGGGCAGAGCCCTC